>CAZRTG010000112.1:0-11424 GCA_964602895.1 uncultured Wenzhouxiangellaceae bacterium
GAATCGGTACTCAATATCATGTTGTCGGGTGGTTAAACCCGACAGACTGCTAGGTAAACCCCCCACTTGCGGAGATTTGCCATGAATACGTTTGTGATTTTGCGCCGAGGCGCCTGGGAAGACGCCTCTGATCTGGAAGATGCAGCCGCTGAATCGATCCGGGTTGCCGACGAGGAAATGCCGGATCAGCTCCAGTGGATTCGCTCCTATGTTATTGAAGAAGAGGACGGCACCCTGGGCACCGTCTGCATTTACCAGGCCGAAGACGCGGATACCCTCATGGAGCATGCACAGCGCGCCGGTCTGCCCGCCGATGAAATTCTGCCGGTGGTCAATACGGTGATTGTGCGTGACGACCCGAATAACGATTACTGAGTTCCCTGGCCAAGGGTTTCGATCCGTGGCCAGGCCACGTGCGGTGCTTTCGATTTGGCGGTTACAATCCACTGACCTGAACGTGACGGGCGCTGTCGTTGCCGATATTCAGGGCCACCATCACATTGGAAAAGTTCTGTGGACGAATCTCGCCCATCAGATTGATCATCACCACTTCCGAGTCTTCATCCATGGCCAGCAAGGTCAGGCCGAGTATGCGGTCTTCCCGCATCTTCACCAGCAAATGAGTTTGTTCACCTTCTTCCTGTACCAACATTACGGGCTCCCAGCCCGATTGTTGCAATTTGCTGCGCATGCCGGCGATGCGGCTCGCTAACTTGTCGGTGTTGCGTTTGACCTCGTAAATACGGATGCGGACACCGTCCAGACTGCGTAACAGGGCCCGGGTTTCCGGCTCATCATCGAGATGGGCCGCGGCAAAATGCAGCAATGTCGGGCCAATGGTGAGGGTCATGCTGTGATCCGTATCAAAAAGTCCGGGGGAATCCAGTTCGGCAAATCCTGGATTGCTGCGCGGTGCCGTCATGCCGCAGCCGGATAAAATCACCGGCGACGTCATCACGCAGACCAACAAAACCGCTGCAATCATCCGGCTCCAGTCAGGCATATCAATTCAGGCCCAGGTTTGCATCGAGGTCGATATCGAAATTTTCCATCACCTTGCCCAGCTGTGCAGGGTCGAGTTGGCCAATGATATTGATGAACACCGCTTCTTCTTCGTCCACCGCCATCACCGTCAGGCCTTCCATGACATCGCCGCTGAGCTTGATAAAAATCTGTGCCTGTTCACCCGCTTCGTTGACCTGCACGATGGGCTCCCAGCTACCGCTCTGCAACAGGCTCTTGACCTGACTGACTTTCTGCAGGGCAGCATCCGGCTGCCCGTCTATCGAATAGACATTGATCCTCACGCCCTTGAGCTTGTCCAGCAGGGCGGCCGTTTCCGGGTCATCCTTGGTCATGCCACCGACAAACTTCAGAATGGAACCGCCCAGGTTGATCATCACCTTGGGCTCGCCGTATACGCTTTGTAACTCACCAAAATCCACGTATCCCGGTAAGTCTTTCAAGGCATCTTCCTGGGCCATGACGGGCAGGCTCAACAGCAAGCCCAAGAGGGCGGCCCATACAGTGGCCGGACTGATATTCATCCCATATTTCATGCGTTTCGCTCCTTGTTGAATTCCATCTGCTCCCGCAGGGTCCGGATCATGTTTTCATTGATGTTTTGCTGCATTTCGCTGTTCACCGTCTGGCCTATTTCCAGGCTGGTTTTGCGGCCTATTTTGCCCAGATATGCAAAGACCACCGCCAACTCCCGCTGAGCTTCCTGCAGCTCGGCTGCGGTAGGCTCGGTCACCCCGGCCGTCGCAGGCGCCGTCTGCTCGACCGGTGCCGCCTGCCACAGATTCAGCACAATGACGGCCAGTGGAATGGCCGCTAAAGCGGTAATCCAGGCGGGCCGGAACCAGCCTGACCGTGAGACTGGCCATGATGACACCCATGATTTTGGCCAAAATGCCGGGTGACTTTTTTTGCCCTGTTCCGCCGGTATGCTGGCCAGCTTGCGGCGCAAACTGGCCGGTGCCCGCTGCAGCGGAATGGCTTCCAGGGCCTGTTGCAGTTGGTAGGCGTCGACAATGGCTTGCGCCAAAGCACGGTCCTGTCCGGCCGCTGTCTTCAGTTGTTCAGCCTGTTCATTATCCAGTTCTCCATCCAACAGGGCGTTGATCTGCTCTTCCCAATTCGGATTGCCGGCCGGATTGCTGGCCTGATCGCTGGCCGGATGATTGGCCGATGAATGGGCTGGCGACTCCGGGTTTTTGTTCATGGTCTGACCTCCGCGAGTTCTTCGCGCAGTTGTTTGCGTGCCCGATGCAGGTATACCTTGACCTGCGACAGGCTCAGTTCCAGGGTATCGGCCACTTCCTCGTAGCTGTTCTGCTGCACATCCCGCAACACCACCAGGGAACGGTAGGGCTCACCCAACCGTTCAATCGAGTGCTGCAGCCACTGCCCCAACTCCGAATGTTCTGCCCCCTGCTGCGGACCATCGGCCACAGACGCCTGCCAATCACCCAACTCTTCACTGGGTTTGCGTTGTCGTATTCGATCCAGGCAGCCATTGCGAACCACTTTCATCAACCAGGCCCGGACCTTGGCCGGATCGATGGCATCCTGTTGATTCCACAGTTTCATAAAAGACTCCTGGCAAACGTCTTCCGCCTCAGCCGCATCTTTGAGCAGATAGCGGGCCAAAGACCAAGCCTGATCCTGGTACGCCTCTACCCATTGCCGAAAGATTCTGCTCATGTATAAAGCTTAAACGCACGGGCGACGATTTGGTTACAGTTCCGGGCCAAATCGTGTTCCGGCTGGCGAGTCCGGAAGGAGTCCGGACAGGCACAAATCGCACTGCTCAGACCCAAGTTTGGGCTGATTCACAAAAAAAACCTCAATTCAGGGCTATTTAAGTCCTTTTCCCTTGAAACGGTTCACCGATAACCCCAACTGCTGTCACAGGCTGTACCGCAAACCGAAACCCCGGGATACAAGTCCGGGTATTGGAAGATAACCAAAAGAGGGTTTTGGTTGGGGGGTACAGACAAACTCAAGTCCGGCCGGTTCTGTCGGTCGGAATTACTGACTTAACTTAATGAAACATGAATTTGGGAGATTCTGAAATGAAACTTCGTCCTTTGCATGATCGCGTGATCGTGAAACGCCTTGAGGAAGAAAAGCTGTCAGCTGGCGGCATCGTTATTCCTGACAGCGCAGCTGAGAAACCCATTCGCGGCAAAGTGTTGTCGGTAGGTAAGGGTAAAATTCTGGAAAATGGTGAGACCCGTAAGCTGGATGTCAAAAAAGGCGACACGGTGCTATTCGGTAAATACTCCGGCACAGAAGTCAAAGTGGATAATGAGGAACTCCTTGTTATGCGCGAAGACGACATCATGGCTGTGATCGAAGACTGATCGGTATCCGTTACAGCAGATCAACCACAACCCCTATTTGTCAGTGAAGTGCAAAACTTCACGCAACGAACTCGAGGAATAATTCTATGAGCGCAAAAGAAGTAAGATTCGGCGAAGACGCCCGCAGCAAAATGCTGAAGGGTGTTAACGTTCTGGCCAACGCCGTCAAGGTTACGCTGGGCCCCAAGGGTCGCAACGTGGTTCTGGACAAGAGTTTTGGCGCCCCTACCATCACCAAGGACGGCGTATCTGTTGCCAAGGAAATCGAGCTTGAGGACAAGTTCGAGAACATGGGCGCACAGATGGTCAAGGAAGTCGCTTCCAAGACGTCTGACATCGCCGGCGATGGCACCACCACAGCTACCGTACTGGCTCAAGCCATACTGAGAGAAGGCATGAAAGCCGTTGCGGCTGGCATGAACCCCATGGACCTGAAGCGCGGTATCGACAGAGCAGTCGTTGAAGCGGTTGCAGCACTGAAAGCACAATCCACACCGTGCACCGACAACAGCGCCATTGCACAGGTCGGCACCATCTCTGCCAACTCGGATGAAGAAATTGGCCAGATCATTGCTGAGGCAATGGAAAAAGTGGGCAAGGAAGGCGTCATCACCGTTGAAGACGGTTCCGGCCTGGCCAACGAACTGGACGTAGTTGAAGGTATGCAATTTGATCGTGGCTATTTGTCACCGTATTTCATCAATGACCAGCAGACCATGAGTGTAGAGCTGGAACAGCCTTACATCCTGCTGTTCGACAAAAAGATCAGCAACGTACGTGACATGCTACCGATCCTCGAAGGCGTAGCCAAATCCGGCCGCTCGCTGTTGATCATTGCTGAAGATGTGGAAGGCGAAGCTCTGGCTACCCTGGTAGTCAACACCATTCGCGGTATCGTCAAGGTTGCTGCGGTTAAAGCCCCCGGTTTCGGCGATCGTCGCAAAGCCATGCTGGAAGACATCGCCGTTCTGACCGGTGGTACCGTGATTTCTGAAGAAATCGGCCTGAGCCTGGAAAAAGCCACGCTGGACAATCTGGGTTCTGCCAAGAAGATCAGCATCACCAAGGAAAACACCACCGTCATTGATGGTGCTGGTGACAGCGCGCAGATTGAAGGCCGCGTGAAGCAGATCCGTGCCCAGATCGAAGAATCCTCTTCCGATTATGACCGTGAAAAACTGCAGGAACGCGTAGCCAAGCTGGCTGGCGGTGTTGCGGTTATCAAGGTTGGCGCAGCTACCGAAGTGGAAATGAAAGAGAAGAAAGCCCGTGTCGAAGACGCGCTGCACGCTACCCGTGCTGCGGTTGAAGAAGGCGTGGTTCCTGGTGGTGGCGTAGCGCTGATTCGTGCGCTGGCCAAGATCGAAAAGCTGAAAGGCCTCAACGAAGACCAGAACGTCGGTATCACCATTGCCCGTCGTGCCATGACCGAGCCTTTGCGTCAGATCGTTGCCAACGCCGGTGACGAACCTTCCGTGGTTCTGAACAAGGTGGCTGAAGGCAAGGGTAACTTCGGTTACAACGCCGCTACCGCTGAATACGTGGACATGATCAAGGCCGGTATTCTGGATCCCACCAAGGTGGTTCGTACGGCCCTGCAGCATGCGGCATCCATCGCTGGCCTGATGATCACCACTGAAGCCATGATCGCTGAAGCACCCAAGGAAGAAGGCCATGGCCATGGTGGCGGACCGGATATGGGTGGTATGGGCGGCATGGGCGGCATGATGTAAAAACAGCTTGCTGTTTTGCCAACCCGTTTGAGTATTTACCAACTCAAACAACTGCGTTAGTTCTGAGAAACCCCACTTCGGTGGGGTTTTTCTTTTTTCGGCCTGTCCCGGATAGTGGCTGCGCCACTTCCGGGATGACGGTTAGATAGTGGCTGCGCCACTTCCGGGATGACGGTCGGATCGCGACAACGGCGCGATCCCGGAACGGGCAGTACCCGTATCCGGGATCATGGCACCAAACTTATGTTGGCTGAGTCCAGGAAACCACTTTGAATGGTTGTGGTCTCCTATTGGGGTAACTCAACCGGATTACGTGGGCATGGATATGTTATTTTTTGACCGGGTAATCTTTTGTTCAGGAAAACCAAATTGAATACTCGTGGCCTGTTGCTGTTTATCGCTGCCTTGTTGCTCGCATTGGGCTTGTGGTTTTTTACCGGCCCTGCAGATACCTCGGCCGTCGATATTATCACTGCGGATGAAGAGAGGGCTGCTGAAGAGTTGGGGCTTCCTGCTGAAGAACCCGTACCGTTTGATGAAATGGATTGGTTGGATACCGTAGCTGCATTACCCACCCCGACCGGGAAAAGAGCAGCAGACTCCGCAAACGAAACAGCGGACTCACAGCCTGATTCGACTGTGCTTAGTGCGGAACAGATCATCCACCGACAGGACCTGGAGGCACAGATTGAAGCAGCTTTTTCCGGTGACAATACCGAGGCCATCGAGTTGAGCCAATTGCTTAACCAATGCCGCTATGTGCCAAAAAGCAAACAACGTGTTGAGCAATCGATTGAAGAGGCCGCCAAGTCGTTTGCAGAAGGCAAACCGCTGAAACAATTCAGGGCCTCGCGAACAGTACAGGAGTTCGACTCGATCGAATCATTCGAAATGGAACGATGGGACTCCTACTATCGATGTGACGCTGCACAAGGACTGATCACTGAAGATTTCTGGACGCGATTGGAACGCGCGGCCGATGGCGGTAGCCCGGTGGCTCGTTATCTGTTTGCAACCTTGCCGCGCAATTTCGACAACATACTTTTAGGCTTCGACCGATGGGACGAGGTGCTGGAACTCTCCGAACAATCACGTGAATACACCTGGCGCAATATGCAGGAACGCGAGCCATTGGGCTTGCTGGCGATGGCGCAAACCAGCCGTTTCAGCAACCAGTTTGGTTCGGGTAGTGCATCCGTCAACGTGGTCATGTCTTTGGCTGCGGTCAAATGCGGACTGGCGACGCAGGAACTGCTTGATCAGGTAGACCAGATGCTGGAGAACCTCAAAAGAATGGAGGTCACTCATCCCGGCGCACTGGATCAGCTCAATACCGCCTCAGACGAAGCCAAACGGATGTTTTGCAAGTAAGTCCAAGCCGTGTATTGCGCCATCGATTCAGCCGCCCTTGGGCCCTGTCTGCTTGCTGACCGCCGCGTATGCGCCCAGCTCTTTCGAAAGGTCCTGTAAAATTCGTTTCAGGGTGCCGGACATCAGCACAAAATCTGCATCCTGACGGGCAATGGGATCTTCATCATCCGTTGTATCAACGGCTTCACCTTCGAAAAACTTGAATTTGCTGATAACGCAATCGGTGCTCAGCACCAGGGACAGAATACTGTCATAACTCATACCCAGGTGGGTGAGTTGCATGCCTTCAGTCAGGTGATGGCGGATGCTGTCATCATCCAGGTCCAGGTCGCGCCAGGTGACAATCGACTTGTTGTCCATCTGGCTTTGCATGCGACATTCCCGGCCCAGCTCAAAGCGGGCAACCCCACGACCCATGAAAACTTTACTCATCAGCTCCAAAGGTGATTTCTCAAATGCCAGTGGTGAACAATGCAAGCGCCCCAACGCTTTGCGCAGGTGATCGATAAACCATTCCGCGTTCGCCGGTGTGGCGGTTTCAATTCCCAGTATGTTCTCGTCTTTCAAATAAAAACCACGGATCCGATCCGACTTGACCAGTGCTTTGGGCACCAATTCGTCCCGCGTTTGTTCCTTTAATCGACGCATTTCGCTGCGTGGCGGGTCCTGTGACATGCGTTCGCGATACTCGGCAACGCGTGCCTCCAGCGCTTCCTTGACGGCTGCCGGGGGCAATACGCGAGTTTGGGTGCGCAGTTGCATCAGGTCAGCACCCGCCAGCCGGCGGCTGAACAGGCCTGATTGATCATTTGTGGGTGATTCCCAGCCACCACTTTTTTCTGAAAACGCGCCACAGGGTACGAACGACTGCTCGCTCAGGCTCTGGCTGAGTTCTTCTTCGGTTTCCGGCCAGGGGCTGGCGGTGCGATACAAACGGATATTGCGGAACATATTTTCACTCGGGGCGCCAAGACAGGCGGGGGATTATAGACGGCATGGCCGGGCTTTGCTGCACTGCCACTCGTATCTTGTGGAAAACCACCCACTGTTACAGGCCACCAGGCTAAAGCTATCTGAAAAAAGCGTAATAGATCACGTAGAACCAGGAAAACAGGCCATGCACGATGGCCCATCCTATGGACTGGTTGACATTGAAAGAAATGGCCATGGCAAGCGCCGAACCAAATCCCACACCCTGCCAACCAAATTGTTTAACGATAATCTGACGCATAATCCGATGTCTCCTCTGCTCTGTTGTCAAGGAAGCTCTGAATGATTCATCCATGAATTCCCAGCGCAAGCCCAACAAAAGCGTGGTTTTTGTTGGGCTTCATTTTCAATGATTTACAATCATCGAAAATGTTGGCAAATCCTTGTGCCAAAGAAACTCTGAATAAATCAGGGTTTCCTTAAAGTCTTTTTTTGAGGCACACCTTAAAAAGGGACTTACCGCTGCAACACCTTTTGAATCGCCTCCCGGGTTACCGGATGATAGTGTGCCTGGTTTTCGGTAAACAGCTGCTGCGCCAGTTGCATATCCCGACCATTTTTGACCAGCGCTTCATACACTGGCTCGATCAAACGGGTGCGACCATAACGGGCCAAATAATCTTCCATGGCAGAATAAGCCGGCAGGTGGCGACGTTCCGCCACCTGGATAAACCAGCTGCGGGTAATTTCTGCGTTGCCGCTGTCACTCAATCCCAGGGCACCATCCAATTCCACCAACTGACGCTCGTTGAGCTCTGCCGGTAAGGCATTGATAAAACGAACCACGCCGTGCGGGCTCCACTCGCCAGCGGGCAAGGCCGTACTGGCGATTTCGCCCAATGCCCAATCACGGGAAAGTTCATCAATGGCGTCCAGGCTCTCCGAAACAGGAAGTTGCGCAGTTTTTGGAATGCCCGCCTGATACAGCCATTGCTCCAACTCAGCGCGGGAGAAAATGCCCGGATGTTTTTGCAACAACCGGCTGTCGATGTATTCCAGAAACTGTTCGGTGGTAATGGACTGCCAGGCAAAGTGTTTGAAATAGTCCGTCAGATAGGCATCGAATACCTCGCGACCGAAGCGCGCTTCAAGCGTTTCCAGCAACAGCTGGCCTTTGCTGTACTCCAGGCCACCCCGGCCTTCATCCGGATCACCGCTATCCATGCGTGGCGCCAGGGGCTGCATTTCCACTGGGGTTTTTGACAATTCTTCCACCAAATTCAGATAGCTCAATACCCGCTCTTCATCAGCCCGATCCTTGCCGAACAATACTTCCATCAGTCGCGCTTCCAGGTAGGATGTGGTGCCCTCATTCAACCAGATATCACGCCAGCTGGCATTGCTGACCAGGTTGCCCGACCAGGAGTGTGCCAACTCGTGTGCAATCAGGGAAACCAGGCTGCGATCACCGGCCAATACGCTGGGGGTGATAAAAGACAAACGTGGGTTTTCCATGCCGCCATAAGGGAAGCTGGGCGGCAAAATCAATAAGTCATAGCGGCCCCATTCGTAAGGCCCGTACAGGGCTTCGGCTGCCAACAACATGTCTTCGGTATCAGCAAATTCATAGGCGGCTTTTTCCAGTACCTCGGGTTCGGCATAAACACCGGTACGTTCCCCAAAAGGTTCGAAATACAGGTTACCAACGGCCAATGCCATCAAATAGGACGGTATGGGTTGTGGCATGGAAAACCGGTATTTACCACCACGTGCGGCCTGCGGATCATTGTCGGCGCTCATCACGGCCAACAAATCCGGTGGGGTGTAGATGTGGGCTTCATAAGTAAATCGCACTGCCGGAGTATCCTGCAATGGCACCCAGCTGCGTGCATGGATTGCCTGCGATTGGGTGAACATGAACGGCTGTTCACCGCCTGCCGTCATGGCTGGTTCCAGCCACATGATGGCCGACGGGTCGGGCCCGGTGTGGTAACGCAATTGCAGCGTGAGTATTTCCTCGGCTCGAAGATCCGCTGGCAGGACGATGCGAATGGCTTCACCCAATACCGGCCGGGTCTCGCCCACCGAAAAATTCAGTTCCAGCGGTGCCAGACCCTTGCGCAACAGGCTGACCGCTTCGACCTGCAGGCCGCTGCTGTCCAGAATGATTTCATCCGCGACGGGATCCAGCCGCTGCATGCGCAACCGCACCTGTCCCTGTAACTGCTTTTGATCGAAATCCACATCCAGATCCAGCAGCAAATGCTGCAAGCGGAACTGGCGATAATTGGACTGTGTAAAATAGTCACGCGAGGGATCGTAATCCGCACCGCCCGAGCTCGCCGCAATGGCTGCCGGTGACCAGGAACGCGCTGGGACGGGATCGCTTTCCGTCGGGCTGCAGGCCGCCAGAATCACCGCCAGAATGGCCGCAACGACCGGAAATAATAAAAACCGTAAATAACGCATGGGCTCATTCCGATAATGCCAATAAAAGTTCTGCAGGGGCATGTTAACCCGCATAGTGCGCCCAGACGGAAAATTCCGGATCCTTGGTGCGATATGCGGGAGCTATCAGCCGGGTGAAGACCAGGCCGGACGCCAGCAGGTCGAGCGAGATACTTTCGATTTGGCTGTTACAGGCCACCGGATGCCTTCATTGGCAAGCCTGTTTTCTGCTGGATGTGTGAGACAGGCTGGAGATACCCACTCACTGTTCAGCCACTACCGTCCTCACTCAAAGCCATTGAAAAATAGCCTTTTACAAGTCGGGAGGTATGTGAGCGCATGCTTGGCTATGTCGGCGTGGACTTTGTGGTTCCAGTGTGGTCCGATACCATCGAAAAACAGGTGGGCATGATTGTAAGCCTGGCCAGACCGGGCAGCGACGCTGGCAGCAGTCTGGCAAGCGGCGTCCGCACGGCAGTTTGAAGAGAATTCGGTGATGCCAATCGTTGCCAGGTGGGGGACAGTGAGGTACTCAGATGCAAAATCCACGTGGCTGACCACGTAGACCGTAGCGCCATTGTTACGCAATACGTCAACGCCGGCCAGAACCGCCTGGTTGAAAGGCGTGGCATAGGGTTCGAGCCCGGCTCCCAGCAATCGAACGAGAAAAATGGCTGCCCCTGCTGCACGCAAGCGCTGCATCTGTGCGATCACTACGCCGCCGGCATCCGGCGCATCTTCTTCAGTGCGGCCAAAGAAGGGCATATCATTGTGGCCAATCTCAAACACAAATAACGCTTCGGAACTGAGGCTGTTATTCGCATCCGCCAGAGCCTGGTCGACCTGTGTCGACAGGTACAGCGCATGGATGGGGGTACCAGGAGCATCGGGAATTTCACCCGGGTGGGGGCTGGTCCCCGCAGCGCCAAACGCATAGTTGGTGCCCCCTTCCGACGAGGCTGTTGACCGCAGGTTCAATGCATCGGCAAAGTAATCAGCCCACACCGGGCCCGACTGCGCGCGTCCCATCCAATATCCGTTCTGAGGAAGCGGTGCGAAAGGCTGGGTGCTCCAGTAAGGATGATTCTGGAAGTTGCCGGTATCCAGGTTGCTTGCACCGAAAAAATAGACCGCAGAAAATCCACATGCGGCGTGAGTTGACATGGAGCTGGCCAAAAAGAACAGCGCCAGAATTCGAATTATTCCCTTTCTCACAGTGATTCCTTCCTTGGTAGTCGCTGTACGCCGGTACCCATCTATCCATGGCGTGGGTGCCAGCCTTGCCTAGCATAGCCGAAAGAACAGCCATCAGGGAAGCTGCGACCCTTGTTGGTTCCATATGCTGCCCACAAAGCCTTTGATTATTTGTATGGCCGAGGTTGGCTTGGCGGATGGCTGTATTGGGCAGCAGTCAGATACTTACGCCGGTCAGGCCAGGCAAGAAGCCATAAACCAACGGCCCCTTAATCCAATTGACTCACGGATAAAGGAAGTTCTCGAAATCTTCAACCTCCTTGTTACCTCTGTAACTGTTCCAATTGCTACCGGCTGGAACGATAATTACCGGGTGG
>CAZRTG010000113.1:0-11378 GCA_964602895.1 uncultured Wenzhouxiangellaceae bacterium
ACATGCAGGCCTGGCCTGATTTCCACCGCAGTAGCGAATATGCTGCTTCGCTGGATTATTGGCAGAATTTTCTGGGCCTGGCCAGCCTGGCCCGAGGCACGTTTATGGATGCGCCCTATCTCATGCTCAAGGGATTCCTGGGGCTGGATGGCCTGGTGCTTTTCATGGCCAGTGCCCTGCTTTACGGGGTTTTTGCGGTCGGCATCGGTCTGGCCATTTGGAGTGCCGGGCGACAGCATGACTGGCGCTTGCCTGGCGCCTTGCTTGTTCTGATAGCCACCAGCCTGGTGCTGATTGCCATGATCAGGCCGATCACCCAGTACTATATGGTGCTGATGCTTTATCCGCCCTGGTGCGGGCTTGCTGCTTTGGGCTGGAGCCAGTTTGCCGAACCCTGGAAGACCCGAATCAGCACTGTAGCCAGTGCATTGGCACTGCTATCACTGGGCGGATTTGCACTGGCCAATTACAGTGACAGCAAAACGGGAACGGTATCCATTCCAGCGACCTCGTTGCTGAATGTTCGCAGTTTTGCACCAACGGAATTTAGCGATGGGGTGGTTTTCCCGGCCTGGGCACGAACAGATCTGGCGCAGTTCATCTGTGCCCATGATCAGGCTGTCATCTTCCACGGTTTGGCCAGCCTGATACTGGAACAGAGTTATGCACTGGAATCGCGAATGCGTTGCGCCGATCAGAAAATATACCTGGGTGGCACCGGCCCCGGTGCACATTACCTTGGCGTGAACCAACGTGATGCAGTCATTCTGGGATTGACGGGCGCGCAACGTGCAGGCCCACTCTATTTCGTCAAACCGCAACAGATTTTCGGGCCCGATGAGCCACTGGCAGTACCTTTAGGGGATGAATATCCACCGCGCCTGTCCATGCATGGAGAGCAACGTTTTCTGGAATACCGATTTGAGGCCAGGACTGATGAACTACTGGTCATAACCAATCTGTACCATTTCTGGATGCCTCGTGAAACATCCGTATGGCTCAATGGCCAGACGGTCGCGCCTTTTTTACAAACCACTTTGCAGGAATACTATGCCTGTAAAGCATGTCAGCCGGGTGAAAAAGCAATCTGGTCTGTTACAATCAATGCGCCTTACCCGGAATATGTTGAAGTGGTTGTCTTCAACCCAATAACGGATACCGGGACTGATACTGGAGCTGATACCGGGGGTAATATTGGCGCCAGGCCTGGGGGCAGTCCTGACAACCCCGACCCTCAGCCCAACAGGGAAATTACCCCAATCCATCAACCCGACAGCGAAGAAGCCAATCCTTGACGACCCGGAAGCCCAGAATTGACCTGATTGTGCCTTGCTTCAATGAAGCACTGTCCCTGCCTGAATTGATGCAGCGTTTGCAGGCGGCATGCCGTCAGGCGGACGCCGACTTCACCATCATTGCTGTGGATGATGGCAGCATCGATGGTACTTTCGAGGCCTGGAAGTCCGAGGCGCAAAAACAAACAGAAATAGCCATACGGGTGATTCGTTTTTCGCGGAATTTTGGCAAAGAAATTGCCATTAGCTGTGGCCTGCAAAACAGCCGTGGTGATGCGGCTATCATTCTGGATGCGGACCTGCAGGATCCTCCTGAATTGATTCCTGAAATGCTGATGCACTGGCAGCAAGGCTATGATTCGGTGATTGCAGTGCGCAGCAACCGGGATTCCGATAGCGCAATGAAACGATTCACGGCCAAAGCTTTTTATTCGCTGATGGGCCGTATTGCGGACATTGATTTGCCTCCCCAGGCAGGAGATTGTCGTCTGCTGTCTGCACGGCTGGTGCTGACTTTGAATGCCTATCCAGAACGCACCCGTTTTATGAAGGGCCTGTTTGCGTCCCTTGGTTTCAAACAAAAGTTGATCTATTTCGAGCGCTCTGCACGCAACCAGGGCAAAAGCAGTTTCGGCTTCTGGAAACTGTGGAATTTCGCTCTCGATGGCATCACCTCATTTTCATCTCTGCCCTTGCGTATCTGGGGCTATTTTGGTTTTCTGCTGGCGTGCATCGGCTTCCTGTATGCCGTTTACATCATCGTACGCACTCTGATCCAGGGTGTAGACCTGCCGGGCTATCCTTCGATACTGGTGTTCATCCTGTTTTTTTCCGGCATCCAACTCATCAGCATCGGAATTCTGGGCGAATACATAGGCCGACTCTTTACCGAAGTCAAACAACGTCCCATGTATCTGGTTGAAGCGTCATTTGGTTTTGACAAAGATGACGAACCCGGGCCACTTCCTCCATAAAACACCATGCAGATTTTTACCTCTATTGCACCGGCCGGGTTCGAAAAACAATCCAGGGCCATACATTCCTGGTGCCAACACGGGTTTGAACCCTGTTCATTAAATACACCAGGCGAAATTGAAGTGTTGCAAGCGGATTACCCGCAAGTCACTTTTCTGGAAGTTGACCAGGACGCGCGTGCTTTCACCGGCAAGCCGCTGGTTTATCTTGATGATTTTCTGAATACCATAAGTTCAGCAAGCGGACCGGTTGCCGGAATCGTAAACTCGGATATTATTTTTCGCAGCCAGAAGAGTCTTACGGAACTGTTTGCAAAGCATGCCCGGAACGGCCTGGTATTTGGTTCACGCATTGATATCAACAGTCCTGCGGATGTACAGGGGCAGGTTTATTTTCAGGGTTTCGATTTTTTCTTTATGGACCAATCCGTTACCGGAATCTACCCACCAACCCGGCTTTGTATGGGGGCGCCCATGTGGGACTACTGGGTTCCCCTGATGGCCAGCATCAAGCGACTGGGATGCAAACACCTCAAGACCCCGCTTGCCTACCACGTAAAGCACCCTCAGCAATGGGACGATGTACTGAACATTCAAATGCTGAACGAGATTATCCGGCATTCCGGACTGGATTTTGGAGATACCGACCGGATTGATTTCAGCACCATCAACGAGATGAGTATGCGAATGTTGATCCGGTTTGGGCATACGATCATACCGTTTTTGAATGCCAGGGCGGAAACCGTCTATTAGGTAAACTCTGATTTATTCAGCGCTTCCTGAGAGATGGAACCGGACGTGCTTACAGGGACAATTCCCTGAAAGTCTGCACCCAGTCGGCAGGCCGGTAAAACAGGCCTGCAACGCTTTCATCGGTTTGATAACCGCGTTTCTGTGCCTCTGCTTTTAACCAGCCGATCTGCTCGGCATTCAGATCCAGGCAATCCGAGATAATCGCGGCCGCGGGGTTGAAACGGGAGTACAGCCCATCAAACTCAGCTGAAGTACAAACAATGATCCGCTTGCCGGATTGCGAAACCGATTCATCCGGTCCAACCAGGGGTCGAATTTTGTATTGCAGGGCACACCTGGACACCAACTCAACATTTGCCTGGTTCATACCGGACTGAAGATGAATGTCGGCTCGTGGCAAATCAGCCAGATCGCAGCCAATGCGACCATCAGCCTGGTCTCCCAAAATGATGCTCAAGTGGTCGAATTTTCGGTGTTGCTCCTGAACCCACTCATACAGCCGTACGCGGAAGAAAAAATGTGTCCTGCACAGGCTTTGGTAGCGACCGATTCTTTTGTCCGTTAGTACAGAATAAACGGGATCGATATCGCCCTTGAGGATCAGGCTCTCAAGGGCCTGCCACCGCTTTGCCAATGAGAATTTCTGATTGACGGTCGCATGGCCACTGAGAGCAACTTCATTTCGCATCTTTTCATTCTGGAGATAGAAATTTGCTTTGTCCTTAAATTCTTCCGAACTGCCAAAATCGACAAAATCCTTGCCCTCTTCAAACACATCGTACAGTCCGGACAATGGCGAAAGCCGGTCAGTGATCAAAAAACCACCGGCTGCGAGTATTTCGAAAACCCGTAAATTGAAGTCGCCATTGAGGCTGTAATTCAGGCTGATTCGAGCCTGATTGTATAAATCATAAGCCTTGCTTTGTTTCATTCCACCAACACGTAATGGAAGATCCTGATCGAGAAGGTGCTGAATAAAATGTACCCGAACCGGGTGATATTTTCCGACCTGACCAACAAAGCAAATTTCCTTTTTGGTAGCCTGCAAAGGCGGTCTTTCATCATTCGCCAGCAACAATGCAGGTAGCCACAGCAGGTTTCTGATACCGGCCTCAAAATACCAGTGAGCGTGCTGTTTGTTATGGTCCAGAATGAAATAGTCGTAACGTTCGTTGAAGGTGTAATTCACCAGCGTTTCGATCGGTTTGGTCAGATGATGGGAATCACCCAGGATTGCTACTTTGGGTATTGTCAATGCCCGCACATTCGCCGGGTGATTACCCAGTTTGCAATCAACCCGGGCGATCAGCAGGTCCGGTTTCTGATCCAGGGGAATTGCATGGGCCAGAGCGGCGACATTGTAAGGCTTTCCAAAAGGCGTATTGACGCTTTCTAGCTGGCCTGTAACAGACCATGAGTCTGGATAATCCGGTCCACAGATGATGCTGCCGGCAACATAATCCGGTGGAGGCATGTATCCCGGATTGGTATGAGTGCTGAACAGCAGATTAGCGAGTTCTTGGCTCATGACTGAAACATTTTTTTAAATTGTTGCCCTCGCTGCCGACCATCAGCATGAATCGCGACCATGGGTCGCTCCCACAGCATGGTTCGCTCACTGTAGGAGGCAGCCATGCTGCCGACCCCCGACCCATACCCTGAATCGCGACCATGGGTCGCTCCCACAGTATGGCTCACTTCCACAGCATGGTTCGCTCATTGTAGGAGGCAGCCACGCTGCCGACCCCTGACCCTTACCCTGAATCGCGACCATGGGTCGCTCCCACAGCATGGGTCGCTCCCACAGTATGGCTCACTTCCACAGCATGGTTCGCTCATTGTATGAGGCAGCCACGCTGCATGCAAAAAGTCCCATCGAGGTGGATTGTGCAGGCAGTACATTCCACAATAATCGCCTTTAACCGTCACAGAAACGACCTCAAAGCGAAATGTTCAGCAACCAGCCAGCGATTCCACTGCCAACAACCACCAACCACGGCGGCAGCTTCCAGAACATCAGTGCAAGCAAAGCTATCAGGGCCAGGCCAAAATCTTTTGCCTCGTGAATGGTACTTGACCATACGGGCTGATAAAGCGCTGCGAGTAATAATCCGACTACGCCCGCATTGACACCTGACAGTGCCGCCTGCATGTGAACATTTTGACGCAGACTTTCCCAAAACGGCAGGGCCCCCATGACCAGCAGGAATGATGGCACAAAGATCGCTACCAGGCAGATCAAGCCTCCCAACCACCCACCAGGCGCATCGTTCATGGAAGCACCGAGAAATGCTGCAAAGGCAGACAAAGGTCCAGGCACCGCTTGTGCTGCACCGTAGCCCGCAAGAAAGGTATCATCACTGACCCAGCCGGGAGGTACAACTTCAGACTGCAACAACGGCAGCACCACATGCCCACCACCAAATACCAACGAACCGGATCGGTAAAAGGCATCAATCATGGCCAATGGCTGACCTGGAAACAGCGCTGTCAAAATCGGCAATGCAATCAGCAGGACAAAAAACAGGACCAGCCATATCAAGCCAACCCGGTGCCGGATAGTAATGGGCATTGGATCGTGAACAACCCTCTGTTCGGGTTTGAATAACAGCACGCCCATCGCTGCGGTGGCCAGGATGACACTCACTTGCCCCCATACGGAGGGTATGAAAAGTACGAAACAGGTCGCAGCAACCATCAGGGTCACCCGGGTTACGTCCGGGCAAAGCTTGCGAGCCATCCCCCAGACAGCTTGAGCGACTACCGCGACCGCTGCCACCTTCAAACCCTGCAATACGCCGGAAGGTACGGCATCGCCAAAGTTGGCAATTCCCAAGGCAAACAGGATCAGGAGAATGGCTGACGGCAAAGTAAAACCCGCCCACGCGGCCAGGGCTCCGGCATAGCCGGATCGGGACAGTCCCAAGGCGATCCCGACCTGGCTGCTCGCCGGCCCAGGCAGAAATTGGCAAAGGGCAATCAAATCCGCATAGCTGCGTTCGGTCACCCATTTTCGTCGGAGGACGAACTCATCCCGGAAGTAACCCAGATGGGCAACAGGTCCGCCAAAGGAAGTCAAGCCAAGCCGCAGAAAAACAAGGAAGACGGCCCACGCCGTGCTGCTTTCAACATCACTTATTCTGTTATCTGACACAGCTTATTCTCTCACCCACACGGTAACCAGTGATCTGTAAGGACCAAAGGGGACGATACCCCAAGAAGATGTCCAATGAAACGCAAACCATTTGACTGGCAGTTCGGACTTGAAGCAGAATTCTGAACACCCTCTTTCATACCACCATCAGCAACATCAAAGGCATCAGCAACATCAAAGGTCCAATCGGTCAGGGGCAAACCCCCGATTTTTAGGGTAAAGCCCCTATATTGGCCTTATACTCAGCTCCCATTGCGCCGATTTTATTTGCGGGAACTGGAATTTCGAATCAGCATGAGTTCATGAAACGGGCCCACATGGTTGATGCCCGACGGGAATTGTAAGAGCAGCCGGATATTCGGAATCGTGAAATGATCGAAGCAATACAGTCCCAGCCCCATACCTTCCTGGTAATGCTGTTGATTGTCACCAGCCTGGTGTTGTTTACCCGGCCAAATATCGCATTTGAGTCCACTGCCCTTTTTGTGCTGGTGTCTTTGCTGGTTGGATTTCAGTTGTTTCCCTACGCCGATTCTTCCGGCAAGGAATTGCAGCCCGGCAGTTTCCTCTTGGGCTTTGGCCATAAAGCGCTGGTGGCGGTTTGTGCCTTGATGATTGTGGGTGATGGCTTGATCCGTACCGGCGCGCTGGAGCCCGTCGGCCGACTGTTGACCCGTTTGTGGCGAATATTCCCCGGCATGGCGCTGTTGCTGACTGTTTTGGTCACGGTATTGCTCAGCATGTTCATCAACGATACGCCCGTGGTTGTCCTCATGATGCCCATCCTGATGGGCGTTGCGCTGCGTACCGGTGCCCCCCCTTCAGCTCTGCTCATTCCCATGGGCTTTGCCGCCATTCTCGGCGGAATGGCCACCACCATCGGCACTTCCACCAACCTGCTGGTGGTGACCGTTGCGGCCGATATGGGGATGGAGCCTTTGCAGATGTTCGATTTCATCGGCATTGTGGCCATTGCAGCCTGCTTCGCCATCCCCTACCTCTGGCTGGTGGCACCACGCCTGCTGCCGAACCGGCAGGCACCGATGAGTGACCGGATGGTGGCGCGTGTGTATACCGCCCAGATCCGGCTCGACCCCAACAGCCCTGTGGTCGGCAAGACCGTGGCTTACGCCAGGGCGCGAATGGACGAACCCGTAAAACTGGAGTCCATCCAGCGGGGCAAAGGGGTGTTCATCACGCCTTTGCCTGATGCTGTCCTCAAGGCTGACGACCGGCTGACACTGATCGACACCCAGGATCGCTTACGCGAACATGCGGTGAGTCTTGGCGGCCAACTGTATTCCGGTGGACATGAGGTCGATGGAGAGCATCCCATTCACAACCAGTGGCGACTGGTTGCAGAAGTCGTCATCACACCCGGGTCAAGGCTTGTGGGCACGACCGTTGCCGAGGCGCAACTGGCCGAAAAGCATCGCATCCAGTTGCTGGCTCTGCACCGTTTTCACGATTCACTGGGCCGTAGAACACCCGGATTGGGTGAAACGGAGTTGCAAGCCGGTGACGTACTATTGGTGCAGTCCAGCAAGCAGGATCTGGACATACTCAAACATACACCGGGCTTCCTGGTGCTGGACGGAGGCGTCAATTTGCCTACCACCAAGAAAGCCCCGCTGGCTCTTGCGGTCATGATCGGCGTAGTGCTGCTGTCCGCACTGAAGATCTTGCCCATCGAGATCAGTGCCCTGCTGGGTTGCATGGTGCTGATCATCACCGGCTGCCTGAGTTGGCGCGAGGCCCTGAGCGCGCTCAGCAGCAAGGTGATTCTGATTATTGTGGCGTCGCTGGCCATGGGTTCGGCACTGATAAACACCGGTGGATCGGACCTGATCGCCAAGGGCTTCGTGGCGCTGACCTTTGGCGCGCCACCCTGGGTGGTACTGGCCGGAGTGATGCTGATGATTGGCATCCTGACCAACATCGTCTCCAACAATGCAGCGGCTGTTATTGGCACGCCGATCTCCCTCGGCATTGCGCAAAGCCTGGGCCTGCCGCTGGAACCCTTCGCCCTGGCAGTGCTGTTCGCTGCCAACCTGAGCTTTGTAACCCCCATGGGTTATCAGACCAACCTCATCATAATGAATGCAGCGGGCTACACCTTCGGTGACTTTGTGCGCGTCGGCCTGCCGCTGGCCATCATTATCTGGCTGACACTGACCACCACGCTTGTTTTTGTTTACGACATGTAAGCAAAAACGGACTCAAATTAAAGGGGACAATTAAAGGAATTAAAGGGGACGGGGCAAATTAAATTGAATTTAATTTGCCCCGTCCCCTTTAAGGCTTCCCATTAAGGCTTCATTGGGTCAGGGTGCTTCAAATCCACTTTCAAATATCAACTCATCCACTTCATCATCCACATTGACCACATAGGCAGTGACCGGTATCAGATCATGGTAGGCACTGTCATTGCTGGACGGTGTCAGCATCAGGCGCACCGTTTTGTTGTAGTCGCGTTCGCTGTCATCCAAACCCGTCAGGTGCACGGTCTGGACCTGATTCCAGTTCGCCGGAGTAAAGGTCAGTGTTGCGGGTTGAAAAGCCACCTCACCGCTTATGTCGACGCTTAATGTCAGGGTCACATCGTCAGTAGGTAAATGGGTTAGCGCAACACCGAAATTTGATTCGGTACCATCCTCTGCTGTCCTGATTTCACCATCCGCAATGATCTCAATGCCGGCAACACCGGTACCATCATTGTCTTTGATGGTGATGCGGTAGTTGAAGCTGACAATGATTCCGTCGTTCGGTCCGGAGCCCAGGGTAACGTCCACCGGACTTTCCTCCGTTGTGTCATCGGCTGTCTGGACAGCCAGCGGCTGTGGAACCGTCTCGTCGTTTAATCCAAAGTCCACCGTAAAATCTTTCGAGGCTTCCCGCACGGCGTTTTCAATGGTTTCGATGAGCAGCGGCTTGGGGTCCATTTCGTGAGCTTGCCAGGTTAATGTACCCATGGTCTGCACAAAATCAATGCCAGGCTGGGCATCGATTGGAGACATCCTGTAGGCCAGCGTGATGGCTCCGCCAACCGGTGGCCGGGGGATCTGCAGGGTCAGTGTCTCACCTTCTCTTACACTGAAACTGGTGGCCAGATCTTCATCAACGACAGTCGCCTCAGACACAAACACCGCACCGTTAGTACCACCAAACACGACCCGTCCATCGGCGCCCGCCACCGCCGAATACAAGCCGGTGTTGAACTGTGAAACCGGGATTGGTATTTCCCTCCAGGTGGTTCCGTCATCTTCGCTGACCAGCGCAAACACGACTTTGGTTGATGAAGACTGCGCCAACTTACGGCTGCCAGCGATCACCAACCGGTTGCCCGACTCGGTGATGTCGTGCATGTCCCAGTCCAGCCACGCCACAGTCTCATTTTCGTAATTGGCTGCCACCAACCACGACAGCCCCCGATTGTCGCTGTAAATTATCTCACCACTGCCGCCCAATATAATCAGACGGCCGGTACGGGTTTGAACCAGCCGCTTAAGATCTATGACCCGCTCAGAACCGCCGGAGACGTGATTGAGGCCCTCCATGACCTGAAACGGGTCTTCCCGTTGCCACGTAACGCCATTGTTATTGCTGGTCACCAGTTCCGGACCAAAACTGGCGAAAGAGTTCATCATATACACAATGCGTCCGCCACCCACATGCAGACCTTGTTTGGGAGTCTCATTCCAATTCAAAGGCGCTGTGTGTGGCTGCCAACTTTGACCACTGTCATCGCTGGTGTAAAAGTTGGTTGCCGGTGGATTGCTGACACTCTTGCTTTGCGGTGCAACGATCAACCTTCCACCTTGCCCGGTCACCACATCACTCACTGCCTGGTTACTGGCAGATGGGATGGAAATCGTTTGCCAGGTGATGCCGCCATCCGGGCTGGTGGCGATTTGGCCACCCCCTCCCTGAGCGGCATATAATTGATCGCCGTTGACTCTCAGACGGACCAGTCCTCTGCCCGTCTGGTCTTTGATGTTGCTGATTTCCACCCAGGTCAAGCCGTTATCGACACTACGCCAGATGCTGTCGCCGCTACGCGCCAGTAGCACATTGCCGAGACGGACCTGCACCGTCAGATCCGGACCAGGGTCCTGGTCCAGGATTTTGTTCCAGCTCTGGCCGGCATCCGGGCTGCGCCACACTTCGTCGCTGTTGCCTACAACCACGATACCCTGACCACCGCTGGGCCCGTAGCTGGCACCGGACGCATGAACGGTGTTATCAACACCGCTCCAGGCCACGCCATTGCTGGAGGTAAATGCCCCGCCAAACACGCTGACCACCCGGTTCCCCATATTGAGCCAGTCGGGATAAATCCGGGTCTGATCTGTTCCAGTCCAGTTCCGTGCGCCATCAAAGGGGCTGGTGCTGGTAAAAATGATTGCCCGTTCAGCAGCGGCAATAAAAACCCGTGGATTCGACTTGGCCCGACGAAACTGCTGCGTCTGCATGACATATTTGTTGTCGATGAACGTAATGTCGCTGGCGTACAGGCCTTCTTTGATCTCATCATTCAGCGTCTCTGCGCCAACAACCATATTGGCATCGGCCAGGGAATAACCGTTCCAGCCGACTCCATCAGCGCTGTCCAGTACCGTTTGAAAGCCCGACGCCACCAATCGTCCACCGTCCGTCGTACTCATGGATGCCAGCGAGCCCAGCTTAAAGCTGACCTGTTCCCAACCACTGCCCGTCTGGCGAAAAATTGCACCGCCAATAAAAAACGAAACGGCGCTGTTGGAGCGCACTGTGCTGCCGTAGGCCAACAGCTGGCCATTAGGTGCCAGGAAAAGGTGGGGTAGAAAAATACCAGGGTACCTGGCACCGCCCAGTAATGCTTCGGCAACGGGAAAAGGGGTGATACTCCAGCTGTTACCATTATTGGTACTGGCCAGAATCAGCGTTTGACCCTGAAACGGTAGACCAGAACTTTGATCGGATGACTCAATTAAGCGCACAGCGGACGCCACCACCTGATTGCCCACCACCACCATGCTGGAAATATTGCCGAACAGGGGTTCGCCGTTGGTGTCGATAATAACTTCATAGCGCCAGCTTGTACCGTTGTCGTCGCTGAGCATAAGCTGACCCCCACTGCCCGCTGCCAGCAATCGACCACTGGGCGTGCGTACAAATGAGGAATAGCTGAGACCCGGACTACCGTCACCGCGCACTACCTGC
>CAZRTG010000114.1:0-11368 GCA_964602895.1 uncultured Wenzhouxiangellaceae bacterium
ACGCCACATCAATGGCTGAGTCTGAAGCGTATCGAACATGCAAAGAAACTGCTCGGCGGTACCAGCCTGCCCATTACGGACATATCCATGGACCTGGGGTTTTCCTCGCCGGCGCATTTTTCAGGCCGTTTTCGACAAATGGTAGGCGTTACCCCAAGCGCCTGGCGCAAAGAGTTTACTTTGTCTGAATGACTCAAGAAAAACCTGCTCAAGAAAGCCCCACTTAAGAAACCCCCATTTAAAAAAAACCCATTTAAAAAAAACCCTAAGTAATGCCATCCCGGCATTTTCCGTCAATCCGGCATTGGCCGAACTGCCGTCTCGAAGCGAAATGAGGCATCGTTTTTGTTCACTCAGGACAGTTTTTTTTAAGCAATTTTCTAATACTTTGCAGGGGAATCTGTAAGAACCGGCGGCGCGGTTTACCTACCATGGGCAACACACAAAGTTATCGTCAGGTTTGCTGTGCAGTATCGCGCGCGATGACCTGACCAAGCCTTCAACAACCAGGGAGTTAACAATATGTTGCCTTACTCAAAATCTGATGCAAAGGATTATTTTCGTCAAAAATTCGGTGGTGGTGGGATGGAGACCGTACTGCTTCCATCCTACAAGCCGGAAACGCTGGAACTGGATGAAGAAGGCGTGCGTAACGATATTCGGAGTGTATCCCGAATTCCCGGAATCAAAGCTTTTGTCATGGTTGCTCACCCATCCGACCTGAAAGAATGCCATCGCCTGATGGAAATCAGTGCAGATGAAGCAAAAAAGGTTGGCCTGGCGGCAGGTATTTTCGTAAATGAGCCGGAAGGCGGGCCAAACCTGGAACAGGGCAGCCGAATTGATGGCAAATTGGAAAACACCGTGCGGTTTGTCAAACTCTGGGAAGAGATGGGTGGCGAGATCTTCTTTTTTGGCTATCCCAGTCATTTTCGGCCCACCTCAGAGAGCCAGGTAATCGATTTTACCCGGAAGGTTGCAGGTCAGGTAGACATGGCATTTATGCTCTACGTGACGCGTCACCACAATTGGAGCTTGCAGGGGGGTACGGTCAGCCCGCAGTGTGTCGCCGAGATGTCGAAAATTCCCAATGCGGTTGCCATCAAACATGCACCAGGCGATATTGCGCATTCTGCTCAAACGATCAAATTATGCGGCGACCGCATCATGATTGGCGATCCCTTTGAGGCAAACTGGATTCCTTTGATTGAGCTCGGGATGGAATGCATTATCGGTAGTCCTTTTTTGCACCAGGTGCAAACTGAGGACATTCATCCATTCCATGATTATGTACAGGCGGCGTTGCAGGGTAATTTTGAAGAAGCCTGGGATATCTACTGGAGCCTTCAACCGCTGCGCGATCTGTGGATGTCAATCCACATGGAGCCGTTTCATATGGGCCTTCACCCATTCTCCCACTGGAAATACTGGGAGGGGCTGATAGGTATGACCGGCGGGCCCATGCGTCAAAATACACCGCTGGTGCATCACGATGTACGGGAATACAGCAAGGTTCTTTGGAAGCAATACGGCCTTCTGCGTGGTGATGTTGCCTATCAGGATTCAGTGATACGATAAGAATCGAATCGATGGGGTCAGAGTAAAGTGCCAGAGTACATCGAGGGTTCTGCACCTCATCTGACTATTGCTCTGGCACTTTACTCTGACCCCATCCCTTGATAGCAACAGGAGAAGAGTTTGTGGCCATAAGCCGGCGGGATTTTGTCAAACGTGGCATGGGCGGGGCATCGCTTATGCTGGCCTATGAGATAGGTGGTATCAGCGTGATGCTAACCCCGCAACAGGCGTATGCACAGGATATTCCGCTTTGGCAACTTAGTGCCGCGCAGGCGGGCACACTGCAGACGCTGGCCGACGGACTGCTGCCCGGCGCTGACCAGGCCGGGGTGACGCATTTTATCGATTACCAGTTGCGTGAAGACCCGGACGACTGCCTGTTGATCGCCAAGTACTTTCAGGTTCCACCGCCGTACCTGCCATTTTATGCACAGGGCCTGAGTGCGTGCGAGGCGCTGGCGCAAGAGCAATTCAAGACTGAAGTAATAGCGTTGGACGATACGCAGTTGGAACAGCTGTTGCGGACGATTGGCAAGCCAGGCACACAAACGCCCGACGGCTATAACCTGTCGCTGTTTTACTTATGTCTGCGCTCCGATGCCGTGGACGTGGTTTACGGGACACCGGAAGGCTTTGAAAAACTCAACGTACCGTATATGGCACACATCATGCCGCCGGAGGGATGGAATGGCTAATTCAGAGACCAGGACAATGGACAAGGTTGATGTGGTTATCGTCGGCGCGGGCGCCGCTGGCAGTGTCTACGCGGCGGTGCTGGCGGAAGCGGGCAAGAACGTACTGGTGCTGGAGCGCGGCGTGGAGCGCAAACTCGGTGATCTGTATAGCTCGCAGATCTGGGCGCGCCGCCTCAAATGGGGTGCACCCCATGTGGTAGAGGACGGGCAGGACAGCATCTGGTACAACTTCAATGCCGGCCACGGCTTTGGCGGCGCTGCCATCCATCACTACGGTGTGTGGCCACGCTATCACCCGGAAGATTTTGAGCTGTACAGCCGCTACGGCAAGGGTCTGGATTGGCCATTTGATTATGACACCTTGCGCCCCTGGTACGACCAGGTACAGAAGGATGTCGGCGTGTCGGGTGATGCCAGTAAGGAGATCTGGCGGCCGCCCGGTGACCCTTACCCAATGCCGCCGGTGTTGGTCAGTAATCACGGTAAGGTTCTGGCGCGGGGTTTTGAGAAAATGGGCATGCACACAGCACCGATGCCGATGGCGATACTCACCGAGCCTTATAACGGGCGGCCCCCCTGTATCTGGGACGGTTGGTGCGATGCCGGCTGCCCGATTGGCGCTTTGGCCAATCCGCTGGCGGTGTATGTACCGCGGGCACAGAAGGCCGGTGCACGCTTGCAAGGCAATGCGCATATCAGCCGGGTATTGACCGACAAGCAAGGTAAAAAAGCGACCGGTGTCGAATACTACACACGCGAGGGCGAGCGCATCATACAGCCCGCAGACGCCGTGGTGCTGTGCGCATTTACCGTGGAGAACTCACGGATTCTGCTCAACTCGGCCAACCAGCAACACAGCCACGGACTGGCCAACAGCAGTGGTCTGGTGGGGCATTATCTGATGTGTCATCCCGCCGCTTCTGTGTTCGGGATGTTCGACGAGGAAATGGAGAACTATAGGGGCGCGACCGGTGGTCAGTTGCTCTGTCAGGATGGGTTCACCAAGACCGGTAACCCGAACGATGCCTTTGGCAGTCACCAGTGGGAAATCGCCTTGGCGGTCAAACCCAACGACCTGCTTGGTATTGCCATGTCGCGGCCGGATATCATTGGTAATGACCTGCACCAGTTTATGCACGACGGTGCCCGTCATCTGAGTTCCATGGTCGGCTTGTGTGAAGATCAGCCCGTATTGGAGAATCGCATTGGATTGGCCAATGAAAAGGACCGATTCGGTTTACCGCTGGCTCGAGCGACCTACCGGGCCAGTGACGACGGTCGCAAGGTGTGGCAGAACGCCGCAGCAGAGGGTGTCGAGGTAGTCAAGGCTGCCGGCGCAAAGGAGGCCTGGCACGGGCCAATGGGCGGGCAGCACATCATGGGAGGCACCATCATGGGCAGTGATAGAGAGAAATCGGTGACCAATGGCGAGGCACAAACCCACGACCTGCCTAATCTGTTTATCGGCGGTCCCAGTGTGTTTCCCACCAGTTCATCAATCAACTCCACCTTTACCGTACATGCGATGGCGATGAAGTCGGCACGGTTTATGGCTGAAAGCTGGGGGCAGTTTACCTAATGAGCTTAAGTTGAATTTGACGGCAAGCCCCATGGCTTGCCGTCTTTTGCTCAAGCAGCCGATACGTTCTGCAATTGATGTATGTCCAGCAAAAACAGGACCCCGTCGTTATCATCCAGAAAGGCGCTGGCGCCGTGGCTGACCATCAGTAGTTTGACGGGTTCGTCGAACATAAAGGCATCGTGAACTGCCCCTGCATTTTCAAAGAAGTAGTCGCCAGGTTTAAAAGGCCCCGTTTGCGGTTGTGTGCCGCTACCGGACAGGATGTAAATTTCTCCGGGCGAGAGGTGTCGATGCCGCGGCAGAACGCTGCCTTTATCTGCCCGAATGATTACCGTGAACTGGCCGGTTTCCGTACTCATGCGCAATATCTGCATGGCGACACCGGGTGCCAGGGGGCGCCATGATGCGGGATCGGCCCGATGATCGTTATCAACTATGTAATGCATGCTCAAAGCTCCTCTGCTTTCTGTCATCTTCAAAAAGTGTAGCGTAGTGACAGGTTCCATTCGCGTGGTCGCGCGAATTGGCCTTCTGTTTGCCCCACGCTGTATTGTGCTATCCCGGCAACCAAATACGCCTCGTCCGTTATATTGCGAGCGGTCAAAATCGTTGCCCAGCGCTGATCCGGCGATGTCCAGGTGATGCTGGCGTTGATCAAGTGGAAATCTGGCTGGGTTAATAACGGTGTGTTTGCGCTGTCCACGCTGTATTCAGACCGCCAGGACCAATCGACCCGTGGGGTCAGTGTCCCGTTTCCCTGCAGTTCGAAGTCATACGATAGTGACGCGGCAAGTTGCCATTCCGAAACATTGGGCAGGTCATTGCCCAGAGAGACACCGGAAGCCAGCGCACGCTGTGACAGGCGATCGTAGCTGGCATCCAGCCAACCAACGCTGGCACTGACCAAAGTCTGCTGCAGCGGCTTCCAATCCAGTTCCAGCTCGACGCCATTAATGGTGGCGTCGCCCGCGTTGGTCAGGGTTGGCGCAACACCATCGGTCACCGATATCTGCATGCCGGAATAGTCATTGGTGAAGATCGCGCCTGAGAAGCCCAGCCGTCCGTCGGCCAGCGTCGTCTTCAGGCCCAACTCGTAGACTTTGGAGTATTCCGGGTCGAAGCTCGGCACCACGGGTGTGCCGGGTGCCAGGCGCTGTTCATAGCCACCGCTCTTATAGCCCTCTGCGTACGATGCGTAAATCATCGTTTGCGCTCCGACGTGCCAGGCAAGGGTGGTGGAGGGTGTGAATTCATCGAAATCCAGATCCGGAGTCGGCCCAAAGACGAAGGGTATCGGGTTGGCACGAAAATCCAGATACGTTTGGCTGAATGGATCTACCAAAACGCCGATGATTTGTTGGAAACTTGCGGTATCGTACTTCTTGTCTTCTGTTGTGTAGCGCATCCCGACGGTCCACTCAAGTGCGTCAGTGAGCTTGTAACTGCCCTGTGCAAAGACTGCCAGAGATTCTGTTTCGAATTTACCACCGGAACGGAATATGACGGCAGGAAAATGCACGACGTTCAGGTTTTCGCCCTTTTCTTTGAAGTAGTACAAACCGGTGATCCAGTCCATTCGTCCGTCCAACGCGCTACCAAGCAACTGGAATTCCTGGCTGAACTGCTCTTGCTTGTAGTCGTTCTTGGTCTCTGCGCCGGGATTGGGCGAGTGGTCTGAATTACTCGGCCAAAATGCATCCACTTCGCGCCATGCAGTAATTGAATTCATGGTCAGTGATTCATTCATTTCCCAGGCGAGTTTCATGCTGACGCCCCAGACATCCAGATACGATTTATTGGCATAGGGCTTGCTGCCCTGCGAGTCGAATATGGGATGGGGTGAAACGTAACCACCAAAGCCATCAAACGGCCCCCGAATGTACTGCTGGTCAATACATGCGGGGTTGCCGCTATTGCCAAGAACGCTTGCACCGCCGCAGTTCATATTCAGGTTGGCGAGCTCCTGTATCTGCGACGGGGTTGATGTGCCTGGAATGACTGGAACGAGACCGAGCAACACGGAAGGTATGGCCGAGCCACGTTCACGGGTTGCATCAGCGGTCACAGTCACCATTACATTGTCGGCTGCATCCCATTCCAGTACGCCGCGACCAGCCACCCGCCTTTTGTCGCCAAGATTATCACCGCCATCAAGATTGTTGACGTAGCCGTCGCGTTCGCCGGCTAACATCGACAGCCGTGTACGCACTGATTCGTTCAAAGGCACATCAAGTGCTGCACGGATTTCCATGCGGTCGTCTGTGCCGGCTGTCAATTCAACCGTGCCACCAAATTCGTCCGCCGGGCGCCGGGTATTGAGCAGGATGGCACCACCGACACTATTTCGTCCGAACAGGGCACCTTGCGGGCCGCGCAGCACCTGCACTGATTCGATGTCTACAAGCTCCAGCACACTGCCTACGCTGCGGGCCAGATAGACGTCATCGACGTACAGTCCCACGCCGGGTTCCGTACCCATGGAAACCTCGTTAGAGCCCACACCGCGAATGTACAGCGAGCCGGTCGATGTGCTGCCGCCGATAGGGGCGCCGGTGTGAAAAACCATATTGGGGACGATTTCCGCAAGCTGCGATACCATCTCAATTCCGGCTTTCTCGAGTTGGGTACCTGTAAACGCTGAAATCGCAACGGGTACGTCCTGGATGGACTCCTCCCTGCGTCGGGCGACAACGACGATTTCTTCAATGAGTGCGCGTTGGATTACCTCAGAGCCTTCCCCGGGCGATGGGTCAGGCTGAGCCCACACTGGAACCGCGCTTGCCAAGGATATAATTGTCGTGACAAGAATCAGACAAGCGGACTTGCCGCTGAAAACGTGAGTCATGAATTTTCTCCAATTCTGTGGTACTGGGTTCAGAAAAAGGCCGGGATTTGATTCCGGCATAACGGGATTTTTATTGGTTGTTGTCACGTAATCTACGCGCAACGCGCCGTGCCAGCTTTCAGAAAGTTGCGGTAATTTATGCAATACTGCGATAATCCTTGAAGCTATACGTCGCTTTTGCTCTGTCAGCCGTGACGCACCACACAGGAAAAAATCCCACCATGTTGATGCCATGCAAGCGATTCACAAGCTATATCGAAGGTGGTGATATGCCTGTGACCGGGATTGACTTCCGGTTTCCATCAGGCAGCGATACCGTTTTGGCGCTGGCCGATCACGGCCCGGCGCCCGGGCTCCATTTCGAGCCCGTGGAAGACCTCATCGTGAGCCTGGTGCACCGCTCCAGCCATGAAGAATTTGTCCGGGATATTGGCCAAGGCCCGCAGATACTGGCAGATGCCCCCAGGCGCATATTCATCACGCCTGCCAGGACGTATTCATACTGGTCCTTCTCAGGAACACCAACCGTGCTTCACATCGCATTTCCCTGGCACGAAGTGACCGAAATTCTGGGGCTTTCGGATGAAGATGTAATGCTGCGAATGCAGGCAATCGCCTGCACGCCGTTTGAGGACCCGATGCTGAGCATGATCGCGTGGAGGCTATGGGAGGTTTGTGGCACCGAAGGGCAGGGCGAGGCGTTGTTCACTGAACATGCCGTGCGTGTTGTACTGGCCAGCCTGCTGCTGCGATCTTCCAACCACCAACCCACCGAAACACTCGCCCATTGGCAAGTGCAAAAGGCTCAGGCATTCATGCTCAGTCGGTTGAATCACTCACTTCGACTGGCAGACATCGCAGACAATGTGGGTCTGTCGCAATACCATTTCCTGCGGACCTACAAGCATTCGACCGGTCAGACGCCATTTCAATGGCTGACCCAGCAGCGTGTGGAGCGGGCCAAGGAATTGATGCTTGAACCCGACTGTCAGCTGATCGATGTCGCTTTTGCCACCGGCTTTTCAAGTCAGGGGCATTTCTCAACCATCTTCCGGCGCGTAACGGGCTTAACGCCCACTAACTGGCTGCGGGAATTCACTGAACACAGAGCCTGATCTGTAGAGGGTATGTATTATGAGGCTGGTAAATAAAGTTGCGCTGATTACCGGCGCCAGTCAGGGCATAGGTGCTGAAACCGCAAAATTGCTGGCCGGCAATGGCGCTTCCGTTATCGTCAACTATCACAGCAATCAGGCGGCGGCAGATTCGGTCGTTGCAGATATTGTCCGGGCCGGCGGCAAGGCGGTGGCCATCCAGGGCGATGTACAAAATGAAGCATCTACCCGGCAAATGATCGAACAGGCCGAGGCCAGGTTTGGGCCTGTCGATATCCTGGTGCTCAATGCCGCTCCACCGGCTTCCTGGCAACTGTTTGCAGAACTCTCGCAGGAGGAACTGGAAACCAAGCTGTTAACGGAAGTTCGTGGTTATTTTATTCCCGCAAAGATAGTTGCAAATCGAATGATCGCTGCAAAGTCCGGTTGTATTATCGGTTTGAGTAGCGCACTGGCGAGATCTCCGGCGCCGGGATTCAGCGCGCATACGATTACCAAGTCGGCTATCGAAGGAATGCTGAAAGCCATGGCGCTGGAATTGGCACCACATGGTATTCGCGTCAACACGGTCGCACCCAGCCTTACCGTCACGCCGGGTTCTTCATGGGTGCCGCAAGAAGGTGTCGAGGAGACGATTGCAAATACGCCGATGGGGCGCTTGTGCAGTTTGCAGGATATCGCGTCGGCCGTATTGATGATGGCTTCTGACGAGGCCAGCTTTATTACAGGCGCCTGTCTGCCGGTGAGTGGAGGCATGAGCAGCAACTGAAAAATCCGTGATACAGGCCATCATGCCATTTTCGTGCACTGTACACAGAATTTGGCATACCTACAGGTCAATGCTACTCTGGAGAAACTGAATTCAGACTGGCTGATGACGATGACGACTGCTTCCCCGGAGCGCAGGGCCGCGCTGCTGCTAACGCTGGCCATGCTGTGTTTTGTTTCCAATCACGTCATCGGTCGCGCGGTACATGTCCAGCTTCCGCCACTGGGTTTGTCTTTCTGGCGCTGGTTGTGTGGCGCCGCGATTCTGTTGCCGTTCATCGCGCCGGATCTACGGCGACTCGTCCCGCTTTATCTGAAATACTGGCGCATCCTCACGCTGCTCGGTATTTTGATGATCGGCAGCACCACGCTGGTGTTGGTAGGTCTCAATTTTACCAGTGCCACCAATACCTCGCTGATCAACGCCTCCCAGCCGACCATCACAGCATTGCTTTGCTGGATTTTCCTGCGCGAGCGGCTGATAGTCAGGCAGTGGTGTGGCATTGGCATTGCGTTTGCGGGTATTTCGATCATTCTCGTTCAAGGCAACCTCGGCGCTTTGCTCCACTTCGCATTCAACGGTGGCGACTTGCTGGTGCTGCTGGCCATGCTGGGTTTCGCGACCTTTGGCATCAACATACGTCTGTTACCCGGCGAGCTTCACGTTACCGAATCGCTGTTTGCCATCATCGTGTTGGGCACAGTGTTACTTCTGCCATTTTATATTGCGGAATCGCTGATCTACATGACGATGCCGGTAACCGTCCGGGCCACTGTGGCCATTGTCGCCCTGGCCCTGCTGGTTTCGGTGTTTGGCATGTCGCTTTGGACCCGGGGCAACCAGCTGATCGGACCCAACCGCGCAGCCGTCTATGTCAATCTGATCCCGGTGTTTGGCATGCTGCTGGCCATTGTTTTTCTCGGCGAGCGGGTTCAGTTACACCATATTCTGGGCGGCGCGATGGTCTGTGTCGGCATGTTGTTGGCGTTGAGGAGATGAGTGGCCCAGGATTACAGTGATGTGGTGCCGGTGGCGAAGCAGCACATGTACTTACTGGTGCTCGGGCCGGGTGTAGAGTAGCGCCTGAGAGTCGTTTTTTTCCATGTCAACAGGGGTTCGTCGGGTGTTTGTGGAAAGAGAGTGGTTCTGACATAGTTGAAAGAAGGAAGTTAAAAGGAGTTGGTTAATGCGAGCTGTTCGTATACATGAACATGGTGGCCCGGAAGTGTTGCGTCTGGAAGAAGTGGCCGAGCCGAAACCCGGTCCAGGTGATTTGCTTGTGCGAATGAAGGCCACCACAGTAAATCACCGCGATGTCTGGATCCGCAAGGGCCATCCCCATCCCGCTTATCATGTGGATCTGCCGGCGATTCTGGGTATTGATATCTCGGGCGAAATAGTTAAAACCGGGGCGGAAGTTGATGGTTTTTCTGTGGGAGAACGGGTAACGGCAAATCCTTATATTCCCTGCGGTCGTTGCGATTATTGTCTTCGCGGGAGACTGCAATACTGCCCGAATTTTTTTGTATTCCACGGCGCTTATGCCGAGCTGGTGATTATTCCGGCGACGCAGGCGGTCAAACTGTCGCCGCAAGTCTCGGATGTCGATGCCGCGTGCTTCCCCAATACCTATATTACAAGCTGGCAAATGTTGATGGGCAAAGCCCGGGTCACGCCGGATGATACTGTTTTTGTCTGGGCAGGTACGAGCGGCTTGGGCAGTTCTGCAATTGAAATTGCCCGTCTGGCGGGTGCCAGGGTGATTTCCAGCGCGGGCAGTGAACGAAAACTCGATGTCCTGCGCACACTGAAGCCGGATTTGGTACTGAATCACAGCAAGCCCGATCTGGTGAAACGAGTGCTGGACTATACCGGTGGTAAAGGTGTATCCGTTGTCTTTGAGCACGTTGGACAGGCAACATGGCAGCGCTCATTGGAAATGGCGGCACCCGGTGGCCGTATCGTCAGCGCCGGTGCTACCAGTGGTGATGACGCCAGCATGAATATCACAGCGATGTTTGTTAAGCAGTTGCGCATTCTGGGATCGCGACTCGGTACCATGGAAGACGCTCTCGCTGCGGGTCAGCAGTTGAATGCAGGTCGTTTCAAACCTCTGGTGGGTGCCACAATCCCCTTTGAAGACCTGGCCGAGGCCCATCGCCTGATGGAAGCAGGAGAAGTTATAGGCAAGGTGGTCGTCACGGCGTAGCCTGTCTTTCTGACTTAACATGACCGCTGATTGGGGTTGGCAACTCGACAAAAGAGACCAAGCTAAATACAATGTCATGAAATCGTAATAATGGTTCACCCAAAAGCACAGAATACATAACCGCTTGATGTTGATGAGATGGAGGGGTTATGAGGGTGGCCAACAAACACTGCACACAACTACCGGTTCTTCGGAACCGCTCAATGGATACTCGATGAAACGGCACATTACTTATGGCCTCGAGATACTGGCCTCTCTTTTTGTTGTCGGCGGGCTGCTATGGGTGGCATTTTATGTCAAGCCGAAAACTGATGTGGCAAGCGTTGAACCTGCTTTGTTCGGATACCGCAACAACTTTTACGGCGTTGTAGTTCCCGAGGATGACCGACACGTTGTATGGGCTGTCGGTACGGGAGGGCGCATCATTCGTTCCGAGAATGCGGGTGAGACCTGGATCATCCAGGAAACGCCCACCCAGAAAAACCTTCAGGATATTGCCGCTGTTAATAAGACGACTGCGCTCGTTGTCGGCGATCAGGGCACCGTACTGATCACTGCGGATGCGGGCGAGACCT
>CAZRTG010000115.1:0-11339 GCA_964602895.1 uncultured Wenzhouxiangellaceae bacterium
CGCTGGAAATGGCGCATGAAGATCGTTTTGAGCAGTACGATATCATGATAGACCGACCCAAACCCCTGGTGCCGCGTTATTTGCGTTTGCCGGTGAAAGAGCGGCTCGATGCGGCCGGCAACGTGTTGCTGCCACTGGATCAGGCCTCTTTGGAGGCCACACTGCCGGTACTGGATAAAGAGCAGGTAGAAAGCGTTGCCATCGGCTACCTGCATGCGTTTGTAAACCCGGAACATGAGTTGAAAACGGCCGAGTGGTTGAGCCGTAAACGTCCCGACCTGGCCTTCACGCTGGCTTCGGAAGTCTGCCCGGAAATCCGCGAATTCGAGCGCCTGTCTACCGCCTGTGCCAATGCTTATGTACAACCGTTGATGGCGCGTTACCTGCATCGTTTGGCGCAGGAACTGCATCATATGGGCATGCACTGCCCTTTTCTGCTGATGACTTCCGGTGGCGGTCTGACCACGCTGGAAACGGCCGTCAAATTTCCTATCCGTTTGGTGGAGTCCGGTCCAGCCGGTGGGGCCATTCTGGCCCAAAGCATCGCGCGGCAGGCGAAGCTTGATCGATTGCTGTCATTTGATATGGGTGGTACCACGGCCAAGCTGTGCCTGTTGGATGAGGGTGAGCCGTTGAGCTCACGCAGCTTTGAAGTCGATCGTGTTTATCGTTTCAAGAAAGGCAGCGGACTGCCGGTTCGCATTCCCGTGATTGAGATGGTTGAAATTGGTGCGGGCGGCGGATCGATCGCCGCGATCGACAAGCTGGGGCGCATCACCGTTGGCCCGGAAAGCGCCGGCTCGGAACCTGGCCCCGCCGCCTATGGTCGCGGCGGCAAACAAGCCACGGTTACCGACGCGGATGTCTGCCTGGGCCGTGTGCACGCTGCTTCATTTGCGGGTGGCGCATTCCAACTGGATACCGCGGCAGCCAAAACAGCCCTGCAGGAACAACTGGGTACCAAACTGGGGCAGGATGCAGAACAGGCGGCCTTCGGCCTGTCCGAGGTGGTTGAAGAGAACATGGCCGCTGCCGCCCGTGCCCATGCCGCCGAGTTCGGCCTGGATATCGCCAGCCGCGACATGGTGGCTTTCGGTGGCGCTGCACCCCTGCATGCCACACGGCTGGGCGAGAAGTTGGGCGTTCAACGCATCATCGTTCCCGCCCAGGCGGGGGTGGGTTCAGCGGTCGGGTTTTTGCTGGCGCCGGTTGCCTACGAAGTGGTACGGAGTCGCCACCAGTTACTCTCCGCTCTGGACACTGCTCTGGTCAACCAACTATTTGCAGAAATGCAGGCGGAAGCCGCGGCGGTGGTTAACCAGGGTGCAGCCGGGTTACCCCACACCGAAACCCGCCAGGCCTATATGCGCTATGTAGGCCAGGGCCATGAAATTCCGGTCAGCTTGCCCCTGACGCCCTGCGATAACCACAGTGTGGTGGAATACCGGCGGGCTTTTGAACAGGCTTACCGCAAACTATATGGCCGCACCATGGAAGGTGTGGGCATTGAGATGCTCAGCTGGACGTTGACCATTACGGCACGAGCAGAAACCACCGAGCCCCAAAAGACCGGGCAACAGCCCGGGGCAGCCATTGTCTTGCCGGACCGTGAGCCACCCGCTCCCAAACCGCAGGCGCAACAGCGGTTGTTTGATGCCAGCAGTGGCATCTCAACCATCGCACCGGTATTCCGCCGCGAACAGCTGCCAGCGGGCAGCCGCGTCTCAGGCCCGGCGCTGATTACCGAAGACCAGACCACCACCGTGGTAGGTGCCTTGTGGGCAGCACAAATCGATGCCGAACTGAATATCATACTGACCCGAAATGGTGCTGCCGGCCAAATTTCTGTAGGAGGCAGCCATGCTGCCGACCAAGGGGATGTAGGAGGCAGCCATGCTGCCGACCAAGGGGATGTAGGAGGTAGCCATGCTGCCGACCAAGGGGATGTAGGAGGTAGCCATGCTGCCGGCCGGAGGTCTGTAGGAGCGAGCCATGCTCGCGATCAAGTCTCAGGTCGGCAGCATGGCTGCCTCCTACAACACCAACTCATCTGGTCACGCTTGCTGGCGATTGTGGAAGAACAGGCTCAAACGCTGATTCGCACCGCCTTCTCAACCACCGTGCGTGAGGCCGGTGACCTGTCTGCCGGTGTATTCGACCGTCAGGGGCGTATGCTGGCACAGGCCATTACCGGCACACCCGGGCATGTGAATGCCATGGCAGCGAGCGTGGGGTTTTTCCTGCAGAAATACCCGCTGGATCAACTGCAGGAGGGCGATGTGCTTTTGACCAATGACCCCTGGCACGGCACCGGCCATCTGAATGACTTTACTGTCGTCACGCCGGTATTCCATCAGGGCCAGCCGGTGGCACTGTTCGCCTCTACCTCGCATATTGCCGATGTCGGTGGCCTGGGTTTTGGTGCCGATGGCCGGCAGGTATTTGAAGAAGGCCTGAACATACCCATCGGTTATCTGTTCCGCGCCGGTGAAGCCAACCGGATCCTGTTGGAAATCCTGCGGGCCAATGTGCGCGATCCGGTTGCAGCCGAGGGCGATCTGTACTCACTGGCGGCCTGTAACCAGGCCGGTGCCGGGCGTTTGCTGGAAACCCTGCAGGAATTCGGGCTGGCTGACCTGGATGAACTGGGCAATCACATCATCCGGCAGTCGCATGAAGCGATGATGGAGGAGATTCGCCAGTTGCCCACGGGCAGTTGGGATTACCGCATGCGCGTGGACGGCTACGACCAGCCGGTCGACCTGGTCGGCACAGTCAGCATTACCGCGGACGGCATTGTGGTGGATTTCACCGGCAGCTCACCAGCCAGCGGGCGGGGTATCAACGTACCACTGACCTATACCCAGGCTTATGCCAGTTTTGGTGTGCGTTGCGTGATCGGCAACGACATCCCCAACAACGCCGGCTCTTTGGCTGCGGTTCAGGTCAGGGCGCCGGAGGGCTGCATTTTGAACGCACCACGCCCGGCAGCGGTTTCGGCCCGTCACGCCATCGGTCAGATGTTGCCCGATGTGGTGCTGGGTTGTTTGGAAACACCTTCGCGCGGTAATGTGCCGGCCGAGGGTGCATCGTGTCTGTTTGGTCCGGTGTTTCTGGGTGGTAAGGGCTTGATACCCGGCAGCGAAAGCCCGTCGTTTGTGATCAATGCCTTCTACGCGGGGGGCACCGGCGGCCGGCCAGGCAAAGACGGTTTGAACAGCACCGCTTTTCCATCGGGTGTACGCAGCACACCGGTAGAGATTACCGAGAATGCCGCTCCCTTGATCCTGTGGTGCAAAGAATATCTCCCCGGTTCCGGCGGCGCAGGCACTTTCCGGGGAGGCCTGGGCCAGATTCTGGAGTTTGCCCACGCCAGGGGTGAAGCATTTGCGGTCTCGAAGATGTTCGATCGCATCCAGCATCCACCTTGTGGCCGCCAGGGCGGCGGATCCGGACGAGCTGCCGCGGTTTATGAGCAGCACCCCGATGGCAGCCGCAAGCCCTTGCGCGGCATGGGTAGAGAAGTGATTGCTGCGGGTGCCAGCATGGTGTTGGAAACAGCCGGTGGCGGTGGACTGGGCGCAGCAGAACAGCGTGATGCGGCCGCTATTGAATTTGATCGCCGCAACGAATTGTTACTGTAGGAGGCAGCCATGCTGTGGGAGGCAGCCATGCTGCCGACTTTGGGGTTAATCTGATGTAGGAGGTAGCCATGCTGCCGACCAAGGGGATGTAGGAGGTAGCCATGCTGCCGACAAACACATATCTGCCACGGATAGCTCTCGGGCATCCTGCCCTCCGCTATCTAAGTGCATCCCTGCACAAAATCGCGACCATGGGTCGCTCCCACAGCATGGCTGCCTCCTACAGTGGGTGAGCCTTGCTCGCGATTTTGCGCAGGGACTATCGCTGACCGCCATGATCAAGGAAAATGACCCAATCAAATCAAATTTGGAGCGAACTGCGGTACCTGATGGGTGCGGCATGCCTGTTACTTATGCTTTCACATACTGCGAATATTGCCTGGGCCAAGGATGAAGCCTGTCCACCCCATGATCAGCTACGCCCGCTGTTGAACAGCGAGCGTATTCAAAGCTGTTTCGGCAGCTATGGCGTTGAAATTCTGGAACAGCAGGGCAGTCTGCGCATCTCCAGCCTGTACAGCCTGGAGGGTGAAAAACCCATCACGCGCACCTTGGCTGTGTCCGAATTTGCCAACCATTTACCTGAGAATTTACAGCCCACCTATCAAGCCATTCGCGCCGGTGCTTCCATGGGCGCCAGTCTGGAAGCCGCAGGCTGGCGGGTGGAAAAGCGTCATCGTTATTTTGGCGAAATACCGGTCAGCGAGACCTTTCGGTGCATGTCCGGCTTACCGGAAAATCACCCGCAAGAGGTTCTGGCGGTGCAAGTCTATGATTTGTATGTGCTGCGTGATGATGAAGAGCTGCGATTTGCACTGCTGGCCGAACTGCACGATCCACGCTATTTGACCTTGCAGGACCTGCAACAGATTTACGACGGTCTGGTGAGCCAGTTACAAGACACCGATGAAGCCTCAAGCGCCATGCTGCAACGGGTGGCACAAGCCTGCGCACTTCGCTGATTACCGCTGTCAACGATTTACATATGGTTTGTTTGGCCAGCGGGGTTGGATGCCGAAGCATGATAATTCTGTCAAACTGATCGCATGAGACCCCAACTTCGCGCTACCCACCGCAACCTTCGACCATCCGCTTTATGGCTGCTTTCTTCTGTGTTGCTGCTCTTTAGCCTGGCCGCCTGCACTGCATCCAGCCCGGCTACCAACAGCGGCTTGTCGCTTTCCGACGCGCCGCTCAGTGGCAAGTTTGTCTGGCATGATCTGATAACGGATAACCCCACTGTTGCACAGCAGTTTTATGGTTCGCTGTTTGGCTGGAGCTTTGAGAAAGCCAGTGGCCTGGGCGAACCGGATTACACCCTGATTCGTAATCAGGGGCATTTTGTGGGCGGTATCGTGCAGCTGGCTGATCCAACAGATGCAGACTATTCCCGTTGGCTGCCTTATTTGTCGGTCAATGATGTGGATAAAGCAGTTGAACAAACCCTTGATGCGGGTGGCAGATCAATCGTGGCCCCCAGGGATATTGCCGATTTGGCCCGCGCAGCGGCTGTGCTGGATCCACAAAATGCTGTAGTCGGGCTGGTGCGCAGCAAGCGTGGTGATCCGGATGACAGTCATACAGCGGTGAATGGGGATATCGTCTGGAACGAATTTTTGGCCGCCGATGCCGACACCGCACTGGGTTTCTACAGTCAGTTGGCGAATTACAGCTCAGCCAGCCGGGAAGATGATGGCAGGAAGCGCATCCTGCTCAAGTCACAAGGCCACAACCGTGCCAGTATCATGACTCGACCAAACGACGAGGTGGCTCCGGTGTGGGTCACTCATATTGCGGTTGGCGATGTCGGAACCAGCGCCAGGCGGGCAGCAGAATTGGGTGGCACGGTTGTGTTGGCACCTGACAGTGGCATTCGTGACGGTCGACTGGCTTTGATCACCGACCCAACCGGCGCATTGTTGGCCCTGCATCAATGGCCAGAACAGAGCAGGTCGGAACAGATCAAGCCGAAACAGGGCCGGCCGGAATAAAGCAGGAAATCCAGACATGAAAAAATTGGTGAAAATTACACTGTTTGTGGTCTTGCTGTTCAGCTGCCTGACGCTGACCGGCTGCAAAGCCAATGTCGGCGTCGGCATGAGTGTTGGCGTGCCCATCGGCGATCACGGTTACATCAGCATAGGCAGCGGCCGCTGGCTTTAAAGCGAGTGTCCTCTGATGAATTCTCAAGCAAATAAAGACCAGGCCCGGGTACTCGTCCTTTGCGATGATGCCGAAGACTATCGGCCGTTACTGGATGTCCTGTCAGACCAGGGCGTTTTACTGGATTTCGCCACCACCCCCCGGGCCGCTCTGGAAGTCTATCAGGATCATCGGGTTTTGCTGGCACAGCCTGATGCAGCAGCGGTTGTGATCGACAACATGCCGAAAATTGAATGGGTTCAGTCTGCCTGGGCCGGTATCAAACCGCTGTTGAAAACCCGGCGAAATGACTACGTATTGACCGGAGTGAAAGGAATTTTCGGGCCACAAATGGCCGAGTACATCCTGGCGCACCTGTTGGCCCATGAACAAAAACTTGCCGAGCGCTCACGCCAACAGTCCCTGCACACGTGGTGGCCAAAACCTTCCGGCTCGCTGCAGCATAAAACCCTCGGCATTATGGGAACCGGTTCCATTGGCTCCTACATTGCCCGTGCGACCAAAGGTTTGGGACTGAAGCTACACGGCTTCAACAACAGCGGCGCAGCGAGCGATGACTTTGACCGGGTTTTTTCCAGGTCCGAACTGCATGCATTCCTGGCCGATGCCGATTATGTGGTAGCGGTGTTGCCTGACACCCCCGCGTCCACTGACCTGATGAATCGAGACAGTTTTGCCGCCATGAAGCCAACCGCCCTGTTTGTCAACGTTGGCCGTGGCAACCTGGTCGTCGAAGCCGATCTGGATCAGGCTTTGAAAGAAGGCCGGATTGCCGGCGCCGTGCTCGATGTATTTCGTCAGGAACCCTTGCCCACCGACAGCCTGTTATGGCACACGCCCAGGCTGGTGATTACCGGGCATGTCGCTGCCTGGAGCCAGCCCAGGGACGTTGCCGGGATTTTTCTCGACAACTACCAACGCTTCATTGATCAGCAACCTTTGCAGTATTTAATCGACCGCAACCGCGGCTATTGATCCCGCTCCGACTGCAGTTGGTTCAGGGCCGCGGCAATTTGTGCGCCGAGTCGGGCATTGCTCAACAACAAGGCTTTGTTGGCGAGCAGGCTTTTACCTGCTGTGAGTGTTTCAAGCCGGGACAGCAGCCAGGGCGTCAGTGCTTTCCCGCCGATGCCCGCTTTACCTGCTTCGTCTATAGCGCCTGAAATGGCCAGTTCTGTGGTTTCGCGGTCCAGCGCCCGGTCTGCCGGCACCGGGTTGGCAATCACCACACCACCCATCCCCGGCGATCCGGTTCCCAATGATCCCAAACCCAGGGACCCCAAACCCAGGGACCACTGAATGTTTAAAAGCTGTGCGATTTCTACCGCGGTATCCAGCCGCTTGTCCAGCGGAAAGCCGCTGTCACGGCTATAGAACGCCGGCAGCTCATCCGTCTGATAGCCGATCACCGGCACGCCATGGGTTTCGAGATACTCCAGCGTCAGGCCAAGGTCGAGGATGGCCTTGGGGCCGGAACACACCACCGCCACGGGGGTACGGGCCAATTCCTGTAAGTCGGCAGATATATCGAAAGTCTCACTGGCGCCGCGATGAACCCCACCGAGACCACCGGTTGCAAACACGCGGATGCCGGCCATGGCAGCGATCATCATGGTGGCGGCAACGGTGGTACCGGCCGCCTGGCCTGAGTGCAGCACAATCGGCAAATCTCGTCGGCTGCATTTTTCTGCTGCCGGTCCCCGGCTGGCCAATTCTTCCAACGCTTCCTTTTCCAGCCCCACGCATATTTTTCCGCGCAGCACGGCCACGGTAGCGGGCACCACCGCAAGCTCCCGCACGGCTTGCTCCATGGTTTGAGCAATAGCGAGGTTTTCCGGCCAGGGCAGGCCGTGGGTAATCACGGTGGATTCAAGCGCCAATACCGGCTGGCCAGCCGCCCGGGCCTGTTCCACTTCATTGGAAAAGCGTAAATATTCCATCAAGTCAGGGAGCAACTGGTCAGTCTCATTCGGGTAGCCGATGGTACTTTTTCATCAGTTCTTCAAGGCGATCATGTGGCAGGCCATAGACCGTATTGCCGTTGATGCCAGTCATGGTCTCGCCCGCTACCAGGGCATTGACAATCGCTTCCTCGGTTGCTTCCACGGTGGCCAGGAACAAGGGGCTGAGGGCGTCATTGGGTAGAAAATCCGCCTGCTTCTTGCCCACCCGCATGGCCGCGCCCGAATTGGCCGTCGAGAAAGCAATAAAAATATCACCCGAACCATTGCCGGCATAGCTGCCTACCCGTGCCAACCCCATGGGCACGCGCCGGGCAATGCGTTTGAGTTGATGTGGCAACAACGGTGCGTCGGTGGCAACCACGACAATAATGGAACCGGTGTCTTCTTGCGGCGCGCCTTTTGAGGGCATCAGGTCGGTAATCTCCTGACCCACCGGCACGCCGGCGATGGTCAGGGTATCGCGAATACCGTAGTTGGCCTGCACCAGTACACCCATGGTATAGCCACCCGATGACTTATCCAGTTGCCGTGAAGCCGTACCAATACCGCCTTTGAAACCGTGACAGATCATGCCGGTGCCACCGCCCACACCGCCTTCAGCCACGGGGCCGGTACGTGCATTATCCAGCGCCTGGAAGGCATGTTCGGGTTGTACATGAAAACCGTTGATGTCATTCAGCCAGCCGTCATAGGTTTCTGCCACCACCGGCAAAGACCAGAACACACCGGGTTCACCGGGTAACTCCTCGTAAAATTCGTGCTTGAGTTGCCAGGCAATCACCGCATCACGCACCACCCCCACACTGTGTGTATTGGTAATCATCACCGGGCCTTCCAGAAAACCGCTTTCTTCCACCCAGGTGGTGCCGGTCATCTCGCCGTTGCCATTGAGTGAATACCATGCGGCAAATACCGGGTCGTAGCTCTTGCCTCTGGGCAGCACTGCGGTAACGCCGGTACGGACCGGACCCGTGCCAACGTGCAAAGGTCCGTCACCCGAGACCAGTGTGACTTGCCCCACCGTCACACCGGCTACATCGGTAATGGCATTCAGGGCACCGGGATTACCACTGAACGGAATACCCAGGTCGCGGGCACGTTCAGCGGGCTTTGCATCTATTGAGTTGCTCATAAGAATCATGATGGTGCAAAGTGCTGACACAGGCAATCGGGGCATTTTGTTTCTCTCCTGTTAAGGTTTTTGTAATATAGCGATGGGTGGCATCTACCTTGCATCTATCCGGTACCCCAGACAACTGAAAGTTTTTCAGGCCAGTTTTCAGAGTTTTTCAGGACAGCCCAGGGATTACTGCCTGGATCACCGCCGGTATCACCGCCTGGATCAATCAAGGGCCATCCAGGAATGATTGCAAAGCTGACACTATTGGTCAGTAAGTCCCGCTTCCGGGTAAATCTTCTGCCAAATCGGAAACCCGATATGCCATTTAAGCCATTGTTTTACATTCATATGTTCCTTTTGGCTTGGTTCTTGCTAGGTACTGTACATAGGCTGCTGTTTTCTTCCTGACGGATTGCCGGAAAAGGTAGTGATCATGGGATTAGTCATTCAGCCAGTTATCAAGAAAGCCAAACAATGAGAGTCCGCCACCCGCATCATGGCTTTACACCAGAAACTGAACCTAACCACCGGGCTTAAAGCCCGAATGATGGAGACATGCCATAACGACCTGCCTGTATGAGCGTGACATAATGCCTCGCTGAAATTCCATCCCCTGGTGAGGCTATGTCACGGTTTATTTTTATCCTGTTGCTTGTTCTCGGTTACTCACATGGCCTGGCTTCAGAGCAGGCCAGCCGTATTCTTTTGAACGGCAAAGTCATCACCGTTGATCGCAAAGACAGCGTACAGCAAGCCATTGCCATTGCCGGCAAACACATTCTGGCGGTGGGCAGTAACGAAGCAATTCAAAAACTGGCCGGCCCGGATACCGACATCATCGACCTGCATGGCCGCACGGTCACACCCGGTTTGCTGGATGCCCATGCGCATTTTGCCCAGGGCGGTTTATCACAACTGCTGAACATCGATCTGAGTTATCCCAATGCCAAAAACATGGCCGATGTCACAAAGCTGGTGGCCGAGCGCAATGCAACTCTGGGCCCAGGCGACTGGCTGATTGGCCGCGGTTGGGATGAAGGCAAACTCGAAGAACTGCGCCATATTCATGCCAGCGATCTCGACCCGGTTTCCGGCAACCGGCCCGTCTGGCTGGTGCATACCATGGGCCATTACGGTGTGGCCAACAGCCTGGCCATGATGCTGGCCGGCATCGACGAGAACACCCCCGACCCACCCGGTGGTGTGATTGATCGTGATGCGACAGGCAAGCCTACCGGTGTGCTGAAAGAAAGTGCCATGAATCTCATCACAAAACATATTCCGGCTCCCGGGGAAACACACAAACGCGAAGGAATTCGGCAAATGGCGGCCGCATTCAACAGCGAATGCATGACCGGCGCCAAAGACCCCGGCATAGGCTGGGGCATGGGTGGTGGTCTGGAAGATGCACGGGATGCCTGGCAGGCCTATCAGGACGTACTGAATGAAGGCGCCCTCAGCGTGCGCATCTTCGCCCTGTGGCCCAGCCCTCAGAACATGGACGATGCACGGTCATTGATTCGTGAAATCCTGCATTTCACCAGGCCTTACGAGTCCACCGGTGACGACCACCTGATTTCCGGCGGCATCAAGCTATTTGCCGATGGCAGTGGCGGCGCACGCACGGCCTGGCTATGGGATAACTGGAACAAAAACCGTACCGAGCTGGATGAAGGCAACAGCGGTTATCCGACTTTTGATGCAGACACGATACGCAATCTGATTTTCCTGTATCACGACAATGGACTGAACATGGGCGTGCATGCCATCGGTGATCGCACCATCGATTGGGTGGTTGCCTCCTATGCCCTGGCCCTGAATCACAATCCACATAAAGGCCTGCGGCATTCCATCATCCACGCCAACATTCCTACCGAACTGGCAATGAATACCATTGCCGCGCTGCAACGCGAATTCGATGCCGCCTATCCGGAACCCAGCCCGGGATTTACCTGGTGGATAGGCGATACCTATGCCGGGAATTTTGGTGTGAAACGCAGCCTGAGACTGAACCCTTTTCACAGCTTCCGGCAAAAAGGCATCCAGTGGGCCTCCGGTTCGGACTTCAATGTCACTCCGTTCGCGGCCCGCTATGGCCTGTGGGCTTCGATTGCCCGCGAGCCTTTGCTGGGCGTGTACGGCAAAGAGGTATTTGGTACGACGGAATCGGTGGATATCCATACCGCTTTGCGCAGTTATACGATCTGGGCAGCGCAGCAGATGTTTCTGGAGAAAAAAATCGGTTCCATCGAGCCGGGCAAGTATGCCGACCTGGCCGTTTGGGATACCGATTTCTACACCGCACCCACCGCCCACATCAAGGCTGCGCAATGCGAAATGACCCTGTTCAATGGTGAAGTGGTCTATCAGTCTGTAGGAGAGTCTGTGGGAAACAGCCATGCTGTGGGAGCGAGCCATGCTGTGGGAGCGACCCATGGTCGCGATTCA
>CAZRTG010000116.1:0-3528 GCA_964602895.1 uncultured Wenzhouxiangellaceae bacterium
CAGAACCGGACAACTCATGTGCTACAACCCCGGACAGTTTATGTGCTCGCAACAATTTTAATACAAAGTGTTGACATTTCTTGACGTTCAGTTAACATTCACATACGAAAAAGGATCGCTCTCGTTCTTTTTGTTGGGCGATGGTAGCTGGAAGGGAATCCAGATAGTGTCTTGAACGCCTTTGGCGTTGGGCGCTTTAGATACGTAGCCGGACCTTTGAGTCGGGTATATATAAAGTAATTTGGAGTGGTTCGGCCGGTTGTTTCAGTCACGTTAAGAAGTAGCTAAGAAGTGACACATAAGAAAACAACGGAAGAGCACCAGTAAATGATAAGCACATAGGCCATTACCGGCCGATAGGGAGAGAGAAATGAATTTGCGCTCAGTCAGGACAATAATACTGTCCAGTTTATTTGCAGCGACGCTATTGCAAGGCCAAGCCTTTGCACAGGATCCGGAGCCTCCGCAAGGTGCGGGTGATCTGGCGGTCACGTCGCCTGTAGTCGTTGGCGATGCTACGTATACCGCGACGGTTACTTACCATAATCCGGGTCCCACAGGCATACTTGCTAACAACTGGCGTACCACGGCTGTTTATGTAAACGGTAGTTTCGAGCAGTGTTTTGACAATGCAGACGTGACCGGAACGGGAGATAATGGCAGCAGTTTTCCTATAAATATTCCGCTGAATCTGGGACCTGGAACCTATAATATCCAGGTGGTAACTGACCCAACGGGTGCAAACACTGACTGCACACTTTCACAGATATATTATGCGCTTAACGTCAATTGCGGCGATAATGGCGATGCAGCCTTCTGTCCTGGCGATGAACTGGTTGTGCTGGACAAAGGCACATTCACAGTGACCAAAGATTGGCAACCTAACAGGGGTCCGGCTGCCACAGCCACATTCGGTTACGTATGTGATGATGGAACCAACGGCACAGGTGAAGTATTGGAAGGAACTCCCTTTGAACTTGAACTGCAATGGGACATCGACGATGCACCACCGTCCTGCACAATTACAGAGAACGTACCAAGTGGGTACACTGAAACAGCAAATGCTGGTGAGTGCGCCGATTTGCAACTGGTTTCACAAGACAATGTTACTTGCGACTTTGTAAATGACATTAATCCAGTCTCCTTCCTGGTCCGCAAGGATTTTTCCGATGACAACCCGGCCGAAGTACAGATCGAGTTGGTTGGTTGCGATCATAATGCTGAAGTGGTTGGCACGGTTAAATCAACCGCTTCTGAAGGCAGTCCTGCAGAATTTACCATTGACAATTACAGAGCCAACGGAACTTCAACCTGTACCTTTAAAGAGGTAGATCCTGGCATCGTGGGCTACACACCTGGTATTTGTCAGGGATTTGTGTTCCGGGATACCAACGCACACCCTGGCGGTGGCGGCGAATGTACTCTGGTTAATAACCAGGATCCAGTGACGGTATACGTTGACAAGATCTATCCCGAAGGACCTCATCCAGTGGGTGGAAACCCCGAAGTCGATGTCACCCTGGTCTGCAATGCAGCACTGGTTGATGGCGTTGCGGGTTCAAATACGGCAACCACGGTTGACGGCAGAGCCTCATTTGTGGTTTCTGAATTCCTGTTTGACGGTTCAAACTGCTATGCAACAGAAGTTGCTCCTGCTGGCTATGTACGAGCAGCTATCGCCCCAGAAGATGGCAGGGATTGTGGCGCTGATGCCGCAAACCCCGGCTTTGCAGTTTATCCCGGCGGTGCTCAGGAACCAAAACCTGATGTGCCAGTTGGGGAAGAAGAGCCCGCGCCACAGGCAACCTGTGCTATCAGCAACATTCCAACCGAGGCTACTTTCACTGTCCAGAAAGATTTCAGTGATGATAACCCGATGCTGGTTGATGTAACTGCGGTTTGTAGTGATAACGGTGCCGGTCCTGGTTTGAGCCTGAATGGATTGTTTGCTGGCGATGCAGGATTCGGTGAGGGCACTTCCGGAATAGGCAATTCTTTTGCTGTCGTGGTCAAGTACGCGGATGGCTCTGCGTCCTGTCAGGCAAGTGAAGAGGATATTCCAGGGTACTCAACCCTCGCGGGCAATTGCGACGCCGGTCAGACCGTGCCAGTTGACAGCACCGATGTTGCCTGTGAGTTCTTCAATGATCAGGATCCGATTGAAATTCAAGCCTCCAAGGCCTATTCCAATGGTGGTGGTGTTGCAGTCGATTTCGCAATCGCCTGTACTGATGTCGGTAGTGTAAGTCCGTCTACGGACGAGGCCAGCCCCGGCAATCCTGCTACCTTCATCGTCAATGACGTGAAGTATGATGGCAGCAGCAAGTGCTCGGTCTCTGAGCCGGTACCACCTGGTGGTTACTACGAAACAGGCAATACCTGTACTGTAGATGGCATAGATTTGACGCCTGACAGTGATGACCCGAGAACGTGTGAAATCACGAACTCACCAACTCGTGCCACCTTCAAAGTAACCAAGTTCTTTGCTGACGGTAATAACATTGATGAAATTGAAGTATCCATCGACTGTAACACCGGCCTGATCCTGGATCAGGATAAAGATTTGGGTCACAACGGTTCTGTCGAGTTTGTAGTAACCAGCTTCGATGAAGGCACCTTGAACTGCACCATCACCGAAGATGGCCTGGCTGGTTACGCAGGTGAGTACACAGCGATCGGCGATCCAAACGTTGTCAATGACATCAGCTGTGAGTACCTGGCTGTAGGCGGCGGTGATGCATATGAGTGTGAAATCGTTAATACACCTCTGCCAGTAACAGTGAATGTGTACAAAGACTGGGTCTTTGAAGGTACAACCGCACCGGATATTGATACCTATATCGAAGTCTGGATGTGGTGTACTTCTGAAGTTGTCTCAGCTGACTGTGGTGCTGTTGGACCAGCTTCTGACAGTCCAGTTGATTCACCAGCAGGCGGTGCCGGGTACGAATGGTGGGGCGCTTGTCATTGGGACTTTGGACAGAACGACATAGGTGTGGTTTTCGAAGTGGTTCCAGACTTCCCACAAACAAGTTGCTACATTTATGAAAATACCTATGACAATGCCATTGAACAAAGTAATGGCTGTGGTGAATTCAATTTGAAAGCTAATCAAGGTTTCGATTGCGTGATCACCAACACGGTATTCTTCGAGGGTATCCCAACGCTGAGCCAGTACGGCATGGCATTGTTGGCCCTGTTGATGCTGGGTGTGGGCTTTGTAAGCTTCCGCCGCTTTGTCTAGTAAGTACCGGGGTCAGAGTCCTGAACTCTGACCCCAGGTTTTAAAGCAATAAAAAAGCCCCGCAGTGCGCAAGCCCTGCGGGGTTTTTCTTTGGGGCCGCCCCCAACCCTTCAGACCGGCTGCAGGAGGCAGCCATACTGCATTAATCCGTTGTAGGAGGCAGCCACGCTGCCGACCATCAGGCTCAATCGCGACCATGGGTCGCTCCCACAGCATGACTCGCTTGTTGTAGGAGGCAGCCGTGCTGCCGACCATCAGGCACAATCGCGACCATGGGTCGCTCC
>CAZRTG010000116.1:3628-11282 GCA_964602895.1 uncultured Wenzhouxiangellaceae bacterium
TAGGAGGCAGCCGTGCTGCCGACCATCAGGCACAATCGCGACCATGGGTCGCTCCCACACCATGACTCGCTTGTTGTAGGAGGCAGCCGTGCTGCCGACCATCAGGCACAATCGCGACCATGGGTCGCTCCCACAGCATGGCTTGCTCCCACAGCATAGCGACCACCCCCTACGGTTATTGCCGATATGCGGGTTATGATGCACTCAGGAATCAACTGGCCAGGACTCGAACATTGTCTGTTTCAAGCTCAACGACACTGCAATTTGAGAATGCAATTTGTCAGGCATTGCTTGAGTCGTATGGCATTCACGCATCTGTTTCACGTCTGCCAGGTGAAAACCTGAATTACCTCGTACAAAGCACAATAGGCGAAAAATATATCGTCAAAATTGCTTCTGTAGATCAGTCAGAATCATTTGTAGAAATGGAATATCTGGCGCTGCAGCGCGCTGCCAGACTACTTCCGGCCATACAATTTCCACAGTTGATAGAAAATAGATTCGGCAATGTAAAAACGTCTTTAAAATTATCAAATGATTCGTCTAAACGATTGAGATTAATATCCTTTCTGTCAGGTGCTCTATTGGAAACATCTGATATATCAGAACTTATACGATTTAATATCGGTGAATCATTGGCGAAGTTTGATCAGGCAATGGATGGCTTTGACCACCCGGCTGCTCATCGGGAGCACCCGTGGGATCTGGCCAAGGCGAACCAGCATTACGACGCGCTTGCTTTGATTGGCAATACGGAAAATACCGGTGATTTGAGATGGGCATTCGACAATTACCTGAAAAATACTACAGGTAATATGGATCGTGTGAAGTGGCAATTTATTCACGGGGATGCCAATCCTGAGAATATTCTGGTGCAAGCAGATCAGCTTGTAGGTTTACTGGATTTTGGAGACAGCTGCTACAACCCTCGAATCTGCGAATTGGCCATTTGCTTGCCCTACATGATGATGGATCATTCCCATCCATTGGCCGCGGCCCAGCCGGTTATTGACGGCTATGCTTCGATCCTTCCATTAACTGAAGCAGAAAAGCATTTGCTTTGGCCATTGGTGTTGGGTCGTATTGCTACCACCATCAGTGTGGCGGCCAAGCGTCGTCAGCTTGACCCTGATCACCCCAATTGGTTTGTCAGCGAAGAGCGCGCCTGGCGGTTGTTGAAGCAGTTGCGGAATCTGCCCGGACTCTGTTTGTAAAATATTTCCCTCAAACCGTGTAAGAAAGTCTCCCGACGACGCTTTTTGAGTCAATTGTCCATTGACGTCGGTCCCCCCAGCCATGCTCTGATGTAAGCCTGTTTGATAACGGCAATGAACATCCGGCCGCAGAGCCTGGGTGCAGGGGGAAGTCATGTCCACAATAAGTGCAGTAGCAACCAAAGCAGAAGTTTTCAACAGATATTGCCGGCTTTTTGGCAATTGCCAATTGCCCAGATTCTGTCTATTAATCGCAGTATTGCTTTTGATGTTAACCATGGATGCAGCAGCGGCTACACTCAGCAGCAAAATGCCCACCCGGCCGGAATGGGCCAGTAATCTGAAGGTGGAAAGCCTCTCAGGGGACGCAAGCCTTGGTTGGAGCGCGGGAAAAGGCACTTCACCGGACATTTTTCGGCTTACAGAAAAGGTAAATGGCAAAACCTGGATTTCCTTTATAGCGGGAGAGCAGTTACATCTGCATCGTTCCACTCCCGCCGTTTATCGCTTTACGCTGGAGGGCTGTTTAAGAGATCAGGATGGCTTGCCACAGTGCGGGCCGAAGTCCAAAGAGTTAAGCCTGGTGGTGACCGATGCCATTTATCAACCCTACATCCAGACGGGTCCGGCCAGGAAGGTTGAAACCCAGGAACGAAGTTTTGCCGTTGGGGGCCCATCCGATTTACGTCCCGGCTGGTGGCACAATCCGAACAAGTCCGGCATTGGATGGAGCATGTATTGGTCCAATCGCCTGGCTTTGTCCCAGAATCCAAGCAATGTCTATGACCTGCAGGTTATTTGGTACACCTACGAAGCCAAAAAAATAATCATTTACTGTGATGCGCTCAACGGCACCTGTCCTCCTTTGGTGACAGAGTATCTGGATTATCGACCGGTGGTCGCCAGCATGAACCTGGTCAAACATCAGAGTAACGATTATTTTGTGGGCTCCATCACCATTCGTCGTAATGGAGTAGACCAAAATGTCGGAAGCGCGACAGTGATTTTTGGTGCTTCCAATACCCAGGCAACCATTCAATGGTCAGCCAATTTCAAGAAAGAAAGTCTCACCGGTACAGACAACATCAGGTTGTTGGCAGGCAGCGATGGCGTGTCTACCAAAGATGCTTCGAGTTTCGCCGGTTTGTGGGGAAATACCCGCGGTAGTTCATTTGTTGCAGCCGATATAGGCTCAATCAGCCAGATTATGGAAGCTGTTTTCTACGATGACAATGGCGATCCGACCTGGATCATGGCGGCCAAACACGACCCTTATGTGCCGCCGGGTGCAGGCCCCACCGACTTTTGTTTCTACTACACCCCGGGCGGTTATCCGCCGAATCAGGATCAGCCAGGTCTGTTGAGCCCGCTTTATACCAGCTGCAATCCCGAAAATGCCACCAGTAATAGCAGAAACGGTCTTCGCTATTTCAGCGCCGCAGAAACCGGACATTTCTGGATCGATTTCACGCTACCCCCGGGGCTGGTAAACCAAAATGCCGTGGCGGGTGGCAGCCTTAAGCTGGGCAGTCCAACATCTCCTGCGGTGCTGGCCAAAGCGGCGAATCATCATCGGATTTGGAGCAACGGCACCAATGCCTGCGAGATCAGCAACAGCATTCCCGATTGTACAGTTTCACTGACCTGGTTTACGAACAATGATTATCCGAATGCTTCGGCCTGGGCTTTTAACCAGACTACAGGCCAGCGCAGTCTGGTTGAAGTTTCAACTGCTGCTGCAATGGAAAACCGTCATCTGACCCTGTCAGTTGCCGGTGTTTATGTGTTCGAGCTCTATCAAGGCAGTGATACGGCTTCTACGTTGTTGGCAACTTCAAGCCCTTTTACCGTCACCCGGAGCGCCAACGCACCTGTGCAGCCGAGTGGATTGCTTGCGAGTTGGACCAACGAAGCAACCCGGGCTTACCAATTGGACTGGAACCATGCTGACCCCGGAAGCGTAAGTTATTACCAGCTGACTGAAACCACACCTACCGGCAGTACCACTACCTACCATGTGTCTCCGGGAAGTGTCAGAACGAAATCCTTGAGCAGACCATCCGGACCATGGGGTAGTTACTCCTACCGCGTCAAAGCCTGCAATAGCAGTAATCAATGCAGTGCGGATACAGTAGCCACTCAATGGCAGATCACTGATCCCAATACGCCACCAGCCGGGTCGCCCGTACAGCCCTGGAAAACCAACCAGTACGGTAATTTGTTAACCAATCTTGGTTACCAGTATGCCCTCGGTTATCACTTTGTGCCTGCAGTGAGCGGGCAGATTATCCAGCTGGGCGGTTATTTCAATGGCGCCAGGCAGGTAAAGTTGTTTCATCGCTCAAGCGGAACGCTTCTGGCTAACGCCATTATCAGCAGTTCCAATAGCTGGAGCTTTGTAAACATCGCACCCGTGAATGTTACGGCCGGAGAGCAATACACCATTGCAGGCTATCTGGAAGGCAGTGGCGCATCCGCGAGATCCGGAGTCAGTTTCCCGAAGACTTATGGTGACATAACAATCATTGCGTCCACCTATGCCTCGACAGCCAGCAACCCCAATGCCATTCCCAATCGTGAAGAGTCTGTCATTTCCATGTATGGGCAGGTCGATATCGGATTTGTCGCCGGAGGTGCGGCTACTTTGCAAGCACCCGGCATTGCGGATATCTCACCACAGCAAAATGTGGAGGGAGATACGGTCGGCTTGCAGGTGGTTGCCAACGATCCGGATGGTTCTGTGGTGGCCTTTTCAGCCAGCAGCTTACCGGCGGGACTTTCCATCAACAGCGCCGGATTGATCCACGGAACCGTGGCAAACGGCGCCGCCTCAACCAGTCCCTACCTTGTGACGGTTACGGCTACGGATAATGACGGTTTGACGGCTCAAACCCGTTTCAATTGGCTTATCAGCGCGCCAACCACGGGTGGTTCTGCGCTGCGCTTCAGCGACTCATTTGAAGTCAGTGAATGGAACAACTTGTGGATCGAAGATGTTCAAAACGATTGGTTTCGTTCCAGCCAAAGAGCGACCAAGGGTACACGTTCTGCCGAAGTTGACGGTTTGGCCAACGGTGCCCAGTTGATTTCCAGTTTCATTGATTTACAGGACGCAAATTCTGCAATTGTTGAATTTGATTGGTTCATCGAAAGCAGCCTGGATACAGGTGAGTATCTGGCTTTTGATGTCTCCACCAACGGTGGGACGAGCTGGATTGAAAAAGCCCGTCTACGCGGTAATGTGGACCAGGAGGATGTCTGGCACAGGGAACATATTGAATTAACCGGATTGCGCTCCTTGCATTTACGGTTCAGGGCATCGATGTCGAGTTCCAGTGAAGATGCCAATGTTGACAACGTCCGTGTTTCGGTCTTAACAGTCGTAGCCAATGCTGCTCCGGTTGTCAGTAACCCTGGCAACCAGAGTGGCGTTGCAGGAAAGGCCATTACACCATTACACATAAACGTCACCGATGCAGACAGCGATCCCGTGAGCTGTGTTTTTGCCGGCTTGCCCGCTGGTCTGTCGGAAACCCCGGAATGTACCATCGGTGGCACCATAAGCGCCTCGCCTGGGAGCTATCCGGTCATCGTTACGGCCAATGATGGCAAAGTCAATTCGGTTCCTGTCAGTTTTGCCTGGACAGTCACAGCAGCTTCTGCGGCCAGCCCGGAGACTCCTCCTGCACCTGCGGCAGCGCCATCCATGAGCCCCGGTGCCAGTTCATCCAGAGTGGGTACTACAGAAGGAAGCTTTCGCGTCACGGAAACCGGACAAGCTACTTACAGCATTCCGCTAATGGTGGCAGCGGGCTCTGGCGGGATGAGTCCGCAAACAAGCCTTGAATATTCAAGCGGGGGTAGCAACGGGCCCGTGGGGATGGGTTGGTCTGTGGGAGGTCAATCAGCGATCAGCCGTTGCTCACAGACTTTGGAACAGGATGGAGCGGAACAGGATGGAGCCGGGGCCGTACGCGGCATTTCACTATCCGGCAGAGATCGCTTCTGTCTCGATGGACAACGCCTGATGCTGGTTTCAGGCAGTTACGGTTCCGCGGGCAGTGAGTATCGTCCTGAAATCGACAGTATTACCCGGGTCGTGGCTAATGGCGTCGCGGGAACAGGTCCGGCAAGCTTCACCGTTTGGCGTAAAGATGGAACGGTCACGGAATACGGTAACAGCACAGATTCCCGTATTGAGGCACGGTCTGTTGATAACCAGACCGTATTGACATGGGCCATGAGCAGGATTTCTGACTCAGCCGGAAACTACATCACTTATAACTACGAGGAATCAGGTGGAGGGCAGGGTGATCCGGTCGAATTCGTATTACAGAAGGTCGCCTATACGGGCAACAGCAGAGCGGGGACTGCACCTTTTGCAGAGCTGAATTTTATCTACGATTCGGTCCGCCCGGATGTACAGCTATCTTACCTGGCAGGAGCAGAGCTGGTTCAAACCCGGCGCCTGGTGCGGATTGATTCCAGATCGAAAGTTGACGCCGGCGGTGCATTACAGTATCTGCGTTCCTACATCCTGACCTACAGCAATGATGCGCATGGTCGTTCAATCCTGACTGCGGTGAAGGAGTGTCGCGACAGTACTCAGGCTTATTGTTTCCCACCGACAACTTTTGATTGGCAACTGCGTGATGACGCCATCAATACGGCCATTACGGCTAGCCTGAGCTTGCCGGGCGTGCTGTATGGCTTAACGCTGGGCGACGTCAATGGCGACGCCAGGCCGGATATGTTGTATACCAAGAAATCGGGCACTCAATTCCAGTTGAAAACGGCGCTTGCCCTGGCCGCTGGTGGCTTTAGCACTCCCGCAGGCTTCAGTAATTTGCCATTGAATGATAACGATGTCCCGGTCAATGTTACTGCCATAGACCTCAACGCCGATGGCTTTCAGGACCTGATTTATGCTCTGGATGCCGGCTCCGGTCCAAAATGGTACGCACGAATCTCTGACAGTACCGGCAGTACCGGCAGCACCTTTAATGTGTTATCGGCCGCATTAACGGCTGCACCTTCTTTGCTCAAGGTAATGGATTTCGACGGTGATGGCCTGCCCGATTTGCTCTATGGCTACAAGCCGGGCCTGGGTGAAGGGCAACAACTGGTTTGGCAGCGAAATACCTTTACCCCGGGCGGGACTGCCGGGTTTGCACCGGCACAGATATTAAGCGTTGGCTTGGCTGATCTTTTTGCCGACAATATTCCCGACAGCGATTCTGACACCAACGGCAATTGGTTCATCAATGACGATTTTGCCAGCTTTGCCACCGACGTTAGCCCGTTGCGAAATGAGGTATTCGACTACAACGGAGACGGTGCCGTTGATCTGTTGGTAAAAGTAACGAGGCGGTATTGTCAGGGACAATGCGGATTGGATACACCTCAAAGTTCCGTAAATCGAACTTCTTCCGAATTATTGCAGCTGGAGAACCTGTCGACTGATGTATCCGATTCAATAGCGACCGGACAGGCAGGTTCGCCGGATACGGCTTTGGGTGAAAAAAGAGCAGCTGCGACGTTCTGGGTCATTTACGAAAGTAATGGACTGAATAACTTCAAGCCGGCAAAGCTTGTTGCAAGAGATGCGGAATGCAACCTGACTGTGGTCTGTGACCGATATTCAAACTTGCCGATGGTTCGCGACCCACGATCGGTAGATATCAATGCGGATGGATTGGCTGACCTGCTTTACCGCAATACGGCTGAGGCATGGCGTTATAGCCTGAACACCGCTAACGGCTTTTCAGAGGAGTATCCGATCAATGGTCAACTCGTCGCAGGCTATCATTACGTCGCACAATTGCACGATGTAAATGGTGACGGTTTGCCGGATCTGACCTACCCCAGTGCAGCCGAAACAGCCAGCGCCAAGTGGGCGGTACACTACAATCAGCTGGGTTTGGGTTTCAGTGCTGCTCAACTTACTGCAGCACCAGCGGGACACAGCCTGGAAAGGGATTCTACTTTGTTTGCCGATTTCAATGGCGACAGTAAAATGGATCACCTGTTCATTAATCGGGATTCATTTGGCGAGATTTATAGCACTGAATTACGACTGGGTGGAAATAAACTGGCAGGGGGTTCCAGTGCTTCCGTACCTGGCAGTGTTGTGGTTGGGATCACCAATGGGTTGGGTGCCAACATTGCATTGGCCTATCGTGCTTTGACAGAGAGTTCGGTATACAGCCGGATGCAGGACGCAAGTCATGCAAACTGGGGCAGAGGGTCTGCCGTATATGATCTCATGGCACCCGTATTTGTGGTCAGCCAGGTCGAAAGCACCGCGCCAACCTATTCAAGCCCCAGTGCAAAAAGCCGTTTGGAATATCACTATGTGGGTGCCAAGCTGCAAGCCGGCGGACGTGGTTTGCTGGGTTTTGCAGAGGTTATTTCTTACGATCCCCAACAAGGGTTACGTA
>CAZRTG010000117.1:0-11279 GCA_964602895.1 uncultured Wenzhouxiangellaceae bacterium
AATTTGCCCCGTCCCCTTTTTTATTGCAGTGGTGGTTTTGAGTCGATACCATTGGCTTATGGCTACGAGAAATGCAAATCGGGTTGCAGCACTGTTGGAACGAACCGGCCGTTTGATTGCCGGTGACGCGCAATCCGGTGGTCTGTTGCCAGTTCATTGGGAAGCACTACGTTATTTGCAACGCGCCAATCGTTTTTCCAGGACGGCGGTTGCGCTTACTAATTACCTGGGTTTGACGAAGGGCACAGTATCCCAAACCCTGAATGCGCTGGAGGGCAGGGGGCTGGTGAGCAAACAGATCAACAGCCAAGACCGTCGCAGCAACCATTTGTCATTGACGGCCAAAGGCTTGAAACAGCTGCAGGACGACCCTTTGATCGCGATGGAAGATGCCATCGCTTCGCTGCGCGATGACCAGCAAGTTGCGCTGGAAAGTGGTTTGCGGGAGTTGTTAAGCACGCGATTGCTGGCTCGGCAGCGCCAGCCCTTCGGCCAATGCTACACCTGCATTTACTTTGCCTCGCACCATGCCGATGGGCAGCCGCATTACTGTCAGTTGCTTGAGGAGCCTCTTACTGCCGATGAAGCTAACGCTATCTGTTACGAACAAAGGTCAGCCTGATGCCAAAGTCAGAATCTGAAAAGTGTGACGAAACCGAGATGCCGGAAGATGACACCAGGCGCTATGCCTCTTCACCCTGCTCATTGCATGAACTTGATGCCGAGTTTTGGCCTGTGCGTCCTGAAGATGAGTCGGACGGTCAGTTACCTCAAATGCCGGATCAAGATAGTCAGAAACCAGGCTGAGTAAGGACCAGTTCGGATCATTTTTGAGACGAAGTTCAACTTACGCCGAAGCCTCGTTATCGAAGTTACAGGCGAAAAAATCGAAGGTTGCCCGACAATCATTAACAATTAGTTGTTGTCAATTTAAGTAAAAGTGAATAAAAGTGCACTTTGAGCGTTGTTTTAGGCTACAATGCGCATAATTTAGTTCAATAACCCATTTCATGGTGCCAGCAGTTAACTCCGTTTCTTACATCTGCAGTACACAAAATAGCAGCCGACAAGAACCGGAAATTCAAGAATGCAAAATTTGCGCAAACCCATCATTTTTCAAATCTCTCAGCTTTGGCCCATCTCAAATAATTGAGGTTGAGTCATTGAGAGCGGGCAGCATTTTTTTTGATTCCAGATTGCAAACACCCAAAAGAATTTCCGCATTTCGCGGAATGTTTAGATAGACCATTAATATTGAGGATATAAATTCATGAGTACAGGTACAGTCAAGTGGTTCGATGCAGGTAAAGGTTACGGTTTCATCACTCCAGATGACGGCGGTAAGGATTTGTTTGTTCACCACTCAGAAATCCAGAGTTCAGGTTACAAGACTTTGAACGACGGTCAGAAAGTAGAATTCGAATTGGGGCAAGGCCAGAAAGGTCCATGTGCTACCAAGGTTCTGCCGCTCTGATATAACAATGCAGTACCTGGCATGATACCAATCTGGGTGGCCAGCCGCGCTGGCACCCCGGGCGGTTTTGTTCAGTAAGCTGCTTTCGCTGCAAAGCCGCTCGTAAAGAGCAACAGCATTGGAAAAGAGTATGGCCTATTGGCCATGCTCTTTTTTTTACACCTGTGGAAGCTCTGAATAATTTATCCATGAATTCTCAGAGCACGCCAAACAAAAAGCATGGTTTTTGTTTGGCTTCATTTTCAATGATTTACAACCATAGAACATGTTGGCACATCCATGTGCCAAAGAAACTCTGAATAAATCAGAGTTTCCGTAGAAAGTTTTAAAGCCCTGCCAATTGCCTGATCCAGTCAGACAGCACTTTCATTTGCCTGCCATTGCGCCACAAATAATCCTTATCGCTGTAACCCCACCAATCCCAACAGGCCAACGGGTTGGTCGCACTGGCTACCACCTGCGGGAATGCCAGAACAATCTGGTTCTTTTCAGCCCATTCCAGATACCCGCTCTGCTCGATAAAAGCGGTTTGCACCTGGCTGGCGGATTGAGCACAGCCGTGCAGCACCATATGCAATGCGCAGTTGGCATCGGAATTTTTACATTCAGGCGGAACAAACAGGTAGGCGGTACTGTCGAGCATGGCTTCTTTGGCGCCGCCCAGCATTACCTCGCTGATTGTGGTTTGGACCTCTGTCTCCGGTTGCTGCAGGTCCGGGTATAGAAACTGCAACAGAATACCTGCGGCGTCATAACCGCAATTTCCAACAAAAGGTATTTCCACTTTGTCACAGGCCGTGCCCTTGCCATCGGCCGGAAAAGTGTGTGCCGCCGGGATGTCGGTAACTACGGCTATGTGCTGCAATGGAATCAGGCCCTGGTACAGCTCTACCAGTGCATCATTCACGCTGACCGGAACAGCAGTGTCCAGGCTGCCGTGAAATATCCAAACCGGATCATCAGCCAAATTTTCCAATGGGGCCAGGCGACCCTCTTTGGACGCCGTGAGAATTGTCTGTCTTAAAGTATCCAACGGAATTTCGGTTCCTGGCTTGCCCAGGCAACGGTTCAGGGCATTCAGGACGGATCCATCGGCGCAGCCAAATGGCCCGCCTGCCAGCATGGCTGCGCCTGAAAACAGATCAGAATAGGCCAGATGCAACTGGTGAGTCATCTGCGCCCCGGAAGAGATTCCTGAAACGGTTATACGTGCCGGATCAATACTCAAATCGAAGTTCTGATCTGCCTGAAGCGGTATGGAAACGAGCAACAACAGCCAGACAAAATGAAAACAACGCATGCTTCTTTCTCCTTCGAAGGGCATTCACATACCTGTGGGTTGAGGTAATAAATGTTTTTGGATCTTGCCGGCTGCGGTCCGCGGAAACTCGTCTACTGCAATGATATGGTGTGGCAGTTTGTAGCTTGCCAGTTTTGGCCGCAGGAATTCTCTCAATTCTGCAATGGTGGGAAGCCCATGACCTGTTCGCAGCAACACATAGGCGCAGCCCGTTTCGCCCCATTGAGCATCGGCCACGCCGATGACTGCGGCTTCAAGAATGGCCGGATGACTGGCCAGATGATTTTCTACTTCGGCAGCATAAACATTTTCGCCACCGGAAATGTACATGTCTTTGAGTCGGCCAACGATATAGTAATAACCCTCTTCATCCTGACGGCCCAGATCGCCACTGCGCAGCCAGCACCCGTCGGGTATCGCTTCCGCAGTCGCTTCCGGTCGTTGGTAATATCCCGGAGTGATATTCGGCCCGGAAAACCAGATTTCGCCGGTTTCGCCCAACAGCACATCCTGACCATCGTCGCCCACCAGGCGAACACGACACAGCAGTTGGGGTTTGCCGACTGAGCCGATTTTGCGCACTGCGTTGGCTGCATCCATCAGGAAGGCGGTTGGGCCGGTCTCGGTCATACCCATGCCGTTCTGGATCAACGCACCATGTGCCGCGAAGCGTTGCAACAACTCGTCAGAAATGGCTGCGCCGCCACAAGCCCAGCTACGTACCCTGGATAAATCGAGATGTGGAAAACGCGGATGCAAGCTGATTGCCTGATAGATTGCCGGCACGCCAAAAAAGGTATCCAGACGACCCTGCTCAAGCAGATCAATGGTCTGTTCGAGTTCGAAGCCGGGTGTGATGAGCAGCCGGGACCCCAAAATCAAAGCGGGCAGGGCCGTCAGGTTGATGCCGGCGCTGTGAAAGGTGGGCAGGAAACACAGCGTAGTATCATCCCCACGCAAACCCATGCCCTGTGAAATATTGACGTAGTTGGCAAACGCCATTCCGAAAGTCTGAATTACCGCCTTGGGTAAGCCGGTTGTGCCTGAGGTATAAAGCAAATACCAGGGGTCATCTGTGTGCCACACGGAATGGCCTGTCAACACTTGCTGTGCATCGCGTCGACTCGCGAAACCGGTGGTACTCCGGGCATCGATGTCGAAAACCACAAGTGATTCACAAGCCAGCAATTGGGCACAAGCGGCGTCTTCTTTCCCATGCAGCAGCAGGCGGGCACCACAGTTTTCGACAAGACTGCGCAATTCACTTGCCGGCATGCGCCAATTCAATGGAACCAACAGGGCCTGCAAACGCGCACAGGCAAACAGCAGTTCAAAAAACTCAATGCGATTACGGCAAAGCAGGGCCAGGCGGTCGCCCGGCTCCACACCCATGGTCCTGAGCAGCGCTGCAGTGCGGCCGGTGCGTGCGTTCAGTTCACCGTAATTGAGTATCAAGCCTGATGGCAGGTCTTCTACTGCACACCGTTCCGGAGCGATTTCCGCCCGCCTTTGAATGAAATCGAAAATCGGAAACGTCATGACTTTGTCGTTTTAAGTGCCAGGCCATTGGCGATCAGATCGGCCGCATCATCCGACACGCTGCCCGGTAGCGAGCCTTCATCCCACTCGGAAAATCGCATGCCCAAAAACACGTCCATGCCCATGATGGCCCAGGCCCAAACCTCAAAGTCACCCTCGCGAATCTCACCACGTCCCGCGGCAGAGGCCAGTGCTTCCTGGTAGGCCTTGGCGAAATTACTGTAGTGCTCCACAAAAGCGTCGTTGGCAACAAATTGTGCTTCCGAAATAATCCGGTACAGGCCGGTGTGCTTGCGGACAAATTCCAGATAAGCCTTTATACCTTCCCGTTCGGCAGCAAGCCGGTCGGGTGTATCGGCGACTCGTTCGGCGACCCAGCTACGAACCGTACGGCTCATATGCGATACCAAGGCACGGAATATTTCTTCCTTGCTTTCAAAATAAACATAGAACGTGCCCAGAGCCACGCCTGCGCTGCGGGTGATGTCGCTTATGGCAACCGCATGAAAACCACGTTCGCCAAATTCTGCCTCGGCAGCGCGCAAGAGTTTCTCACGGGTTTTCTGGCCTCTGGCCGTTTTTGGCTGCTTTTTAGAAGTTGAATGTTGATTCATGTTTCATAATCTTGCATACTGGCTCGCAATTGACAAGCCGAATTTTACTTATTCGGACCAAAAGGAACGAAATTCAAGTGCAAACCATTGATCTGGCAGATGGAAATCAATTGGCCTATCGCGACCAGGGGTCGGGTCCTGTCATGGTACTCGTTCATGGCTGGGGCGTCAGTGGCGAATTGTTTGATGACCAGTTGCAGGGTTTGTCGGATCGCTTTCGTGTGGTAGTTCCTGATTTGCCCGGCCACGGAGCGTCCAGTGAATTTGCGACTGACGCTGAATTTTCCAGCCTGGCCGATGCGGTGGCTGAACTGATTCGGCAACTGAAGCTGGATTCTGCCTGCCTGGTGGGGTGGTCGCTTGGAGCGCTGGTGGCCTGGGATGTGTTGAATCGCCACCGGGATCTGAAAATCAGTGGTCTGGTAACCATAGACATGGTCCCGCGCGTGTTGAATGACGGTGACTGGCAGTACGGACTGCGGGAAGGCGAGGACTATCACGCCTTTGACCGCGATATCGAAATGATTCTCGAGGATTGGCCGGCCTATACCGATTTGCTTGCACCGCGCTGGTTGGGTTTGGGTGCGGGTAAATCGCTGCCCGATTTGTTGCTTCGGGTCAAAGCAGCAGCTCAATCCAACCAGCCTGACAGCATGGCAAATATCTGGAGGCTGTTGGTAGAACAGGACCTGCGTCCTGCACTTGGTGAAATCCAATTGCCCACTTTGGTTATCACGGGTGGACAAAGCGCACTTTATGCCGTTCCCGCCGGAGAATGGCTGGTTGAACATATGCCCAGCGCCCGCCTGGAAGTGTTTGAAGATTCCGGGCACGCCCCGCACCTCGACCAGCCACAACGTTTCAATCAGCTGTTGGCTGAATTTACCCTGAACCTTAAACCCTGAACCTTAAACCCTGAACCTTTACGACAATATTGCCGGAATACACGGCATCCACAAGGCATGACGGAGGAATTAATGCACACGTCAAATAATACGCACAGTAAACGTTTTTCCCGATATTCATTGGCTGCAGCAATATCGCTGGCACTGGCCGCAACTTCATTTCCAATAGCCCTGCAGGCACAGTCCGGAGAGGATGGGTCGGTGGTAAGAAGCCGGGTGATCGAAGAAGTTGTGGTAACCGCAACGCGTCGCGAACAATCGCTGCAGGATGTTCCCATGGCCATCAGCGCCTTCACCGGACAACAACTGGCCGAATTACAGGCCGATAATCTGGATTCTTTGCAGGGCGCAGTACCCAACCTGAACCTGGTGCAAGGCCGTGGTTCCAACTCCAGCGTTAACGCCTTCATCCGTGGCGTGGGTCAGCCGGATGCCTTGCAGACGTTTGATCCGGCAGTGGGTGTCTATGTTGATGATGTTTATATGGCCCGTATCCAGGGCGCGCTGTTCAAGCTTTACGATATCGAACGCATCGAAGTACTGCGTGGCCCGCAAGGTACTCTTTATGGCAAGAACACCCCGGGCGGTGCAATACGTTTGATTACCCGCACACCCGGACAGGAATTCGAAGCACAAGCCGGTTTGCTGATAGGTGACTACAGCCGGGTACAGGCTCGCGGCTATGTATCAGGCCCTTTGTCTGACAACTTTGCGATTGGCCTGAGTGTGATGCATGACGAGCGGGATGGTTTCGTTACTGACCCGGTGACCCGAAAGGAATATAACGATGAGGACACCACGGTTGCACGTCTGAAAGCCAATTGGGATGTGAGTGATGATGTCAATATCGTTTTTGCTGCCGATTACACCAACGAAGATGTCGGTCTGACGCTGGGCAGGGCTGAAGCTCCTTTGACCAGTGTTGATTTCGCTACGGGAGTGGTTGTGCGCAAACCTGCGCCTGTTGGCGACTGGAACTATCAAACCCGTACTTCATTCACCAACGGCGAAGGCCAGAAAGTGGATAACCAGGGTGGCAGCATGACGGTAAATTGGGATATCAATCAGTCCACCTCTTTGAAATCCATCACGGCCTATCGCACGCTGGAAGCAGATCTGTATATCGATATTGACGCATCCGAGCTGGAACTGGGTGATGTACTGGTCAGTATCGACCAGAGTCAGTTCAGCCAGGAATTTCAGCTGCTGGGCAGTTCCGGTGATGTGAATTGGGTTGCCGGATTGTATTATCTGAATGAAGAGTTGCCTTCACACCAGGAAGCTTATGCCGATGATTTCCTGTTATTCGGCGGGATACCGATTTCCTTCCTGCGCACCATTGATGATGATCTGGAAACCAAAAGCTACGCTGCATTTGGCCAGATCGATTGGGCCTTTACCCAAAACTGGTCCCTGGGTGTAGGCTTGCGCTATACCGACGAAAAGAAGGATTACTTCCGCACCACCAGTACCTTCAGCAACATTCTGGGTAATGCCGATCCGGCCTTTGCTTTCACAGACTCCGAAAGCTGGGGTTCGTGGACACCCAGCTTTACGCTGGACTATGCCTATGCTGATAACGTTCACTTTTATGGACGTCTGGCCAAGGGCTTCAAAAGTGGTGGCTTCAATGGTCGCGCCAATGGACCTGCCGATGTAAGTACCTATGATCCGGAAACCGTATGGACCGCTGAGATCGGCGCCAAGACCACCATGGCAGAAGGTCGTGTGCAGGCCAATTACACAATTTTCATGAGCCAGTACGATGACTTCCAGGCACGTGTTTCAGTAGCCGAAGGCATTGATTTCCGTTTCCCGGTGCTCAATGCTGCCGAACTGGATATCAAGGGTGCTGAATTCGAGTTGTCCTGGCTCGCTACCGATGCTTTGCGTTTGTCAACGCAGATTGGCTACCTGGATTCGAAATACGGCGCGGGTGGATTTACCGGTTCGGACGGCATTCCTGATGAACCTGCTTTCGCACCTGAGTGGACCGCTCGGTTTGCCGGCATTTATACCATTGGTCTGACCGGTGGTTCGTCCATACAGTTGGCGGCTGATGCCAGTTACCGTGATTCCATGTGGTTGAGTGTGGAAAACGTATTGCCTTTGACGGAAAGTGATTACTGGGTACTGAATGGTTGGGCCAGTTGGGTCAGCCCCGAGCAGACCTGGACCGTGATGGCCGGTATCAAGAATGCTACCGATGAGTTGTACCGGGTTGAAGGGCAGGAATTCCGTAGCGTGGGCAACATCCAGACTGCCTATTACGGCGATCCAAAAACCTGGACCCTGTCACTCGAATATCGTTATTGATCTTTGATGGCCGTCCCGGCAGCGCTTGCATGAGCCTGCCGGGATAGCTTCATTTTATTCATTCGAGTACTGTTAACACCATGACGGAAAACACTCCCGAAGCAGCGACTCAGCAGGCGATACCGTCCAAACGTGGCATTACCCTGTTTCTGCTGGTGGTGGTCTACACCTTCAATTTTATTGATCGCCAGATCGTCGGCATCCTAGCCGTTCCCATCAAAGCCGACCTGGGTTTGACCGACACCGAACTGGGCCTGATGGGCGGACTGGCTTTCGCACTGTTTTACACCGGCCTGGGCATTCCCATTGCCATGTTGGCTGATCGCTTCAACCGTACCTGGATCATGACCATTGCACTGACCGTCTGGAGTGCGATGACAGCCGCTTGCGGGCTGGCCACAAATTTCTGGCAGTTGTTCGCTGCACGTTTGGGTGTCGGTGTGGGTGAGGCCGGCGGTGTGGCACCGGCTTACTCTTTGATTGCAGATTATTTTCCACCCGGCCAGCGTGCGCGCGCAATGAGCGTGTACTCCTTTGGTATTCCGATCGGCAGCGCCCTGGGCATCGTGTTTGGTGGAGTCATCGCCAGCATGATCGACTGGCGTACTGCATTTTTCGCCGTGGGTCTCGCCGGCATTGTGCTGGCACCCATTTTTCGCTTGCTGGTCAGAGAGCCCCCACGCGGTGGATTTGATCTTAAACCCGCCTCACAACAAGCACCTGCTCTTGGGGAAATTATGCGCACGCTGACCACCAAACCCAGTTTTTGGTTGGCATCACTGGGTGCATCCTGTTCTTCGATGATGGGTTATGGACTGTTTTTCTGGTTACCGTCGTTTCTGGTACGCAGCTTCGGCCTGACACTGCTGGATGCCTCGTTATTTTTTGGTGCCATATTGTTGATTGGTGGTGTGGTGGGCATTTGGGCTGGCGGCTGGTTGGGTGACCGATTCGGCCAGGATCAGCGCAGCCGCTATCTGACCATTCCTGCCATCGCATTTGTGACCACCATTCCGTTTTATGTTCTGGGCATCCTGTCGACCAATCTGGTGCTCACGTTTTTCGTTTTGCTGGTGCCCACAGCCTTGGGTCTGGTGTGGCTTGGGCCGGTCATTTCCACCATTCAACACCTGGTCCGCCCGAATATGCGGGCGACCGCTTCGGCCGTATTCCTGTTTATCAACAACCTGATCGGAATCGGTCTCGGCACCTGGGCCCTGGGCGCACTGTCAGATGGATTGGCAGCACGCTTTGGTGAAGATTCCCTGAGATACTCAATATTGGCAGGAACCACTTTTTATGTCATCGCCGCCAGTCTGTTTTATATTGCCTCAAGACGCCTGGACAAAGACTGGGAGGGTTGAATGAAACAATTGCAAGGCAAGTCAGCACTGGTTACCGGTTCAACATCGGGAATCGGATTGGGTATCGCAAGCGCATTGGCCAGGGCCGGCTGTAACCTGACATTGAATGGCTTTGGTGATGCTGCCGGGATCGAAAGCATTCGGACCGGGCTGGCAGACCGTCATCAGGTGGAAGTGCATTATTCTGACGCAGACCTGCGTCAGCCTGAGGCGATCGCGGCCATGGTCGCCACAGCCACTGACAGGTTCGGTAGTCTGGATATTCTGGTGAACAATGCAGGCATCCAGTTTGTCTCTCCCATTGAGACCTTTCCAACGGAAAAATGGGATGCCATCATCGCCATCAATCTGAGCTCGGCATTTCATACCACCCGTGCAGTGGTTCCCGACATGCTTGAAAAAGGCTGGGGCCGCATCATCAATGTGGCGTCGGCCCATGCGCTGGTAGCCTCACCGTTCAAGTCGGCTTATGTTGCGGCCAAACACGGTTTGGCGGGCCTGACCAAAACCGTGGCTTTGGAAGTCGCAGAGAAGGGCATCACCGTAAATGCCATTGCGCCAGGTTATGTTGAAACGCCATTGGTACTCGGTCAGATTGCCGATACGGCCAGGGCTCGTGGTATCAGTGAAGAAGAGGTGGTGCGTGATGTCATGCTGGCGGCTCAGCCCAGCAAAAAGATGATCACCATAGAGCAGGTCGCTGATCTGGCCGTCTATCTTTGCAGCGACAGTGCCGCGGGCATCACGGGCAGCATCCTGTCCATTGATGGTGGCTGGGTGGCCCGTTAAATTATCCTTATGGATTACAGCGAACATCATTACCAAAGCAAGGATGGTCTGTCCCTTTATTATCGTGATTACGGTAGTGGCGACGAGGTCATCCTCTGCCTGCATGGCCTGACCCGCAACAGCAAGGATTTTCATAAACTGGCCCTGCATTTGTCCAAAGACTACCGGGTTATCAGTGTGGATATACGGGGCCGGGGACAATCGCAATGGAACAAACGGGCTTCGCGTTATAACCCCGGCCAGTACGTCAGGGATGTTTGGACCCTGCTGGATCAGTTGCAGCTGCAACAGGTGATTGTAATTGGCACATCATTGGGTGGCTTGATGGCCATGATCATGGCAGATCAGCAGGCCGAGCGTGTGCGCGCCGTGATATTGAACGACATTGGCCCGGAGCTGCCTTTGGCAGCAGTCCAGCGCATCCTGGCCTATGCAGGACGTGCTCTGCCGGCACAGAATTGGGAAGAGGCGGCGACTCAGGCCAGGACAGCCTATGAGTTTGCCTTGCCACATATGCCGGAGGAATTCTGGCATGAGTTTGTCCAACTTGCCTACCGTGAAAACGAGGCGGGGAAGCCCGAGCCGGATATGGATCCGGCCATTGGTACTGTGTTGCGGAATCCACCATTTTATGTTCGCTTGCTGCAGTGGCTGCATCGCCGCGGCTGGATCAAACGCGTTGCGGGTGCTTATTTGGACCCGTGGGATTCATTTCGCGCCATGACCATGCCCTGCCTGCTGGTGCAGGGTGTTTTATCTGATGTTTTAACCGATGAGATCGTGCGCAAAATGCAGGTCGCACAAACTCATATGCAAGTTGTTCGCGTGGCGGATCGCGGGCATACACCCTTGCTGGATGAGCCTGAGGCGATTGCTGCAATCGATGCGTTCCTGTCGCAGCTACGCAACGACCGTGGTTAGGAAAGCTCTGAATAATTCATCCATGAATTCTCAGAGCACGCCTAACAAAAAGCGTGG
>CAZRTG010000118.1:0-11070 GCA_964602895.1 uncultured Wenzhouxiangellaceae bacterium
CCCCACGGATCGACTGGAACTGGTGTTGGGTGTGTCATGGCTCGATACCGAGGTCAAGGACGTAGGCATGCCCGATGGCAGCATCCAGGACCGACAGCTGGCAATGTCACCGGATTTCTCACTGAATGGCCTGGCGCGCTATACCTGGCCGCTCATGAACGGCAATCTGGCTGTGCAGGTGGACTTCAATTATTCGGATGAGTTCTGTTTTTCTGTCGTTTGCAATTATTCCGAGCAGGAAGATTCGTATGTCGTAACCAATGCACGGGTCAGTTATACAAGCGGAGATGATAAATGGTCCGTCGCCGCGTTTGTCCGCAATCTGGCAGATACAGAGTACCGTGCGTACACGGTTGATTCGGCGTTCGTCGGGGTCATGACCAATACGCCCAGTCCACCGCGCTGGTACGGTGGAACAGTGACCTATCACTGGCGCTGAGTTTAATGGCGCGCCTGATTCAGGCGCGCCACATTTGCTGGTGGAGGCTATGACTATCAATTCAGAAGCTATCCTGTTGTGTTGAAGTTTTCCGGCGCAGCGACTGTTCCGGGTGTGCCCCGAGCGAGATCGATTGCCGGTGATCCCGACCTGCCTGCCCACACAGATGTCGTTGTCATTGGCGGTGGGCTGATCGGATGCATCACGGCCCTGAATCTCGCAGAACGTGGGTTGTCCGTTACTCTGTGTGAAAAAGGTGTGATCGCAGGTGAAGCCTCCGGTCGGGCTGCCGGCGCGATTGAATATCAGTTTCTGTCACCCATAAAAATGGCGTTGATTGCACGCTCAATGGAACTCTGGGAGAAAATGCCTGCTCGGGTCGGCGCAGACATCGGGTATTCCGGGCAAGGGGTAGTGACATTATTTGATAATGAAGCCCACGCTGCTACCGCTGCCCAATGGCTGGATAAAGCAGAGGGATTGCCCGGTGTTCAGGGAAGAATGCTGCCCGGACAGGAGATTGCAAAACTTGACCCTGGTCTGGCAGGAATGAATTGGCATAGTGCTTTGTTGCAGGAGAACGCCGCCGCCATTGAGCCGAAACTTGCTACCCCGGCCATAGCCGAAGAAGCCATGCGGCAAGGAGCCAGGATCATACAACATTGTGCAGTTAACCATATTGTACTCAACAGCGGCAGAATCGAGGCGGTTTCAACCGAGCGGGGAGTGATAAAAACACCCAATGTCGTTATTGCCGGGGGAGTGTGGTCACCAAGAATCGCAAAACAACTCGGTCTGGAACTCCCGCAGTTGATGATATTCGCCGAAATGATCAGCGTCGAGCCCGTTGAAAACGGGCCTGAAATCTTTGGCATGACACCTGCCGGATATTTTCGCCGCGAACCCGATGGCGGATACATGTTTGGTACAGCTACCGGTGTTATTCCCATCACGCCGACAATTTTAAAATATATGCGTCAATTGATGTCCATGCCTTCCGATACGGAACAGGAGATGAACCCCGCATTCAATTTGCGCACATTCTGGCGAGAACTGAAATTGGCTGATGTCATGCATGGCAAAAAGTTTTCTGCCTATGAATCAAACCGGATTTTTCAACCGGAAGTTGTGGGAAAAACCTCTACCGATACCTATGAAGGCATGTGCAGGCATATTTCTGCTTTTCGTAACAGCCGGATCCGGGAGCGTTATGCGGGCGCGCTGATGACGTCACTCGACAATCTGGGCGTGATATCGGGTGTAGAAAAAATCCCGGGGCTTTATCTTGGTACAGGTATGTTGTATGGCCTGACAATGAGTGCAGCTGCCGGTGAGGCAATCGCTGATATGATTACGGGAGAGACCCCTGAATTTGATATTTCTCCATACCGTTATGAGCGGTTTGTTGACGGTTCACAATTGGAATTTTATTCCTGATTGTAAAGCGTATGCGTTTTGTCCAGGGCAACAGGGACCCGGATGTTCACTGCCATGGTCTGGATATTGCAAAACATAAATTTCTCCGAAACGGGAAGCAGCTTTCAAAGTAAGCCGGTTTCGGATTTGGTGTTGAAAAAACATCTGCCAGTTGAAGGCAAAATCATAAAAGCAGGAGCATGTATCATGAGTTTCCCCCTGGTTGTTGATATCACCTGTACTTCAGGTGTTGTTAATGGTGTTGAATCCCTCAAGACGTTCAGAGTGTAAAGAAATGGCGATAACAGATTTAAGACAATTCATCCAATTGCTCGAAAACGAAAATGAGCTTTTGCGTATCAAAGATGAAGTGGATCTGAAATTCGACATTTCAGGTTACATTCGTAACACTTCAGACGTTGAAGGTCCGGCGTTGTTATTCGAAAATGTAAAGGGCCATTCCATGCCGGTAATCGGCGGTCTGTATTCGAGCCGGCGTTTGATGCTGAAAGCGTTGGGGACTACCGAAGAAAAGGCCGCCAATCATTATCTTGAAGCCATGCAAAACCGGTCCGAGCCACGTCTTGTCGAAACGGGCCCGTGTAAGGAAGTAATCAAATTGGGCTCACAGGCGTCCCTGGCTGATTTGCCGATTCCGACGCATTGCGAACAGGATAGTGGGCCATTTATCACGGCCGGTGTCGCCATCAGTAAGGACGTGGAGGATGGCGGCAAAAATGCGTCCATATATCGATTTGAGTTACAGGGCGACAGGCAACTCGGCGTCCTGTCTCCCGTGCCACACCATCTTGGCCTCCATTATCAAAAGGCGGAATCCCTGGGTCAGCCACTGGAACTGGCCATTGCCCTGGGTGTTTCACCGGGTGTTCTGATCTGTACACAATGGGAAGCGTCTTACGGTGTGGATGAATTGACCCTGGCCGGGGCATTGCAAGGCCAGGAATTGGAAGTTGTGAGATGTGAAACGGTCGATCTGGAAGTCCCCGCAACCGCGGAAATCATAATTGAAGGGATAATGCACCCCAATAAACGTCAAATGGAAGGGCCATTTGGTGAATATACCGGTTACTACACGGCCGCCCATCCCAAACCGTACATGGAGGTAACAGCGATCACGCATCGTCGGGATGCAATTTTTCACACCGCATTAACCGGCATGCCGACAACCGATAATCATGTATTGAAGATGATTCCAATGGATGCGTCGTGTTATGCATTCCTCAAACAACGGTTTCCCGGTGTCAAAAAAGTGCACTTTCACAGCGCCGGAGGGGTTGGTTTGCTGGCTGTAGTGGCCATAAAGCAGAATACCAAGTATGAAGCACGAAATATGCTGGCGACCATGTTGTCGGCTCAGGGTACCAAGGTTGTTATCGCAGTAGATGAAGACGTGAATGTACTGAATCTGGACGAAGTCATGTGGGCAGTTTGCACTCGCAGCCAGCCAGACCGGGACTTGATTGTTCTGCCAAGGACGGCTGCCTTCCAGCTTGATCCTTCTGCGCCGGAACACGGCGTAACGGCTACCATGGGAATAGATGCAACCAAACCGTATGGTGAAGTCTTCGATGATGTTGCCGTGGTGCCCGGAGCCAACAGATTGCCGGACATACTGAAGCTCTGGAAAAAATAATATGTCGCGTTATGCAATGATGGCAGTTTTGAATCGCGATACAGGTTGCCAAACCCGTAGCACCAGTTGCAAACACGGCAATACCGGGCCAAACGACAGGCAGTGACACAAAATACCCGGTCCGGAATGGCGACAATATCCGGAAGTGGAACAGGTATTCATGCCGGTCGCTATACAATATTGTGCTGACCGACCGTGTTTTCCGTCTGCATGCCCACCACGGCTGCCATCGTCCATACCTTCGAATTCGTTGAGAACAAAAACGAGATCGGGAACATGTCCGGAACCAGTGCGGTATCCGGTCACGTTCGGTCGAGTTGAAATGCGTCGGTCAGCATCATGCAACAGGTAGCCCGGTGGGGTCCGTCACAGTGTCCGGCATAGCAGAATTCCTAACCAGGGAGTGATAATCATGTTAAGAATAATTGTGGGCATATCAGGGGCAAGCGGTGCGATATACGGGATTCGCCTGCTTGAAACACTGCGTAATATAGATCAGGTTGAAACCCATTTGATCATCTCCAAGGGCGCAGCCCTGACCATCGCTTACGAAACAGATTTTGACCTGAAAGAAGTCAAACAACTGGCTGATGTTGTTCATTCCAACAATAACCTGGGGGCCAGCATATCGTCAGGTTCCTATAAAACAGGTGGAATGATTATTGCTCCATGTTCAATGAAAACACTGTCCGGCATCGCTCATTCAAACGCCGATAATTTATTGGTTCGGGCGGCTGATGTGGTGTTGAAAGAGCGCCGTTTGCTCGTGCTGATGCCACGCGAAACACCATTGCACCCGGGACACTGCAAGCTCATGTACGACGCGGCACAATTGGGCGCAGTAATAGCACCTGCAACACCGGCATTTTATATCAAACCAAAATCTGTTGATGAAATCATCAATCATTCCGTAGGTCGTATTCTGGATTTGTTTGATCTGGACACCGGCACCGTCAAGCGCTGGAAAAGTCTGCCCACCTGATCGTATGCAGCCGGGTCAGAATTGAGGGTAGACAGGATTAGTGATTGTAAAATATATTATTAACGATTACACTGCGTGAGGGCAGAGTAATCCAATATTTCTGTCTCGAATCCAGCCCTGGTCTCTGTAGCCGAAGAGGAAAATTATGAGTCCTGATTTATTCATTCATGACGGCAACATAGTATCCCCAAATGGTACTTACACGGCAGATACCAACAGTTCCAGCGGTAAAACCAAGACAATCAGTCAGCCTCATCCATACCCAATGTTTCAGTTATCGCCACGAGACAGGGGATATTGTTTTTACGGATGTCAGTGATGGACTTTTTTTACAGGTGAACCGAGTCTTGCAAAACTCATTGACTTTTCGGATGGGTAAAACTCTGGCTTTTTTGGAACCGGTGTAGCGTTGGATATTTGACTTTACCATTTGGCAATTCAGGAAAAAAACGGGGTACCGTTGATTCCGCTTGAGGAGGTAACGATGACAAAGAGCTTGAGAAGTTTTCTCGAAGAAGTAAGACAAAAAGCACCTGATAATCTGGTCACCATTAAAAAGGAAGTGGATCCGAAGTTTGAGTTGACCGGTGTGCTCAGGAAAATGCAGGAAAAGGGGATGTACCCGATTACTCTTTTTGAAAATGTGAAGGGCACCGATATTCCCGTAGTCGTTAATATTCAGGCAAACAGGGAATCCATTGCCCTGGCGCTTGAAACAACCTCCGACAGATTGACCATTGAGTATGGCAACAGACAGGATAATCTCATAGACCCGGTTTTGGTGGATGAGGCAGACGCCCCTGTAAAACAGATGAAAATGATAGGGGATGAGGTCGACCTGTCAAAGTTCCCCAATATTACCCATTGTGAGCTGGATGGCGGGCCGTATATTTCATCCGGCCTTTCCATCATGAAAGACCCCAAAACGGGCGTCAGTAATATGGGGATCTACCGTCACCAGATCAAAAGCCCGACGAAATTGGGTATAGATATCGGTGAGTATGCCCATGGAGCCCAGATCGCAAGAGCGGCCGAGGCGGAAAACAGAGTGCAAGAGTGTGCCATTGTGATCGGCCATCATCCCTTGCTGGTTCTGGCTTCACAATATCGCGGCCCAATGGAAATAAGTGAATTACAGGTAGCCGGCGGTTTGCTGGGAGAGCCCCTGAGGCTGGTGAAGTGTGAAACGATTGATCTTGAGGTTCCTGCGGACGCGGAAATAGTCATAGAAGGTGAAATACTTCCGGGGGTAAGGGAACACGAAGGCCCGTTTGGGGAGTATACATGGTACATGGGCGGCTCCGGACCATCCCGGGTATTCAATATCAAAGCCATCACCTATCGAAAAGATGCGATTTATCAGGATCTCTTCAGTGCCCATCCGGAACATAATCTCACGGGCCTTGTAGGTCGTGAGGCAATGATATTCAAAAAAGTCAAAGCCTCGATTCCCACATTGAAGGCCATAAGCCTGCCGTTTTCCGGTACCTGTCGGCACACGGTATATGTGTCCATCAAAAAGGAGTTTGACGGCCTGGGCCGGAATGCCGCGTTGGCTGCCCTTGCCGCAGACCCTTTCATGAAACTCTGCATTGTGGTTGACGAGGATATTGATATCCACAATGAATCTGAAGTGATGTGGGCCGTAGCCACCAGGACACAGCCCGCGAGGGATGTGATTATTATCCCTGAGGCCTATGTGTGCGAGTTGGACCCCTCGGCTTACAGTATTGAAGGGCGACACACCAGAGGCTACATGAATGATAAGTGGATCATCGATGCCACAAAACCCTTTGGACTACCGTTCCAGGAAAGGGCTGAGGTTCCCGATGAGGTGTGGAGAAATATCAACCTGGATGACTATTTCTAGAATCCCCGATAAACCCACTTGATGCACAGCTGATTACGTAAGCCACACCGGGCAGGCGCGTTGTTGTCCTGCCCACGGTACGTCACGTAAAAACTTCATCGTTCAGGGACATGATGGCTTCTCTGATATCGGTTGATGCATCAAGTGCCAGCTTTTCAGCAAGCTCCGAGTCTCCATCCAATATGGCCATGAGGATTCCGTCGTGTTTGTTTATCCATTTCTCCGGATCGGTATTGATGCTGATACCATGAACCTGGAGGCGGAATAACAGGGTTTCCAGGCGCTCGCGGGTTTCCCACAGGAACGGATTGTCGACAACGGCCGCGATGGAGTCCCAGAACCTGACATTTTCATCCAGATACTTCTGTACGCTTTTTTCTGTTTTAGCATATTTGCGAAATTGCCTGACGGCTTTCAATGAGCTTTTGATAAAAGACCGGTGCCCCGGTTGGGCAATTTCCTCGGCGGCCTTGCGTACTGCAAGTTGGGACAAGCTGTCGAGTACATCCAGGATGCAGGAGACGTCGGACCGGGAAATCATTCGTACGCGGGCGCCACGATTCCTTTCTATGGCAACCAGGCCCTCGGTTTCCAATCTCAGCAAGGAGTCCCTTACCTGCCGTTGGGACGCACCAAACTGGTTTTGCAAATCGATTTCCACCAGACGTTGTCCGGGCACGTAACGGCCCTGTCTGATACTGCGGCGGATGAGGCTGTCCAGGGATTCCGATTCCTGCTTCCTCGGTGTGCGAGGCGTGATAGTGTCGCTTCCTTTCATGTCATTCCTGTAATTTTAATGTGTGATGTGCCGACATATTCAAAGATGGTGAATCATTCAAAATGAAGTCAAACAAAAACCACACTTTTTGTTTGGCGTGCTCTGAGAATTCATGGATGAGTTATTCAGCGCTTCCTTAAGACTTCGAGCATATTTTTCATCGCTGCCGACCTGTTTTGATACACAGTACGACGTGGCTCTTGACAATGCAATAATTATGCATAATATGATTCATAATTATAAGGCAATGGCAATGACGTCGGTGATGTTCTCTTTGGTATAGCGCCGTATCCATTCCCGAGGAGATGGCCCGAGGAGATGGCCCGAGGAGATGGCCGCTGTCGCTTCAACAGGGCGCGGCTGAGGTGAGGCCGCTTCACAGCCAACAACAGGTAACTTGAAATGAATAAAAAAGCATGGGCTATCGGGAGACAGAGTGCCGATGGCACCTTCCCCAAATACGCGGGCTGGAGCAGTGTATAAAGACGCGATCGGTGATCTGCGTCAATACGTTGACGCGTTGCAGGCCTTGGGTGAAGTAAATGTGGTTGAAAAAGAGGTTGATCCGCAGTTCGAACTGGCAGCGGTGATCAGTCGATCGCAAAAAGAAAGTGACCGCCCGATCCTTTTCAGGAATGTGAAGGGCTCCCGGTTTCCGGTCATTGCAAATGTCTATGGCAGTTTCACCCGGCTCGCCGGATTGCTTGGTACGGGCAGTGAAACCCTGAATGACAGGTGGATCGAGTTGCTCGACACCCTGTCCGAGTGCTCTGCGGACTATATCAATGAGGTGGCTTCCCCCGCTGACCTGAACAGCACAAGCTTGACCGACCTTCCGTCCATTTTTTACAGGGAGAAGGATGCCGGACCCTATATCACTGCGGGAGTTTTTCTGGCCAAGGATCCAGAGACCGGTATACCCAATTTATCATTCTGTCGCTGCCTGCTACTCGGCGGCAACGAACAACTGGTTTGTTGTATCGATCCGCCGCATGATCTGGCCCGGTATCAGGAGAAAGCGGAGAAAAAAGGCCAGGCACTTGAGGTGGCTATCCTCATCGGCGCGCCGCCTGCAGTATTTCTCGCGGCGGTGGCATCCCTGGCGATCGAGCAGGACGAACTGCAATTGGCCGCCCATATAAACGGTGGAAGTCTGGACATGCGGCGCTGTGAGACACTTGATCTGCTGGTACCCGCCGCTACGGAGGTGGTGATTGAGGCCAGTATTCGGCCCAATGAGCGCAGCACGGACGGCCCATTCGGGGAATACCTGGGCTACTATTCCGGACTGAATGAAGCTGCCTACGTGGTAGACGTTCACCATGTAAGCAATCGGAAGAATGCTTACTACCAGAGCCTGCTATGCGGGTCCAGAGAAGACCTTACCGTCCTTGCGGTCAGCTGGGGCGGGCGGATCCTCCAGAAATTGGTGGCGGAAATTTCCGGGGTGATCGACATGACAATCAGCCCGACTGTGTTCAGCAGTATCGTTAAAATTGACAAGCAATATGACAACCATGCCAAAGATGTCATCGACGCAGTATTTCGAATCAATCCTTTGTATAACCGCATGTGTATCGTGGTAGATGCCGATATCGATATTCATGACCTCGAATCGGTTTGGTGGGCGTTCCTGACCCGAGGCGATCTGGATACTCGAACCCACCTTATGTCAAACCTGCCAGGAGTTGAACAGTCAAACTACCTGTTCAGTGGCTATTTGGGCATTGATGCGACGATGTCGCTGGGTTCGCCACAGACACGGGCGACAACTCCGGGGGAAAGCACCCTGAACCTGCACGAATATTTTGTCTGAAGGTACTTTCCAGAGAATGGCCTATGAACAGCCAGATGCGGCGGTCCTGGCAGCCAGGGAAGTTCATTGCAACCCGGACCTGATGAAAATGGAATGAAAGGAGTAAAACTGGAGTGACTACAATAAATACTTCCAACCCGGGGTACAGGATCGCTATCGACGTTGGGGGCACCTTTGTGGATTTCGTTATGTTGAATGAGACTACAGGTGAGATAACTCTGGAGAAACAGCCTTCTACACCATCGCAAATCGTAAAGGAAGTCAGTGCAGGTCTGTCGCGATTGCCGGTAAAACTGGCCGAAGTCGGTAAAATTTTTCACGGGACTACGGTCGCAATTAATACAATCGTCCAGGAAACCGGTGTCAAGGTAGGGCTGCTCACTACGCTCGGCTTTCGGGATGTGCTTGAGATTGGCCGGGGATCCCGGCCGGAAATCTACAACCCGCGCTACCGGGCCCCTGAATGTTTGGTACCACGCTATTTGCGTCGCGAGATCCCCGGCAGATTAAGTGCCTTGGGAGAAGAGATTACTGCACTTGATTTGAATCGTCTTGACAAAGAAGTTGATTATCTTCTTGAGCAGGGATGCGAAGCGATTGCTATCTGCTTTTTGAACAGTTATGCCAACAATCGGCATGAAGCACTTGCGGCCCAGCGCTTGCGTGGCAATCATCCAGGGCTGGCGTTGGCCGTCTCACATGAATTGGCCAATGAGTGGCGTGAGTTTGAGCGTACCTCGACGACAGTGCTCAACGCCTATGTACAGCCACCGTTCGCGCACTATATCGAGACGCTGACAGCGCGTTTACGTGACGATGGCTACGCTTCACCTTTGGCACTCATGCAATCCAATGGCGGGGCCGCAGCAGCGTCCCGGGCAGCGAGTACGCCCATAAAAACCCTGGAGTCGGGGCCAGCAGGTGGTGTGATCGGGGCCAGCGCTGTCGCCAAGGCAATAAAAATAAAAAATCTTATCTGTTTTGATGTGGGCGGGACCACTGTCGATGTGGCGCTCATTGAAGAAGGCCACATCGTCGAACGATCTCATACTCAGGTTTCCGGCCGACCTGTGATGGGGCCGACAATTGACATTTCTTCGGTAGGCGCTGGCGGAGGATCCATTGCCTGGATAAATCAAATGGGGGCGTTGCAGGTAGGGCCGAAAAGTGCAGGAGCGTCCCCTGGTCCGGCCTGTTTTGGTAACGGAGGCACAGAGCCTACCGTAACAGACTGTCACCTTCTGCTGGGGCATCTGGATGCCGACAGGTTCCTCGGTTCTCGCATGAAGCTGGATGTTGAAGCCGCTACTGATGCCTTAAGTAAAGTGGCGCGACCATTTGAACTCTCGATTGAACAGGCAGCCAGTGGTGCTCTCAAAATTGCGGAAACCAACATGGCCAATGCAGTCCGGTCGATTACCGTTGAAAGGGGTCTGGATCCAAGGGATTACGCCCTGTTTTCCTATGGAGGTGGTGGTGGTTTGTTCGCAGCTGCGGTAAGTGACGAACTGGGCGTGGACACTGTAATAGTGCCACGCGCACCGGCCAATTTTTCTGCCTGGGGTATTGTTGCTTCTGACTACCGCGAAGACAGTTCGCATACGCTGGTCCGCCCGTTCGTTGCTGACACAATCAATGAAATCATGCAGACGATTGAGAGACTGAAAAGCGACAATATGGAGCGTCTCGGGCAGCATGGCTTCGGCGACGATAAAATTCAATCGAAAGCCATTGCGGAGGTTCGATTTGCCGGGCAGGAATATACCGTAGCTGTGCCCGTTGAGACGAGCTGGCTGGATGCACCGGATACGTTTTTGAATCAGGTACGCACACGCTTTGTGGAATTACATTGTCGTATGTATGGCCACGGTGATATCAAAGCACCACTCGAGCTGGTTACACTTCGCTTGCGCTCTATTGGTGAAGTGGCCAGCCCTCCTTTGCCTGATTGGCCAGCAGGAAATTTTGTTGAACCCCATTCGTGGCGGAATACATTTTTTTCTGCCAACGACGGTTTTACCCGAACCCCGGTATACAACAGAGATGACCTTGTGCGTAATCAATGTCTGGACGGACCGGCGATTATTGAGGAGTGGACAACCACTACCTTGATTC
>CAZRTG010000119.1:0-11038 GCA_964602895.1 uncultured Wenzhouxiangellaceae bacterium
GCCCGCAATGCGGTGCTGAAGAATCGTAAAAGCAAAGGCCCGGGCTTTATCACGAAAATGACCAACAGCGGCCCGGCCCGTAAATTACTGACCCCCATGATTCGCAAGCAGACGGCCAGGCGCGCGAACCCCAAACATTACCCTGCGCCTTTTTCATTGATCGATGCCTGGGAAGATTGTGGCGACAGCAAAGCGGACATGCTGGAACAGGAAGCCATTCGGGTGGGTGAACTGATCACCACCGATACCTCACGGAATCTGCGTCGTGTATTCTGGCTGATGGAAGGCTTGAAAGCTGCAGGCAAAAAAAGTACGTTTCATGCCCGTCGCGTGCATGTTGTCGGTGCCGGAGTCATGGGTGGTGACATTGCGGCTTGGTGTGTCCTGCGGGGGCTTGAAGTGACCTTGCAAGATCGCGAAATGAAATACATCGAACCCGCACTTGAACGCGCTACCAGCCTGTTCAGGAAAAGACTTCGTACACCCGACCTGATAGCCGGTGCGCGCAGCAGGCTGATTCCTGATGTGGAAGGCAATGGCATCGCTTTGGCCGATGTGGTCATAGAGGCTATTTTCGAAAATGCCGAAGCCAAACGGACACTCTACAGTCAGATCGAACCCAGGATGAAAACCGGTGCCATTCTGGCGACCAATACTTCGGCCATTCCACTGGCCGAACTGTCGAAAAACCTGGCCACGCCATCACGCCTGATTGGCCTGCATTTCTTTAATCCGGTAGCCAAAATGCCTTTGGTTGAAGTCGTGCATGACAGCAACACACCAGCGGATGAAATTGATCGGGGCGCGGCATTCTGCAACCAGATCAATCGCTTTCCCCTGGCCGTTACCAGTACTCCCGGTTTTTTGGTCAACCGGGTACTGGCACCCTATATGCAGCGAGCACTGCAGATCCACAAAAATCGTGGTGTTCCCAAAGAGGCGCTGGACCAGGCTGCGCTGGATTTCGGCATGCCCATGGGTCCGGTAGAGCTGGCCGACACGGTTGGGCTGGATGTTGGTCTCAGCGTCATTCGTCTGCTGGGTGGCGAAGCGGCCACAGATGAGGTGGCTGCACTTGAAGCACTGGTCGAAAAAGGCAAACTGGGTAAAAAGTCCGGTGAGGGATTCTATGTCTGGGAAAAAGGCAAAGCAGTGAAAGACAAGACTGCGATCGAGGGCATCAACCTCAAGACACTGGCTTTTGAGTTGATGGAGCCGTATTTCGACGAATGCCAGTCCTGCCTGGATGATCATGTGGTGGCAGATGCCGACTCCCTGGATGCCGGTATGATATTCGGCACCGGCTTTGCTCCATTCCGCGGTGGCCCACTCCACTACCTGGCCAGCATTCATTCAAATGGGCCGCAGGTCGATGCACAAGGAGAAACGGTATGAACGGTGAATTGCGCCGCATAGCTGTGATTGGTGGCAGTCGCATTCCATTTAGCCGTTCCAACACGGTCTATTCCGAAAAATCCAATATGGATATGTTGTCAGCTGCCATAGAAGGCGTGGTCAGGCGTTTTGGGCTTGAGGGTCAACAGCTGGACGAAGTCCTTGCCGGCGCAGTAACCACTCATTCACGCGACTGGAACCTGGCACGTGAAGCCCTGCTTTCCACATCACTATCCCCATTGACCACCGGTATCACCTTGCAGCAAGCCTGCGGTACCAGTTTGCAGGCTGCAATGATGATAGGCGCGAAGATCGCCTGTGGCCAAATCGAATGTGGCATTGCAGCCGGCACGGATACAACCTCGGATCCACCCATCGTATTCAGCCCACGTTTTGCCCATCGCCTGGTCAAGGCCGGCGCGGCCAAGAGTTTTGGTCAATCGCTGAAGGCTTTCAAAGGATTCAGCCCCACTGAATTGAAGCCCGTAACCCCGGCCAATGCCGAGCCACGTACGGGCATCAGCATGGGTCAGCATTGTGAACGCATGGCCCGCGAGTGGCATATCGGTCGAGAAGCACAGGACGAACTGACCCTGGCCAGTCATCTGAACCTGGCAGCTGCCTACAATTCGGGCTTCTTTGATCCCTTGGTTCAGACCTTTAACGGCCTGGCCCGGGATAACAACCTGCGGGCCGATTCCAGCATGGAAAAGCTGGCCAAACTGTCGCCGGTGTTTGCAAAAGATGCTGGCGCAACGCTGACAGCGGGCAACAGCACGCCTTTGACGGATGGCGCTGCGGGTGTGCTGCTGACCTCTGAAGACTGGGCCAGGAAACACGACCTGCCGGTACAGGCTTACCTGACCGGTATGCGCAGTGCATCGGTGGATTTCGTTAACGACGAAGGCCTGTTGATGGCGCCTACGGTGGCGGTAGCCGAAATGCTGCAAAAAACCGGTCTGTCTTTACAGGATTTTGATTACTACGAAATTCATGAAGCTTTTGCAGCGCAGGTACTCTGCACTCTGGCGGCCTGGGAATCGGAAGACTATTGCCGCGATCGACTCGGTTTGGAACAGCCGCTGGGTTCCATCGACAGAAGCAAAATAAACATCAAGGGCAGCAGTCTGGCCGTGGGACATCCTTTTGCTGCAACCGGAGCACGCATCCTGGCTACCCTGGGACAAATTCTGCAGGAAGCGGGCTCGGGCAGGGGTTTGATCTCAATCTGCACAGCGGGTGGCATGGGCGTTGCCGCCATCCTGGAGCGTCCATGAAGTCATGGGCGTGTGATCTGGAGCAGGTACAAAATGCCATTGAAAGCCCCTGGCAGATAGATTCCTCAGCCACCCTGCAGGCCATGCCGGAGCAATTTTTGCCCCCGGTAAAAGCAGGTACCACTGAAGATTTTCGCCATCGGCTGGAACAAAACCGAAAGCAAATGCGGCCGCTGCAGAAAAAACTGATAGCCGGCAGGCAATTCAGTATTTTGCTGATTTTTCAGGCTTTGGATGCGGCCGGTAAAGATGGTGCAATACGGGAAGTGTTGTCCGGCCTGGATGTAGGCAGCATAAGGGTGGCTTCATTCAAAAGACCTTCCACCATCGAGTTGGCACATGACTTTCTGTGGCGTACCAGCAAGGAGTTGCCACAACGCGGCCAGATCGGCGCATTCAATCGCAGCTATTACGAGGAGGTCCTGGCCGTACGTGTACACCCGGAATTTCTCGATAGCCAGTATGCCGGCCATCCGCCCGCAAGCAAACAATTGTGGCCGGCACGCTACCGCGCCATTCGTGAATTTGAAAAGCACCTGGCCATGTCGAATACGCTGGTCTTGAAGTTCTGGCTGAACGTTTCGCCCGAGCGCCAGGCCATGCGCTTCCTGGATCGGCTCGAAAACAGGAAAAAACGGTGGAAGTTCTCCAGCAGCGATATTGTGGAATCCGGTTTTCGCAAAAACTATGACGAAGCAGTGGTGCAGATGTTCAATGAAACTTCACGTTCCTGTGCACCATGGTTTTGTGTACCGGCGGATGACCGTTGGTTTTTACGTTGGCAAATCTCCAACATATTGTTGCAGGCGTTTCAGGCCCTGCCCCTGTATTACCCGGCTGCCGAAGAATTGACTGAGGAAGTGAAAAAAAACCTGCAAAATTCCTTGCGCCAGCGCGCTGGCGGGGCGGCATCTCAGCCGATAGCGTGAGGCTGGTAAGGCAATTCAATTTTCAAACCGGCTGATTCCGCAGTATTCAGCATCAGCATGGCTCGTGTCATGGGGCCAACACCACCGGGGACCGGGCTGATCCAACCGGCTATTGCTGATGCGCTGGCAAAATCAATATCACCGGTAATGCGACCATCGTCCAAACGGTTGATACCCACGTCCACCACGATACTGCCTGGCTTGATCCAGTTCGAGTCGACAATCTGGCGTTTGCCAATAGCACTGATCAGCACATCTGCGGCACGCACATGATGTTCCAGATCGCGGGTAAACCGGTGCGTTACCGTCACGGTAGCTCCGGTCAACAAACATTCCAGTGACATGGGTCGACCAACAATGTTGGAAGCTCCAATAATCACCACATGTTTGGAACGAACTTCTATACCGTAAAAACTCAACAGCGCCATCACACCACGAGGCGTGCAGGGTCGCAAACCCGGCTGGCGCAAAGCCAATTTGCCTACATTGAATGCGTTGAAACCGTCCACGTCCTTGTCGGCACTGATGCGGTTGGTTATATCAGGTTCCTCGATGTGATCCGGTAACGGCAGTTGCACCAGAATACCGTCGATTGCAGGATCATCATTGAGTCGGTCGATCAGCGCCAGCAAGTCTTTTGCAGAAGTACGGGCAGGCAGATCAATGTCGGTTGCAATGATGCCGGCACGTTCACAGTCCCTGCGCTTGGCATTCACGTAAATACTGGATGCCGGGTCGTTGCCGATCAGCACCACGGCCAGACCCGGACGGCGCCCACCTGCCTCAACATGCAAATCAATCGCTACGCGAACCTTATCGATGATAGCGGCACTGGCAGCCAGGCCATCCAGTATCTGTGCGGAACCCTTGGCCGGGGCGGTTTGTTCTTGTTGCTTCTCGATAGTGTTACGCAATGGAGGCTCCACACGGGTTATGCTGGCAGCCGGTATTGTACTTGATCAGGAAGAAATCCGTCTCTGGCTAAGCTATCCTGATGCTATAAAATTCTGCCGTGAGGTTCAGTATCCATGCAAATTCATCAATATTCTTTTCGTTCGGTACAGGGACACGCCCTGCCGTTGGATCGTTGGCAAGGCCAGCCTTTATTGCTGGTCAACACGGCATCTGCATGTGGTTACACACCACAGTACCGAAAGCTGCAAATGCTTTATGAAGAATACCGGCGTAGTGGATTGATCGTTCTGGGAGTTCCCTGCAATGATTTTGGAGAGCAGGAACCCGGCAGCAATGAAGACATAGCCAATTTTTGCAGCAGCCAATACGAAGTGACATTCCCTGTGACTGAGCGGGTATCCATTATCGGCAAAAACCCACACCGCCTGTTTGTGGATTTACGCGAAGAATTTGGCAACGATATTATGCCGCGGTGGAATTTTCACAAATACCTGTTTGGCCGGGACGGCGAATTGATAGAACATTTTCCATCCAAAGTGGAACCGGATGAGCCCGGATTCCGCAATCACATAGAACGCAATCTGGGTTCCTGGACTATGTGAGCCCAGGAGCCTGTCGGACTTAACATGATCTACTGCGGAAAATCCGAATTTGGCCAGATTTTCCGATCTTTTTCGTTTAATAGCGGTGCTATTGGCCTCAAAAGATCGAAAAATCTGACTCAAATCGGCTTTCCCTCGCTACGATCGGTCAAGTCCGACAGGCTCCTAGTTTTTGCGACCGGATTTACGCGATTTCCCACCGGTAAATTTTTTCAGTCGCTGGCGTTTTTGCACCTGACGTTTGCTCAACACGTTTTTTTTGTCTTTGTAAGGATTCGCACTGTTGCGGAATTCAACAAACAAAGGCGTACCTTTGAGTTTGAAGTGTCGAATGAACGTGCTGGTCAGATAACGAATGTAGGAATCGGGAATCGTTTCCGTACGGCTGCCATGGATGATGATGCGCGGTGGAAACTTGCCGCCACTGTGGGCGAATCGAAGTTTGGCCGTTCGACCCTGGCTCATCGGTGGTTGATGTGCTTCCACTGCCTTGATCAGCACCCGGGTCAACTCGGGCGTTGAAAACTCCATTCTGGCACTGCGCCAGGCTTGCTGCACCGCATCAAGCAACTCCTGCAGGCCGGAACCGTGCAATGCAGACAGGGTTACACGGCGCGCCCAGGTGGCATAACTCAAGCGCCGATCCAGTTCATTCAGCACCTGTTTGCGGTGGTCGGCATCCAGCCCATCCCACTTGTTCAGGCCAATCACCAGTGCCCGACCCTGTTGCAGAATATGGCCCAGCAAAGTGGTGTCCTGGTCGGTCAGGCCTTCCTGGGCATCCACCAGCAATACCACTACATGAGCTTGTTCAACCGCTTGCAGCGCTTTGATGGTGCTGAATTTCTCAACCGCATCGTGAATGCGGGACCGACGGCGAACACCGGCTGTATCAATCAACTCGTATTTTTGACCATCCCGTTCCACCTTGATGCTGATGGAGTCACGCGTGGTACCGGGCTGGTCAAAAGCCAACACCCGTTCTTCGCCCAGAATGCGGTTAACCAGGGTGGATTTGCCGACATTGGGCCTGCCAACAATGGCCAGACGCATCAGATCGGGGTCTGCTTCCGTATCCTCTTCTTTAGCATCTGCAGGCGGTAACCACTGCCCGGCCGCCTCCATGATGTCCTGCAGGCCTTGCCTGTGTTCTGCTGAAACTGCTATCGGATCGCCCATTCCCAGCGCAGCGAAATCGATGGTTGCGGTAGCCGAATCCATACCATCAACTTTATTGGCTACTACCAGTACGGGTTTACCGGATTTTCGCAACAGGCTGGCAACCTCGTGATCGGCCGCCGTCAAACCATCGCGGGCGCTGACGATAAACAGCACCAGCTGGGATTCTTCAATCGCCTGGTGAACCTGTTTGGCGGTGAGATAATCAATGCCTTCTGCCTGGCTGACCAGGCCCCCGGTATCCACCAACAGGCATTTGTGTTCTACCTGACAGATGCCATATTGACGATCTCGTGTCACACCCGGCATATCGGCAACCAGTGCGTCGCGGGTACGAGTCAGGGCATTGAACAGTGTGGACTTACCTACATTCGGCCGTCCGACGATGGCAATTACGGGGATCATTGTGCTTCAACATGTGTACTTAAAGTGCTGCACCAGCACGATAGGCCGCCAGTTTGCCGTCCGTTGTCAAAACATACGTGGTGGTACCCACAGTTAACGGCGCAGCGACAAAGCCTTTACGCCCTTCCCGTACACGAGCTACGAAATGTCCATCACTGACATTGATCCAGTGCAGATAGCCTTCTTTGTCACCGACGACGATGTAGTCGCCATAGAAAGCCGGGCGAGTGAGGCCGCGGTTGGTTAACTGATCGATTTTCCACTGTGTGGCGCCATTGCGGCGGTCCAGCAGCCACAGGTCGCCGTTCTTGTCGCTGACCGCCAGATTGGTGCGATCAACCGTAACGCCGGTAGCTGAGGAAATATCCTTGAACCACAACAACCGGCCTGAATCTGCTGCCAGCGAAACCACCCGGCTCTTGTAACTGGAAACGATCAGATCGGAGGCCACAATCACCATGTTGGTGCCGATATCAGACAAACGCTCGAGTTCGGTCCTGCCTTCCGGGGACACAATCGACTGGTTCCAGATCAGGCTGCCGTCTTCAGCACGCAGGGCCGTGACCGAACCGTCGTCATAACCAACGAATATGGTTGAACCACGAACCAGCAAATCGGCATTACCTCGCAGCGTCAGCAAGGGCACGCTGTGATCGTGTATCCACAAACGTGCGCCTGTTTCGGAATCCAGGCCAAATACCCGACCATCGATTCCACGCACGATGACGACATCGTCTGCAATACCTGCGGTTGCCAGCACTTCAGAGGAAACCCTGGCACTCCAGCGCTCATTGCCATTGTCGACATCAAAAGCGATAACTGCACCGTCTATGGTGCCCATGATGAGCAATTTTTCGCCTACCGATGGGCCTCCCGAAAAGGGTTGCTTGGTTTTGATGGCCCACAATTTCTTGCCATTCTCGGCATTTATTGCCATCAAGCGGCCTTCATAATCGGCGGCATAAAGCTTGCCGTTGACGTACACCGGCGCCATGGCCAAGCCATGTTTGCCCATCCCATCACCAACCGATGTGGACCAGATTTTCTTTACTTTCACTGTTGTTTCAAACTTAACCAGTTTTGCAGGGTCTCCCGGCTCCGGGTCACCCCAATTGCGAAACCAGCTGCAGCCTGACAACATCAGGCCACACAACAGTAACAGCAGCAAAGTTCGCATCATGACGCGGTGGCCTCTGCGTCTTCCAAAACACCCAGAGATTCCAGTTTCAGCACCAGCAAGGCCCGGTCACCCAGACCCTCTTCAAGTGTGTCCAGGGCCTTCCGGTAGGCTGCTATGGCTTCATCCTTGCGGCCCAAAACAACCAGAATGTCGCCACGGGTTTCGGCATAACGGGATTCGTTACCCGCCAGGTCGGTAATACCGTCGATTGTGGCCAACGCTTCTTCAGCCTGACCCTGAGAGAGCAGCAAGCGCGCCAGACGTTCACGAGCCACAATTTTAAGTCCCTCCGGTCGACCATTCTCCATCACATAACGATACTGATTGATTGCCAATTCGGGTTGTTTGGATTCAACTCGCGCCCGCGCCATTTGTAAGGCAGCCAGCGATGCATACGGCGTTTTGGCGTAGTCATCCCTGATGACCTGGAAGTTATCCATGGCATTATCCAACTGACCTTCGGTCAGCAGCGTATTCATCTGTTGGAATTCAGCATAGGATTTCTGGCCTTTGGTATCCTGCCAGATTTGCCATTGCTTGAAACCAAACAGGCCACCGAAGGCCAATACCAGACCCATCACGATAGCGCTGCCATTCTGTTGCAGCCACTTTTTGACGATCTCACCCTGTTCATGGGCGTCATAAATCTCAACCATTACAGACTCTCTTTGATCCTGATTGCGGAATTTTGGACAGCGAAAAACATCCAGCCTTCTTTCGCGGGATGCCTATTCTAAATTATTGAGGGACCAAACACATTGATAATTCTGCTTTGTGGACGCACACCGGCTCGCAGGCATCGATTCAGCCTTCCAGCTGGCGGTTTTGCAGCCAGGACTGCAGCCAGGATTCCAGATGATCCAGGGAAATCCGCTGCTGATCACCATCCGTACGCAATGCTTTGATGGACACCTCGCTTTTGGCCAACTCTTCTTCACCCAAAATCATCGCCAAATGGGCACCGCTGCGATCGGCGCGCCTGAACTGTGATTTGAAGCTGCCACCATTCAGGTTGGACTGAATGTTCAAACCGGGCAAGGCTTTGCGCAAGGTTTCTGCCAATACCAGGCCCTGGCCTGTGGTGTTATCACCGACCATAACCAAATAGATATCCGGTACATGTGGCTGGATTTCTGCAGCAGAACGCAGCAATTCCACCAGCCGCTCCTGGCCCATGGCAAAGCCAATTCCCGGCCAGGGTTTACCGCCCTGTAACGCCACCAGACCATCGTAACGGCCGCCCGCGCAGACCGTTCCTTGCGCACCCAATTCATCGGTAATCCATTCGAATACCGTGTGACTGTAATAATCCAGGCCGCGAACCAGCCTGGGATTGACCGTGTAGGCAACACCCAGTGCATTCAGATATGCCTGCAGTTTTCCGAAATGCCGGGAGGACTGTTCACCCAGAAATGCTTCCAATGAAGGTGCCGCTGCGATCAAATCACGCAGCGCCGGATTCTTGCTGTCCAGGATGCGCAAGGGATTGCGCTCCAGACGTATCTTGCTGTCTGCATCCAGATCCGACAGGTGTGCGGAAAAATAGTGATGCAGTTCATCCCGATAAACTTCGCGTTCCTCTGCCGTGCCCAGGGAATTGATTTCCAGACGCAGGTTGGTCAGCCCCAACTGCTGCCAGATACTTTGGCACATGGCCAGCAACTCGGCATCGATATCGGGCCCCGGAGCGCCGAATACTTCAGCACCGATTTGATGAAACTGCCGGGTACGGCCTTTTTGCGGCCGTTCGCGCCGGAACATGGGACCCATGTACCATAAACGTAAAGGTGCAGCGTACAGCAAGCCATTTTGAATCACCGCGCGGACCACACCCGCTGTTCCTTCCGGACGCAAGCTGAGCCAGTCGCCACCACGATCTTCAAAAGAATACATTTCTTTCTGCACGACGTCGGTAGCATCACCAATGGCGCGGGCAAAGAGATCTGTTTTTTCCAGAACAGGGATACGGATTTCATCGAAGCCATAAGCCTGAAATACGGTTTTGACGGTATCTTCAAGCAAATGCCAGGCAGCCATATCGGCTGGCAAAATGTCGTGCATGCCACGGATCGATTGAATGGTCGTTGTCAAAACCGCATCTCCGGGATTTGCATCATTCGGGGTTTGAAAATATCAGCGGCGGCACATGCGGTACCGCTGTAGAAAGAACTCAGCGTTGCGGCAAATCAGCTTCGGCTGCATTCTCTGGTGAATTGGATTCCGGGGCTGTCTCGGGTACTTCAGTCGGATTTTCGATCGTATCGTCAAGCGTAATCCGCGCAACATTACCCCGTGTATAAGGTGCCAGATCGACCGCCTCTCCGTTATGGGTCAATTCAATGGATGACGCGCGCCCCAATAACAGCTTGACCGGGGCCATGGCCACATAATTCCGCCCGTTGCCGGCACGCAACAAATCCATTTCGATTTTTTTGCCATTTCCATCAACAATTTCTACCCAGCTGTCTGCTGAAGCATTGATACGGAAAGCCTGTTGACCGGCCATCAGGGTTACCGTTGGCTCCTCGGCCGAACTTGCCTGGCTTATCGCAGACCAGGCCCCTTCTGCACCGGACGAGCTGATTTGAGGACGGCTGCGCTGTACATCTTCCAAAGGTGCAATAGAAGCTTGCAAATGTGATTTTGCCACCGTGGGTGGTTTGAGTTTGCTCGCCGCACCCACTGCTGCAGAACCTGGCGCATTGTCGATTGTTGAGTCAGTTCCATCCACTTGCACGACCGGGGTACCCTGGGAAAACCGTACCGCCTCGGTGGTAAACTGCCAGACCAAAGCAATCACGACAACTGAAGCCAGTACGTAACTGGTGGCTTTGAACCAGCGGTCATCGGGATTTTTTGGAATGGCGTTTGCAAACGCCGACTGCACAACCGTCTCTGCCCCTTTGGCATGAACCATGTGCTTGTCTATTTCCCCGGCAGGCAAGCCAAGGTAGCGTGCATAACTGCGAATGTAACCGTTCAGGTACACCTGGGGAATATGCCGGGTTTCACCGGACTCAATAGCCACAAGGTGATCCAGGCGAATTCTGGTGTCTTTGGCTACTTGCTCCAAAGCAGTACCCAATTGCTTGCGCTGGTGGCGAAGCACGTCACCCGGCCCGGTGGGGATGAGTTCATTCTGCGTTTCTGTATTCA
>CAZRTG010000120.1:0-10954 GCA_964602895.1 uncultured Wenzhouxiangellaceae bacterium
GCCGATCACGAAATGCCCGTCAGCAGAGACCAATACGGCATCACCATCCAGAGTCACCGCACTGCCGGGTAAGGCCTGGCCAAACATCAGACCACCCTGAACGGCTTCACCGCTGATCCGGGTTTGTGCCTGCAATGCGAAAGGGTACAGCAGGCTGATGACCAACAGGAAGACGGTTACCTGCAATTTGGCGGCCTGATACATCAACAAGACCCCTCAGGTCATCAGAGTTCGATACGCAGTTTCTGACCGGGCTGCAGAACCACACCTTCGCCCAGGCTGTTCCAACTGCGCAATTGATTGACGTGCACTTTGTATTTGCGGGCAATGCTCCACAAAGAATCACCGCGCATCACTACGTAGCGTACTTCGGAGCTGCTGCCTGAAGTCGAGCGGCTTTGAGTGGGCGTGTGGAACACTACCAGTTCCTTGCCTATACGCAAGGTACGGGGATCGGTAATGTTGTTCCAACGCTGTAGTTCAGCCACCGAAACACGGTAGCGTTTGGCAATAACGGACAGGTTTTCGCCCGAGCGGACACGGTGTGTGATGCGGTCGGCCGAAATCAGTCCGGACTGCAATTTTTGCAGTTCCGCTGCGGCGGAAGCGTATTGCGGATCTACCAGTAGTTGCTCATCACGCGGCAACAGCAGTTTTTGCCCGGGCTGAATGGTATTGTTGTTCAAACGGTTGCTGGATTTGAGTACATCCAGTGGTACATGGTGGCGGCGGGCCAGTTCAGACAGGGTATCTCCACGTTCTACGACAACCTGGTCCCAGCGCATCAATGAAGACGTATCCATGTTTTTCAGAGAGGCTTCCAGCAAGGCGGCGTTTTCCAGTGGCAACACCACTCTGAATGGCCCTTCAGGAGAAGTGGCCCAGCGGTTGTAACCGGGGTTCAGAGTAAACAGCACATCGATGGGTGTCCTGCTCAGCTGTGAAACCAGTACCAGGTCGGCCTGTTGGCCGATATCGACTGCGGCAATCACCGGCTCGTCGGCTGTTTCGGCCATTTTGAAATCATATCGTTCGGGATATTTGAACAAACAGGCCAGGCCCAATAGCTTGGGTACATAGCCACGGGTTTCGCGCGGCAGGTTGAGACTCCAGTAATCGGCAGGCTTACCGGCAGCCTGGTTGCGCTTGATATTGCGTGAAACCCGACCTTCACCCGTGTTGTATCCCGCCAGGGCCAGCAGCCAATCACCTTCGAACATTTCGCTCATGTAAGTCAGGTAATCCAGAGCTGCCTGGGTAGAAGACCAAACATCCCGTCGGCCCTCATACCACCAGTTCTGGTTCAGACCGTAACGGCGACCCGTTTCTGCAATGAATTGCCAGGTTCCAAGGGCGCGACCGCTGGAGAAAGCGAAGGGGTCGTATGCCGATTCAACGATGGGCAGCAAAGCCAGTTCACCCGGCATATTGCGCCGCTCCAGTTCCTCGGCAATGTAATGAATCCAGGGTTCTGCACGTTTGAAAATGCGCGCCATGTAATCCGGACGATCTGCGTACCAGCGAGCCCATTGCAGGTTGACTTCACGGTCGGAACATTCCGGCAGGGAAAAGCGGTCAACCACCCGCTCCCAGACATTGATATAGGCCTGGCCGTCATCAACGGGGGGCAATTCAAACAGGTGCTCATCGACAACCGAAGCATCGAGAGAGGGTGCGTTTTTCGCCAGGGGTGTTTGTAAATCCGGAACTTGACCAGTGTTCTGATTTGTACCCATCGTGGTACAACCGGCAAGTAACAGAAAGACCATCGTAGCCAGGATTTTTATTGGCACCAGGTATCCTCGGTTTCTTGTTTTCGCAAGCTATTATGCGCATGCAGGTACGCTGGTCAAGCTTTTTGACCGGCGATCAGTCCTGATTTCACAAGTCCGCACATTGCACCAGGGATCCAGAATTTACGGTGTAGCTGGCAAAACGGTTTGGTTGATCGTTCGAAAAACCATAGCGTAGCTATGGTTTGAGAAGGATCGGCCACTAGTAACCATCCTTCCATTCGCGAATTACCTGCAAGGTCGTAGTGCCCGATTTGGCTGCGGGATTGCGTTGTCGCGCCGCATGGATGACAGAGCTTTGCCGGCTGCGTAAAAATGGATTGACCTCCAACTCTTCATCAAGACGGCTGGGCAGGGTGATTTTTCCGGCGGCTCTGGCAACATCAACTTGTTGGGCCCTTGCCAACAACACCGGGTTTGAAGGCTCAACCTCAAGCGCAAACCGGCAATTGGCCTGGGTATATTCATGGGCGCAGTACACCAGAGTGTCGCCGGGCAGGGCGGCCAGTTTATCCAGCGACTGCTGCATTTGTGCTGCAGTGCCTTCAAACAATCGTCCACAACCCACACTGAACAGGGTGTCGCCACAGAACAGGCGGCCATGCCCATAAAAAGCGATGTGACTGCGCGTATGGCCGGGAACTTCCAAAACTTCGAATTCCAGCCCGAGTTCGGGAATCGCGGCTTTATCACCCTGACCAACCACGCAGTGCAAGCCCCGGATCCGCGAGTCTGCAGGTCCAATCAACTTTGGCTTCCATTCTTCTGTCAGACTGGGGACCCCACCAATATGATCGGCGTGATGATGGGTAATCAGGATGGTGCTCAGGTGCAGACCAGTCTGCTGCAGCACACGCCGCACCGGTTCCGCATCGCCAGGATCCACTACGGCACATTGTTTGCCACCGGTATGCAGCAGCCAGATATAATTGTCCTGAAATGCCGGAATGGCACTGATACTGATTTCGGGCATATTGGCTCGCTTACAGTCGATTGGTCAAAGGTTCCCTGACAGGATATAGACGATGCTGGTAAATTCCAACATAACGGGCGTCTTGCCCGTTGTGATTTTGGCAGGCGGGTGAAACCTGTGCCTGATTCTGTGTTCAAGGCTCGCGAATCGCTGACACTGGATTCAACAGCTCTGTTGCAGAAGGCCTGTCGAGCCGGTCGACAGGGCAGTGTCATGCTGATCAAACATCCGGCATTACCCTGGCCGGAAGTGGACTGCGTAGAGCGCAATCAGCAGTCATTTGGTCGTGCAGTGCACTTGAACCAGGATGACATTACCGAGCGCTATTCCGGTTTGCAGTGCCGTAGCGATGAATTACCCTTTCTGGATGACTCTTTCAAACAGGTTGTCCTGTGGCATGTGATAGCTTCAGGGCAGGAAGCCGAGTTGACAGAAGCCTGTCGGGTATTGGCGACAGATGGCGAATTATTGATCCTGGGTCTGAACAGCAGAGGACTGGGTACTTCAAGAAACCGGGCAGCAACCCAATTGCCCAGACTGAAACTGCATGCCTTGATCCGACGGTTACCGGAACTGGATATGGAAACAAACAATGTGCTGGGTGCCGGATTGTTGGGCTTCTCCACGGGCGTTTTTCAGCAAAATATATGGGGTACCTTGTTGTTACCGGTGGCAGACCTGGTGGTGATACGTGCGCGGGCAGTAAACCCGGCGAATATCGACCTGCTGAGGGTAAAACAGTTCCGGACCGGCATTGCACCAACTGCATGAAAATACATTGAACAGCAAAACAGGAATAAATCAGCTTTTATGACCGGTTTAAAAACAATTGATATTTATACGGATGGTGCCTGCAGTGGCAACCCGGGGCCAGGCGGATGGGGCAGTGTGCTGTTGTGGGGTGATCATCGGCGAGAGCTTTCCGGCGGCGATCGACAAACGACCAATAATCGTATGGAAATGCTGGCGGTTATTGCTGCCCTCGAGGCACTGAAAAACCCCAGTGCAGTCAACATCTATACCGACTCAACTTATGTGATGAAGGGTATCACCGAATGGTTGCCGCAGTGGAAAAAGCGCAACTGGCGCACTGCATCCAGACAGCCGGTCAAAAACGTTGATCTTTGGCAACGACTGGAAGCTGCTTTGCAGCCGCACCAGGTCAAATGGATCTGGGTCAAAGGCCATAGCGGCGTGCCGGAAAATGAACGTGCAGATGAGTTGGCGCGTCTGGCCATTCCGCGTCGTTAATCCAAATCAATATGGGAAGAGGGTCAACAACATGGCATTAAGACAGATTGTTCTGGATACCGAAACTACTGGCCTGGAGGTCAGCGATGGCAACCGCCTGATTGAAATTGGTGCGGTGGAATTGCTGGAACGAAAAATCACCGGCAAACAGTTTCATCATTATCTGAACCCAATGCGCTCGATTGAGGAAGGTGCTTTGGAAGTACACGGAATTACCGAGGATTTTCTACAGGACAAGCCGCTGTTTGCCGATGTGTCAGAGGAGTTTCTTGAGTTTATCCAGGGGGCAGAACTGGTCATTCACAACGCGGCTTTTGACCTGGGGTTCCTGGATGCCGAACTGGCCATGCTGGCCAACCCTCCCGGGCAGATCAGTGATTTTGCAACCGTACTCGACACGCTGCAACTGGCGCGGGAGATACATCCCGGGCAAAGAAACAGCCTCGATGCACTGTGTAAACGGTATGAAATAGACAACAGCAATCGCAGTTTGCACGGTGCTTTGCTGGATGCGCAGTTGCTGGCCGAAGTTTACCTGGCCATGACCGGAGGACAGACCGACCTGGGACTCAGTTTTGAAATCAGCCACAACCGCACCGAACTCAATGCAGACATTGACCTGAAAGACCGTCCACCGCTCAGGTTGGTGCGTCCTACCAGCGAAGAATTGGCACAGCACCAGGAAAGACTGCAAAAGATCCAAAAAGCTTCAGGTGCATGTTTGTGGTTGGAGATGGAGGAACGGGCGTAGCCCTCAAAGCTGGGTGACCAACAATGGATGATCGCGGGTATCCATCCAGGTAAGGATTTCGTAGTAGCGCTGGATACTGTCAACGAAGGCACGAGCCTCGTTGCCACGCGCATAGCCGTGGCGTGTCTGACTGAACCATTTTTCCTGGGTTAACAGGCTCAGGCTTTGACGCACGTCGACCCAACTGTCCGGATCCAGGCCCTGCGCCTGTGTCAGCTTGCGGACATCGCGTATATGGCCCATTCCCAGGTTGTAGCCCGCCAGCGCCATCCAGGTTCTGTCAGGTTCCGGAATGCGTGCCGGCAAACGATCGCGCAAACGAGCCAGGTAGCGGCCACCACCGTCTATGCTTTGATAGGGGTCCAGCCGATCGATTACCCCCAATTGTCTGGCTGTTTGTTCGGTCAGCATCATGATGCCACGAACGCCGGTAAACGAGGTGGCTTCCGGATCCCAGTGCGACTCCTGATAGCCTATCGCCGCCAGCAGGCGCCAATCCATGCCATAAATTTCGCCGGCCTCCTGGAAAGCATCGATCAGAGAGGGCAACCTTTCCCTCAGACGCTGCAGGAAATGCACCATATCGAAGGGTTCGTGGCTGGCGATTTTGTCATAAAACTCCTGCATGATGTTGGTCAAAAGGCCGTTTTCCCTGGCCTGCGACATAAACACATTGGCCGCTTCCACCAGACTGGTATCCGGACCGCGGGGAAACGCCCATGCGTGTGGCACGGTGCCTGGCAGGCTCATCGCGACTTCCAGGCGCGGATAAAAAGATCGATGCAGGTCAAAAATACTGGAGTCTATTAAAGTGGCATCTATGGCTTTATCCGATAAGGCCAGCAACAGGCTTTCGATGCCTACATCATCGCGGGTTTCCCATTGCAGATTGGGGTAATCCAGCTGCGCCTGCTCAAGTGCCTCAACGTAGCTGGAGCCAGCGATGACCATAACCCTGCGACCTGCCAGATCACCCAGGTTTTTGATGGGTGTCTTTTTTTTGCGGGTGATAACCAGTATGGAGGTTTCCAGATAGTCCGGGCCGAAATTGAATTGTTGCTCCCGTAATCGTGTACGACTGAGGTTGGCCGCGATCATGTCACCACGCCCCTGCTGCAACAGGCCTTCAAGCTGGCCAAATGCACTGGCCAATTCCAGTTTCATCTCGACACCGAGAAATTCGGAAAAGGCTTTGGCCAGTTCAAATTCGGGTCCTGTGGGGCCGGAGGCGTCTTCATAATAACTGCTGGCCCCGTTGCGGCTGAGTACCGTAATACTGCCGCGTTGCTGCACCTGTTCCAACAGGTTGGGCTGATCATTGCCGGAATAAATCAGTGGCAACAGCAGCAACCAGGCCAAAAATTTTTGTACAGCCAGCTTCACTGGTGTTCAGAAAACCCGGTGGAAGGATGACGGTGGCCTGGAATGGACTGTGAGTGAATATTTTGCATGATGAGAGTTCCAAGTATGCCTGGACATGATAATCGCGCCCGCCCTTGCATGCCAATGTCGGGTGTCCCGAGCCTGCCCCCGAGTCGGCCTCCCGAGTCTGAACACACAAAACGATAAGAGTTCTCTGTTCTGAGGTCGGACAAAGCGGGTTTGAGGGCTCTTCGGTCAGCTTCTTCTGTTAAAATGCCGCCTCTTTCAAGCTGTTGCTTTTGGAGTTCGTGTGAGCGTCAGAACCCGTTTTGCCCCCAGTCCGACCGGTTTCCTGCATGTGGGTGGTGCCCGTACTGCCTTATTCTGCTATTTGCAGGCACGAGCGCAGGGTGGCAAGTTCATCTTGCGCATCGAAGATACGGATCTCGAACGTTCGACCGAGGAATCCGTACAGGCCATTCTGGATGGGATGCATTGGCTGGGGCTGGATTATGACGAAGGCCCGATCTACCAGACACACCGGTTTGAACGTTACGCTGAGGTGACCCGACGGTTGCTGGCTGAAGGCAAAGCCTATCACTGTTACTGCTCCAAAGAGCGCCTTGAAACGCTGCGCGAACAACAGATGCAGCAGGGCATCAAGCCCCGTTACGATGGGCTGTGTCGCAATCGCAAAGAGATCCCTGAAGGCATCCAACCCGTGGTGCGCTTCCGCAATCCGGGTGATGGTGATGTCAGTTGGGACGATGCGGTTCGTGGGCTGATCAGTATCTCCAATACCGAACTGGACGACCTGGTGATTGCCCGACCGGACGGCTCACCCACCTACAACTTCACCGTGGTGGTCGACGATATCGACATGGCCATCTCGCTGGTGATCCGGGGTGATGATCACATCAATAACACCCCACGACAGATCAACATCTACCGTGCTCTGGATGCCGAATTGCCACGCTTTGCCCATGTGCCCATGATTCTGGGTAGCGACGGTGCGCGGCTTTCCAAGCGTCACGGTGCGGTGGGCGTGATGCAGTATCGGGATGATGGCTACCTGCCGCAGGCCTTGTTGAATTATCTGGTTCGCCTGGGTTGGTCGCACGGCGACCAGGAAGTATTCAGCATGGCGGAGATGATCGAGTTTTTTGATATTGCTGACGTCAACCGCAAGGCAGCCGCTTTTGATCACAACAAACTGGATTGGTTGAATCAACACTATATGCGTGAATTGCCGGCAGCAGAGGTGGCCGAACATTTGCGCTGGCATATGGATCATGCAGGCCTGGATGTAGCGCAAGGACCACCGCTTGCGGACCTGGTCAGTGTGCAGGCCGAGCGGGCCAAAACCCTCAAGGAAATGGTCGAGGTCAGCGCGGTGTTCTACCAGGACTATGAAGATTTTGAAACGACTGCGGCCAAAAAACATTTACGGCCGGTGGCAGCAGAGCCCTTGCAGGCAATTCGGGCCAACCTCGCTGCATTGCCTGAATGGCAACCCGTATCATTGGATCAGGCAGTACACCAGACTGCAGAGGCCCTGGGCGTCAATATGGGCAAAGTAGCACAGCCTTTGCGTGTTGCACTGACCGGATCTTCGGTTTCGCCAGCAATCGATAAAACCCTGTGGCTGGTTGGAAAAGCCCGTAGCCTGGAGCGCATTGATCGTGCTCTGCAGTTCATCGAACAGCGTAGCGCTGCGGGTTAAGCAGCATCAGCTAAGGAAACTCTGAATAATTCATCCATGAATTATCAGAGCACGCCAAACAAAAAGCGTGGTTTTTGTTTGGCTTCATTTTCAATGATTTACAATCATTGAAAATGTTGGCACATCCATGTGCCAAGGAAACTCTGAATAAATCAGAGTTTCCCTAAAGTCCTGAGGGCAAGCATGTCGAAAGTTGAACGTCTATACCACCTGCATAACATCCTGAATCAACGGCGTACCCCGATATCACGGCAGGACTTGATGGAGCGCCTGGAATGCTCACAGGCGACTTTGTATCGCCTGGTGGGTGAGTTGCGGGATTTTCTGGGTGCACCCATTGAGCAGGACCCTGACAGCCGGGGTTTTTACTATGACCGCAGTCTGGATCAGCCCTTCGACCTGCCCGGTATCTGGATCAGTCCATCCGAGTTGCAGGCTTTGCTGACAGCCCGACAGGTTCTGGGCAACGTGCAACCCGGCTTGCTGGAAGGCGAGCTTGAGTCCTTGCAGGGACGGATTACGGCTTTGCTGCGCCAGAAAGGCGTAGAGGCTGACGGTGGCGATTCACGTATCCAGATTCAGAGTGCCGCATCACGAGCCGTACCTGCACGCATGTTCCAGGACGTGCTGGCGGCCTTGATCAAACGACAGCGCCTGCATATCCGTTATCACGGACGCCGCAAAGACGAAGTCAGTGAACGCAGCATCTCGCCCCAGCGTCTCACTCAATACCGTAACTCCTGGTATCTGGATGCCTGGTGTCATGACGCCAATGGCTTGAGAAGTTTTGCATTGGAACGGATTCGTGAGCAGAGGCTGCTGGATGAAAAGGCCAAAGAGGTCAGTGACAAAGACCTGGCTGCCCACTTTGATCGTTCCTACGGTATTTTTTCCGGTCCGGCAGAACATACAGCAGAACTTCGCTTCAGCCCCGAAATGTCGCGTTGGGTAGCCGATGAGTTATGGCATCCGGACCAGCAAGGCTTGTTTGATGCAGAAGGCCGTTGGTTGTTGAGTTTACCCTTCAGCAGCGCCCGCGAACTGGTGATGGATATCTTGCGTTATGGCAGCGATGTTGAAGTACTGGGGCCTGATTTTCTTCGCGACATTGTGCTTGAAGTGGCACAACGAACCGTGGCGCAGTACCAGCGCTAATGACCGTGTCAACGATATATCATCGTGAACGAAAAGGAGACAGATCATGAATCGCATGCACCCGGAACTGTTCGATCTCACGATGTCGGCCAGGGCCCAACCACTGCTTGACGCCGTCAAACGCCACATTGCGGAAAATGTCGATCCAATCACCGCAGAGTTTTTCTCGCTCAATACGGGCAAAAAAGACCGCTGGAGCTATACGCCGCGGCAATTGGAGTTACTTGAAGGGGCCAAGAGCAAGGCCAGAGAATCCGGATTATGGAATTTTTTTCTGCCTGATGCCGAATCTGGAGAAGGCCTGAACAATCTGGATTACGCTTACATCGCGGCTGAATTGGGCAAGAGTTCTCTCGCATCGGAGAGCCTTAACTGCAGTGCTCCGGATACCGGCAATATGGAGGTGCTGGAACGTGTAGGTACGCCGGCGCAAAAGGAGCAATGGCTGAAGCCGCTGTTGGCGGGTGAAATCCGATCGGCTTATGCCATGACCGAGCCTGCAGTGGCCTCCTCCGATGCAACCAATATCTGTACTTCGGCTGTGCTTGAGGGTGACGAGTGGGTGATCAACGGCGAGAAATACTACATCTCGGGTGCCGGCGATCCACGTTGCAAGGTCATGATCACGATGGTCAGGACCAACCCGGATGCCAAACCGTTCTATCAGCAGTCGCAAATCCTGGTACCCATGGACACGCCGGGAGTTGAAATTGTCGGGCCCATGCACTCCTTTGGTGAAGATTCCGCTCCTCATGGGCACATGCACATCCGTTTTCACGACGTTCGTGTGCCAAAAGAAAATGTGCTGCTGGGAGAGGGCCGCGGTTTCGAAATCTCGCAGCTTCGTTTGGGCCCAGGTCGTATTCATCATTGCATGCGTTCAATCGGTCAGGCGGAGACCGCGCTGGAGTTGATGGTTAAACGCGCCAGTACACGCACTGCTTTTGGCAAGCCGATTGTCAAACTGGGCAAAAATCTGGAAGTCATCTCGCGTGCCCGCATCGAGATCGACGCCTGTCGTTTGATGGTATTGCAGGCGGCCAAGGCAATGGATGTGCTTGGAAACAAGGAGGCGCGCGTTTACGTCAGTGCAATCAAGGCGATGGTTCCGGAAAAGGTCTGTAAAATCATCGATCAGGCTATCCAGATGCACGGTGCAACCGGACTTTCAGAGTGGACACCGCTGGCCAGTATGTACATTGCCCAACGCACGCTGCGTTTTGCTGACGGACCGGATGAAGTGCATCACATGGTAGTCGGGCGTAACGAGGTCCGTAAATACGGTCTGTGGTAGGGCAGCCTGCGGTCTACAGTCAGTGGGCGGATAACGTATCAGGTTGAAACAATTCAGGTCAGGTTCTCATGCTTTGAGAAGGCCTGGTGTTTTGATGTACTCACGCATCAAGGAGTACATCCATGGATCTGTCACTTTATCTGCTACTGGCGCCACCAACCGATGGCGAGCAAACACCCGGAACCGATCAGCAGTCCCCCGGAAAGGTCGATCGTCAGGTCAGGCGACTGGCCTCGCGAGAGCGCGTCCCTGTTTTTGATCCATTACGACCGGTCACAGCCCGCAGCAAGCACCCGGTGCAGGCCAGTCGTAAAACCTGCCTTGTCCCGGCAAATAAGCGAGCGACTATCCGGTCAATTGGGTTTGGTCTGTCGGTATGCGCCAATGCGCTGGGATTTCTTGCCATAACAGGAGGAACTTTAATACTGCTTCGTATGGTAGAAATCAGCCTGCACTGAGCTCACTCAATCCGGTTCGCCACCTGCCTCTCCGGGCATTTTGCCGCGGGTCTGTGCTCTCAACAGCCCGCGGCTTCTTTATTCTGACAGGCTGTCAGACGCGTGCTTGCCGCCCGTCCGGCCACCTTTAGCCCATACCCATTCATCCATCTGTCGCGAGCATGGCTCGCTCCTGCTGTAGGAGCGAGCCATGC
>CAZRTG010000121.1:0-2479 GCA_964602895.1 uncultured Wenzhouxiangellaceae bacterium
TCGAATAAAAATGGAGACTTGATTTTGTACGATCAGACTTCACAAGCCAAATGGGCAATAAATACACCAAAACCAACTTTTCGTATATTTAAATTTGTTCGAAATTAAGTGTGCTGATATAGTGCGATGACGTAAAAACAAGCCTCGTAGGCTACTGGTTTTTATGTCAGAAAGCTCACTAATCTGAGTTCGAACTACTCCGCTTCCCTGGGTTTATGCTCCGCCTCCAGGCTGCGCTGTACGTCGTGAGGCACCGGGTCGTAGTGACTGAACTCCATGGTATAGCTGCCCTGGCCACCGGTCATGCTTTTGAGCTCGGCGTGGTATTCCGTCAGTGAGCTCAGAGGCATGTCGGCCTTGATGGTCATAAAACCTTTAGCCACACTTTCCGTTCCACTGATACGGGCCCGACGCCCGGCCAGGTTACCGGTTACATCACCCATATTTTCATCCGGAACAGTCACATCTATGGAAACAATAGGCTCAAGTATCTGAGGCCCGGCATTCCGTATGGCCTTCAAAAAAGCGTGTCGGCCGGCGATCACAAAGGCGATTTCCTTGGAGTCTACGGCATGGAACTTGCCGTCGTAGACAGTTACTTCCATGTCCTGCAAAGGAAAGCCTGCAATTGCACCCTCGTCAAGAATCTGTCTCACACCTTTTTCCACAGCAGGAATCAGGTTGGTGGGGATAGCGCCACCTACGACCTGATTGACGAACTCGAAACCTTCGCCTCGCCGCAAGGGCCGTACCCGTAAATACACTTCACCAAACTGACCGGCACCACCCGTCTGCTTTTTGTGCCGATAATGACCTTCGGCCGAACGGGTAATGGTCTCGCGATAGGCAATACGTGGCGGTCGCGTGTCCACCTCAACGTTATAGCGCTCTTTCATGCGCTCGAGCATGACCCGAATATGTAACTCTCCCAAGCCACGAATAACGGTTTCATTCAGTTCCTGGTTGTGCTCGACCACCAGGCATGGGTCTTCTTCAGTCAATCTGGTTAAAGATTGTGCCAGCTTTTGTTCCTGCCCTCGGCTCTTGGGAGAAATAGCCACCCCATACATGGGTTGTGGAAAATCCAGCGGTTTGAAATGGAAATTATCTTCGTCGTGCGAATCGTGCAGGATGGCGTCGTAGTAGATGTCCTCTACCTTGGCCACCGCACAGATATCGCCCGGTATGCCGACATCGACCTCCATGTGCTTGCCGCCTTGAACACGGAACAAATGTCCAACTTTGAATGGTTTGCGTGCATCACCGATCAACAAAGCTGTATCGGGCTTCAGCGTGCCCTGGTAGATGCGGAATATACTGAGTTTGCCCACGAAAGGGTCATTGCTGATCTTGAATACATGCGCTACAACATGGGCGTCCGGGTCCGGCTGGATCGCAACGGCTTTGGCATTTTTACCCTCACCCTTGAGTACAGGAGGCTGGTTTCCTTCGAGAGGATTGGGTAACAAGCGCTTGCACAATCGCAGGAACTCACCCAGCCCCGCGTCGCTGCTGACCGAAGTAAAACATATGGGTACCAGATGCCCTTCTCGCAGCGCCCGCTCAAAGGCTTCGTGCAGTTCATCGCGCGACAGGGTTTCACCATCGAGAAATTTTTCCATCAACTTTTCGCTGGTTTCAACTACCTGGTCAATAATGGCATCGTGGGCTTCGGACAGGGAGAAAATGTCCGTTTTGCCTTCGGTTTGAAAAAAACAATCACTCACCGTGGTGAAGTCGTTTGCAGGCAAATTGATGGGCAGGCATTCCGGACCGAACTCTTCGCGAATATTCTTGACTAACTGGGTCAGGCCGGCACTGTTCTGGTCCATTTTGTTGATGATAATGATGCGGCATAAACGGCGGGCCTTGGCGCGCTGCATCAGGCGGCGAGTGGAAAGTTCTATGCCGTTGTTGGCATTGATCACCATGGCAGTGGTTTCAGTTGCCGCCATAGCAGCCAGGGTGGGTCCACGAAAATCCGGGAAACCCGCAGTATCGATCAAATTGATGTGCGTGCCTTCAAAATCCAGGCTGGCTACGGCTGAATTCAATGAGTGTTGGTACTCTTTCTCAAGCGGGTCGTGGTCGGTTGTAGTGGTGCCGCGCTCTATGCTCCCTGCCTCGCCAATAGTGCCTGACTTGGCCAATAGCGCTTCAATAATCGAAGTTTTGCCTGCACCCGTGTGACCAACCAAAGTGATATTACGGATGTCCTCGGTGCGATACTGCGGCATAAGAGTTCCTCATTTTGCAGGCCTGGAGAATTATCGTAGTACAGAATTCCCAAATACGGAACCCGGGCCGGATTTCGCGGTCATAAGTTTCAGGTAAGGCCATGGTGCGTAACAATCGCACAGGGGCTGAACCAGTCTCTCCCGAGACTTGCTGTAAATAGCACTCCAATCCCCCTTTAGGCGCCCTCATGGGCGCCTTTTTTTTAAACCGCATATTGCACGAAATTATGGAAATGTCAGGG
>CAZRTG010000121.1:2489-10942 GCA_964602895.1 uncultured Wenzhouxiangellaceae bacterium
GCCTGTACACTTGTAGCCGAATTCGTTACCGTTCGCGCAGCCTGAAATTGCAGATTTCTATGATGAGTCATGAATTGTGAATCCAGATTGGGTTGTTTTGAAATTTGGTGGTACCAGTGTGGCGGGCAAGTCACAGTGGCAAACCATCTTTGAACTGGTGCGGCAACGTCTGGAACAGGGCAAACATGTTCTCCTGGTCTGCTCGGCGGTTTCAGGTGTCACCAGCCGGCTTGCCGAGCTGGCAAAACTCCCGACTCAATCCGGTCTGGAATCGATACTGGAAACTCATCAGGCTCTGGCTGCAGAGTTGAACGTTTCATCCGATGCGTGGTTGGAGCCTGCCCGAAAACGTATGCAATCCTGCTTGTATCGCTTGCAACAAGGAGATGACCATGCGGCACAGGCGGATCTGCTTGCCATGGGAGAGTGGTTGAGCACACGCATCGGCGCAGCCTGGCTTGGCCAGTATGTTTCGGCCGATTGGCTGGATATTCGTCAGCATTTGATTGTGCGCCACGAACCCGAGTTGTCTTTGGCGCGGCAATGGCTATCGGCCAGCTGTGAATCAGGTGCGGATGCAGAGTTTCTTAACGCTTGCTCGAATCTGTGTGCCGTAGTGGTAACTCAGGGTTTTGTTGCCGCAAACCAGGACGGAGCCACCGTAGTGCTGGGCCGGGGTGGCTCAGATACATCAGCCGCCCTGTTGGCCGGGCGTTTGGGTGCAGAAAGTGTGGAAATCTGGACGGACGTACCCGGTCTGTTCAGTGCAGATCCGCGGCTTGTTCCTGAAGCCCGGCTGCTGCAGGAATTGGACTATGCCGAAGCTTTGGAGATGGCTGCCGCAGGTGCAAAAGTCATTCACCCCAGCTGCATTCAGGCAGCGGCAGAAACAGATACTGCCATCATGATTCGCGATACGGGACACCCCGATATGGTGGGAACCCGTATTTTGAGCCAGGCCAGGACGCAAACCGGGGTTAAAACCATAACCTGCCAGAAGGATATGCTGGTTCTGTTATTGCAAAAAATTGATAATCGGCGAGAAGTCGGCTTTTTGGCAGGAGTTTTTGGGATTTTTCGCCAGCGAGGCCTGTCCATTGATCTGGTAGCCACCTCGGAAACGACTACCACCGTGGCCTTGAGCCGTACCGCCAACCTGCTGGATGATGCCCCGTTGGCAGCCTTGATACTTGCCTTGCAACAACTTTGTACCGTGGAGCTGTATGCCGATTGTGTTTGTATCAATCTGGTGGGTCGCGGGGTAAGAACCGCATTGTCCCGGCTGCAATCCAGTATGAATTATTTTGCTGATCGGCCCCTGCTGATGCTCTCACAATCTGCCAATGACCTGTGTCTCAGTTTGCTGTTGCCGGCGGGTGATCATGAGTTGTTGGTGCAACAACTGCACCGTGAAATGATTGAATCCCACCCGCAAGAGTCTGCTGCGCGGTTCGGACCCAGTTGGAAGGAATTGCAGCGATGGGAATGACCAAAGTTGAGTGAATCAAGATCAGCGGGAACTTTCTCATTCCTGAGCCGGAATTTTGACCCCTTATCGGGTACAGCTTTTCTTGCCTACCGTATTGATGACGGGCCGGAACTGCTTGAGCGTGTGGTTTTTCCCTACACACCCTGGCCATCAGACCCCAGCCGGCAGCAGGCTTTTGAGCAGGCTCTGGAGTTGCTGCATCTGGTCGCAGGTGTCAGTTACTGGAAAGCCGGCCTGGCCCCGGTTATGAAATTTCCCGTCGGCAGGCCTACACCATTGGCGGCTGAATTTCTGACAGAGCTCTACACGGAGGGCCTGGCGGAATTCAGTTACATCAATCAGGTGGATGTTGCCCAACGACTGTCATTTGCGACAGATCCATACCGTGTGTCACCGGCAGTGGATCTGTTGTTGCCGGAACGTGCCCTGGTGGCAATGGGTGGCGGCAAAGACAGCCTGGTGGCGTTGGATATGGCGCGCCAAGCCGGCATGGAAGTATTGCCGGTTTGTGTGGGCGGCTCGGCCTTGATCCGCGACACCGTGTCTGCAGCGAAACTGCCGCTGTTGCAAATCCGTCGTGAATTGTCGCCACAACTCAAGACCATGAATGCCGCTGGCGCATGGAATGGCCATGTGCCTGTAACAGCCATCAATTCGGCCATTCTGGTGTGTGCAGCACTGCTGTATGGTTATCGTTATGTCATTTTTGCCAATGAACGCTCGGCTGATGAGGCAACCCGGATGACCGCAGAGGGGCAAGCAGTCAATCACCAGTACAGTAAATCCAGTGCCTTTGAGCAAGTCTGGCAGAAAGTCATTCATGCACAGATCAGCCCGGATCTGGATTGCTTTTCCGTGCTGCGGCCCTTTTCAGAATTGGAAATTGTGCGCCGCTTTTCGGCGCTGAAACAATTTCACGGAGTCTATTCCAGTTGTAACCGCAATTTTCACCTCGATGGGCCCACGATTTCGGGGCGCTGGTGTGGCAACTGCCCCAAATGTCGTTTTGCTGCCTTGAGCCTGGCCGTGTTTCTGTCGCCGCAAGAAGTTATTCAAATAATGAATGTGGATTTGCTGGATGACCCGATGCAGGAAGAGGGTTTCCGGGAACTGTGTGCACTGGGACATGAAAAGCCGTTTGAATGTGTGGGCGAAACGGGTGAGAGCCGTGCAGCTTTGGCAGCATTGGCAGACCATCCTGCCTGGCAAGACAAGGCGCTGGTGAAGAAACTGGCGCCTGAGTTGGCAGCTTTGGACGTTCCCACTTTGGAGCAATTGCTATTGCCGTCACAGCAGCATTCCATCCCGGCCCACTTGTTGCCCCAGTTTCAGGGAATGATTTACTGATGCGGGTGGAAGAACTTTTGGGGTTGCGTATCGCTATTCTGGGGGCAGGGCGGGAAGGGCAGGCTGCGTATCACTGGCTTAAAGCCCGGATGCCGGATACTGGATTTCAATTTTTTGTCGAAACACCCGCCGACCCCGGATTTGTCACACAACTGGCCAACAATGACGCGCTGCAGTTGGGTAGCCTGGACGCTGCACCGCTGATTGAATTTGATCTTTTGTTGCGCTCGCCCGGAATCAGCCCCTATCGCCCGGCTCTCAAGCGTGCAATAGACGCTGGTGTGCGAATTGTTTCGCCTTCCAGTCTGTGGTTTGCAGCCCACCCCGATGCGAAAACGGTGTGCGTCACGGGGACCAAAGGCAAAAGCACGACTTCGGCACTGATAGCCCACATGTTGCGCGCCTGTGGCCTAAGGGTGCAACTGGCGGGCAATATCGGTTTGCCTCTTTTGGCCTGTAAAGTCGACGACATAGATTGGTGGGTGATCGAGTTGTCCAGCTACCAACTGAGCGATTTGCAGGCACGTCCGGATATTGGTGTATTGCTCAATCTCAGTCCCGAACACCTGGATTGGCACGGTGGCGTGGAGACTTACATGAACGACAAGTTGCGCCTTGCCCGACTGACCGAAACCGGTGGTTTAGTCCTGAATGCAGCGGACTCCATGCTGCGGCGGGAGTTTTCGGCTGTCGCCGGGGCCACTTGGTTCAATTCAGGCGAAGGTATCTGGTTTGAGGGTCGCCAATTCATGGACGATGAAACCAACCTGGAGGTCGAGATGCCGGCCAATATGCCAGGCAAGCACAATCGTTCCAATGTTGCGGCAGCGCTAACTGTTATTCGACGGGCCGGATTCAGGCTTGATGCCGCTGTCGCTTCCCTTTCCAGCTACCAGAGCTTGCCCCACCGTCTGCAGGTTCTTGGCGAAAGTGACGGTATCTGTTGGATCAACGACAGTATTTCATCAACTCCGGTAGCAACCTGCGCCGCGCTTGAAGCGCTGACAGGCAGGTCGATTGTGCTGCTGATCGGTGGTCTGGATCGGGGCCTGGACTGGAGTTCCTATCTGGGTGATTTTCTGGCTCATACGCCCAAGGCTGTGGTTGCGATGCCGGATAACGGTGCCGATGTTATCGGTAAGCTGGAGTCTTTGGGGCTGAGTTGCCCGGCCGGGCATCACATCGTCCAGAATCTGCAAGAAGCTGTTGAGAAGGCTCGCCACTTGGCAGTCGCCGGCGACCTGGTATTGTTGTCGCCAGGCGCACCCAGCTTCCCCAGATTTGTTGATTTCCAGCATCGCGGCAAAGAGTTTGCACGCCTGGTTGGCTTCTGATCATCGGCTAATGGGCAAAAAAATGCCCGGAAGCGTTGATCAACCGGGCATGAACTGTTGTGAATGTATAAAATAGAGGCCGCGGGTCAGGGAGTGAGGAGTGCAGAAATAGCCCTGTCAGGTTTGAGGGAGAGACCATCCCGCGGCCTTACTGAAGTAGACCATGCCCCATTCGAAAAAGTTTCAAAATATTTCCAGGAGATGTAACCGTGAGTGAATTGAGTTCCCAAATGAACAGCCCGGTAAAGGCCGTTATGCACACCAGTAAAGGTGATATTAAAATCAATCTGTTCGCTGATATCGCGCCAATTACAGTGGCGAACTTCGTCAATTTGGCAGCCAATGGCTTTTATGATGATTTGAATTTTCACCGTGTCATCCCGAATTTCATGATCCAGGGTGGCTGCCCCAACGGCACCGGTACCGGTGGCCCGGGTTATCGCTTTGAGGATGAATGCAGCCCCAAAGCCAGGCATGACCGTGCGGGGGTGTTGTCCATGGCCAATTCCGGCCCGGGTACGAACGGCAGCCAATTTTTTATCACACATGTGGAAACAGGCTGGCTTGATGGCAAACACACCGTATTTGGTTGTGTTGAAGATGCAAGCGATCAGGCTGTGGTTGATTCCATCGAGATGGGTGACCGTATTTCCGGCATCGATATCATGGGCGCTGAAGCGGTGTTGAGCAGCCAGGAAGACAGGATCAAACAGTGGAATGCGGTTCTGGCAGGATAACTACCACCTCAAGCACATCAAAAGTCCCGATTTACGCTGTAATCGGCCAATGTAACCAGGGCTGATTTCCAGAGCGACTGCTCCATACCCTCCAGTGCTGCCAGTGCAGCGCCGGATCGTGTTTGGGCCATGTTGATGGCCGCTGACAAGGCGCCTGTATCGTGAATGGCCTGGCGTATCCAGGCCAGTTTGGATAGATCACCGGCACGTATGGCATCGTCAATGGCTTCGCGCTGGTCGGTATCCAGCCGTTCCCGACACAAAATCAAAGGCAGCGTTGGTTTGCCTTCGGCCAGATCATCGCCACTGTTTTTGCCCAGAGTGGCGGCGTCGGAAGTGTAATCCAGTACATCGTCCATCACCTGGAATGCGGCACCGAGCTCAAGCCCGTACTGCGCCAGATTGGTTTCCAGGTCTGTTCGCCCTGCAATCACGGCACCCAGCTGACAGGCCGCTTCAAACAGCTGGGCTGTTTTCTTTTCGATGACACGAAAGTAACGTTCCTGGCTGACTTCCGGGTCGTGCATGTTCAACAGCTGTTCGACTTCACCCTCAGCGATCTGGTTGGTGGCATCCGACAAAACGTCCATCACTTGCATCGAATCGATATCCACCATCATCTGGAAAGCGCGGGAATAGAGAAAGTCGCCTACCAGAACACTGGCAGCGTTGCCCCACACGGCGTGCGCGGATTCCTTGCCGCGTCGCAGGTCCGATTCATCCACCACATCATCGTGTAACAGGGTGGCGGTATGTATGAATTCAATAACCGCTGCCAGCACAATGTGTTGATTGCCGCTATAGCCGCACGCCCGGGCTGCCAGAACGGCAAGCATGGGGCGCAAGCGTTTACCGCCGGAGCCAATGATGTATTCGGCAATCTGGCGGATCAGAACGACATCGGAATCCAGGCTTTTACGAATCAAATCATTCACCTGGTTCATATCATCTGCACACAAGTCGACTACTGATTGAATGTCCTGAGATGATTCATGGAGGGGAGAGTTTGTTGCCTGGGCTGATTTCATGATTCTTTAATTAGGGCCTGTTAACACAATTTGCTGAGCGACGATTATAGGCTGCTCCATGCCCCCAGCATAATGTCCGGCAGACAGATTGTTTACAAACCTGGCTGCAATGGGCGCTCGAATCCAGACTTCGGCTGTGCTCGGTTGCAAAAGCCGCACTATAATGCGCGCTTTGCGTGTGGAGCGTTAGTGTGACTTCAGAACCGGCCCCCAAGGGTGAAATGAGACTGGCGTTAACGCTGGGCGGTGTAATTGCCTTGCGGATGCTGGGCTTGTTCATGATTTTGCCTGTGTTCATGGTGCTGGCCAGGGAAACACCGGGGTTTACGCCATTACTGGGCGGTCTGGCCGTAGGCGCTTATGGCCTGACCCAGGCTGTATTTCAGCAACCGTTTGGCTGGCTGTCGGATATTTGGGGGCGTCGGCGTGTTTTGTTTCTGGGTATGGGGGTATTTGCGATCGGTGGTGTGGTTGCAGCCATTTCAGAAACCATGACCGGGCTGATCATTGGCAGATGCCTGCAAGGCAGCGGCGCTATAGCCGGCGTGGCAATGGCTTTGGCAGCAGATCGTATTCGGCCCGCCAAACGCTCCGTCAGCATGGCCATCATTGGTATGGGCATCGGTGGTGCTTTTTTGTTGTCCATGGCAATCTCCGTGCCGATGGCAAATCTGGTAGGTTTGCATGGCCTGTTCTGGTTGACGGCAGGCCTGGCACTGTTTGGCCTGGTGTTGATTTCTACCATACCGTCCGGCCAGGCAGTTGAAGAGCCGGAGTTGGTTAAGCAGGAATCGGCCATGCAGCCTGTGTGGGTTCTGTCCCTCAGTGTATTTTTGCTGCACGCCGTCATGACACAATTGTTCGTTGTTTTGCCCGGGCTTTGGGTCGATCAATTCCAGTTCGCTTTGTCGGAACATTGGAAGATTTACGTGCCCACCATGATGGGTTCAGTGGTTTTGATGTTACCGGTTTTGGCCCGCACCGGTGCCCGCGCGACGGAACACAAACTGATCCTGCCGGCATTTTGTCTGCTTGGCCTGTCCATGATGTTCATGAGCTGGACGGGTTCCTTGCCCTGGATAGCGGGCATGTTGATGGCCTATTTTGTTGCGTTTAACCTGCTTGAGGCATCAATGCCGGCGCTGATCGCCCGTTTTGTAGGGCCGGCAGGCAGGGGGCGTCGTATGGGTCTGTACAGTACCTTCCAGTTTCTTGGCGCTTTTGCTGGCGGAATCGGTGGTGGATGGATACTGGGGGAATGGGGAGCGTCCGCGGCGCTGCTTTCAGCCGCTACGCTGTGCCTGCTTTGGGGACTGGTAATTGGCTTACTTTCAAAGAGGGTCTTTCCTACAGGCCAGCCAGAATGACTGTGATAAACTCCCAGCCCTGTTCATCATTTTTTCACTATAGAAATACGGCAGCCGACTGGCGCCGATGGGAGATGCCTGATGGCACGTGGTATTAATAAAGTTATCCTGGTGGGCAACCTGGGTGCGGATCCTGAAACACGTTACACCGCCAGTGGCGCAGCCATTACCTCAATACGCATTGCGACCAGCGAGTCCTGGAAAGACAAGCAAACCGGCGAACCACAGGAACGCACCGAGTGGCACAGCATCACTTTTTTTGGGCGTTTGGCAGAAATTGCCGGCGAATACCTGCGTAAAGGCAGCCAGGTCTATGTTGAAGGGCGCCTGCAAACCGATAAATGGCAGGACAAAGACGGCAATGATCGTTACACCACCAAAGTGATCGCCAATGAAATGCAGATGTTGGGCAGCCGTGGCGGCGAGGGTGGCGGTGGAGGCCAATCATCCAATGATGGATTCCGCAGCAATCGTGGCGGTAACAGGAATCAGGGCCAAAGCCAGGGCCAGGACGATCGCGGTTCAGCACCTGATGAAGGTTTCGCGGACGACGACATTCCGTTCTGATAAACCCTGATGAAGACTTTGCTGGTTACCGGTGGCGCCGGCTTTATTGGCGGCAATTTTGTTTTGCGCAGTTTGCAGCAACAGGCTGCCCTGCGCGTCATTAACCTCGACCTGCTCACCTATGCAGGCAATCTGGACACACTCAACAGCCTGCAGCAAGACCCGCGACATGTGTTTGTGCAGGGTGATATTGCAGACCTGGAGTTGGTCGGTGATCTGCTGGATACGTATCAGCCAGACGCCATTGTCAACTTTGCTGCAGAAAGCCATGTGGACCGTTCCATAGACGGCCCGGCAGCATTTGTACAAACCAACATTGTCGGGACCCTGAACCTGTTGCAGAGCACTTTGAACTACTGGAAGGGTTTGCCTGAAAGCCGCCGAACGGACTTTCGGTTTCTGCACGTATCAACCGATGAGGTTTATGGCAGCCTGGGGCCGGAAGGGGTGTTTACCGAAACCACGCCCTATGCACCGAATTCGCCTTATGCCGCCAGCAAGGCTGGCTCGGATCACCTGGTGCGGGCCTTTCACCATACTTATGGTCTGCCTGTCCTGACCACCAATTGCTCAAACAATTACGG
>CAZRTG010000122.1:0-10739 GCA_964602895.1 uncultured Wenzhouxiangellaceae bacterium
GGTTGCGTTGCTGGCGGCGCAGGTTCACATTTAAAACCTGCGATTTAATTCAGATCATCATCCAGAAAATACTTGGTGCCTTTTGCGGTCAGGTCCAGCGCCAGTCCATGATCGGTCATCTGGTACAGCCAGACACCGGGTGAAATGGACACCGCTCCTTCCAGCGAGGCACCGGTGTCCCCGGACTTGGCAGCGGCACTCGCTTGAGCGCCGATTTCCCATCCCGAGTTGATGAAGCTGTCCAGCGTCGACCGGGTTTCAAAAACCCAAACCAGTTGATACTTCTTGGCACTCAAGCCCAGACCGGCCTGGACCTCAACCATTTTCATAAAGGTTTCTTTGCCGGTTTGATTGTCTTTGGCCAGACCCTTGCCCGAGCCACCACCGGCAACAAATATCTTCATTCCAAAGTTTGAGAACACCGCATAGCCCACCGCACTTTTTACGGCCTGTTCGGCGCCGGGTTGTTCTTTGTACAGCCGTTGCAGGGTCTTATCGGCTTTCTGTCGAATTTCGGCGCGTTGTTCATCATCTGATTTTTTAGCTTCTGCAAGCGGTATTGTAGCAATGAGAAACGCAAGGGTAAGCAGGTGGAGGCTGAACAGTTTACGCATCAGGAAAATCCTTTGTGAAGTCGCGAAAATGGACCTGCAGTTGACGGCTTATAGCACGGTACATGAGCCGAACATCAGGAAAGAGCCTTCAAAATTGGTCATCGAAGCGGAAAATTCGCCGCTTTGTTTATTAAGTCCAATCGACCAGCCGTAGCCGTTTTCTGTTCCCTGCAGGAGCATCGCGGTTGGGCCCTGTTCCATGGAACTGATGGGTGAAGTACGCTCCTTGCCGATAACCACCTTCTTTTTGAAGTCGAGCCGGAAGAACTCCGGTGCACCCACCTCTCTGGCTTCGCCAATAAAGCATTCTGACTGCAGCACGCAATCCCGTGCATCAACGGTAGCGCAGATCAATGCTTTGGAACCGTCGAAATCCTCTGCCAGTACCGGTGTTGCAATCAGGCAGGCGAACGCTATTGCAATGGTTTTCCTAAAAGTATGCATGTTGTTATCCTCCGATCAGCTGACAGTATAGTTACGGGCAGTCATACAGGCGCCGATGGCCCGGTACCAGGTTTCAATCTGTTCCTGGTTCTGGGCCTGACCGGCTTGCTGTTGCGCAGCCTGGTTGTGCCGGGCTCTTCGCCCGCCTGCCATGGTGCCGACTACGGCACCGATGGCGGCACCTTCACCGGCGTCTCCGGCTATCGCGCCAATGGCCAAACCGCCCAACGCTCCCCTTGCTGCGCCCTGCACTCGCTCGCCACCACCACTGCTGCTGGTGGGCGGTGGTGCCTGGGCAATCACTGCCGGGTCAACGCCGGTGGTTTGTGTGGCCCAGGCCTGACATTCACCCTGGTCTTTTTGTTGTTGTTCGGGGCTTTGCCCGCCAGCGGGGTAAATGATGGGCGCCTGTGCCAGGGCATTGAATGAAAAAGCCAAAAACGTGCTGCAGATCAAAACACAATAAAACTGCTTCATGCTCATTCTCCTTGTGAAGTAATAACCGGCACTGGATACCAGTTTAGTTTATTCGAACTAAAACGCGTCGCCCCGGAAAGCTGATTGACCCGGGTGGCGGCAGATCACCCGCCCCGGAGCAATATACGAGCTAAAGCCAGCGCCTTACTTTCTTGCAAAACCGGCGATATTCATCGCCGTAGATGGCCGTCAGAAAAATTTCTTCGTTACGAATGAATTGTCGCTGAATGATAAAAACAAAAAAGATAACCGGCAGCCAGGCAGATAAAGAACCGATTTTAATCGCAGCGCCCGCGAGTACCAAGGCCATGCCCAGGTACATGGGGTTGCGGGTAATGCGATAGATACCACCGGTCACCAGCGTGGTTGATTTGCTGAAGGGTACGACGCCGGTTTCGGCGCGTTTGAACAGATTGGCCGCGACAAGAACCAGCAACAGGCCAGGCGTCATCAAGAACCAGGCTGGCCCGGGCAGCGACGGATAGAATTGGACGAGGGGTAACCAACGGTCCAGTGCAAACATGGCGACGGCACACAACAACAGCCAGACGGGAGGAAAAATGCGTGGCTTTTTAAAGCCAAAGCGACTCATCCGCGACGATTCATCTCGCTGTTCTGCTGTATTGTTGTTGGCTTCCGTCATTTTCAGGTCTTTGCCTGGTCAGCGACTTACGGTGGCTCCCTGTTTTGGCAACCGAAAGAACTCACGCGCATTGGCGGTGGTCTGCCTGGCCAATTGCTCAGGTGTCTCACCCCGGCAAGCTGCCAATGTACCCGCAATCCAGGGTAACCAACAAGGCTCATTGCGATGACTTCTGACTTTGGGCCGTAAATTCCGGGGTTTCAGATAAGGTGCGTCGGTTTCAATCATCAATCGACGGGCTGGAATATCCGCCATGTAAGCTTTCATGTGCGTGCCGCGTCGCTCGTCACAGATCCAGCCGGTGATGCCGATATGGCATTCCAGATCCAGGCATTCGTGCAGTTCTGCCTGGCTGCCGGTGAAACAATGCACCACCACTTCCTGCAGTTGGCTCCTGAACTCGCGCAATATGGCGATAAAGTCGGTGTGTGCATCGCGCTGGTGCAGGAACAGGGGCTTGCCGCAATCCACGGCAATTTGCAGTTGGCGCTCAAAAGCATGCCGTTGGTGGTCGCGCGGCGAGAAGTCGCGAAAATAATCCAGGCCGGTTTCACCCACTGCGACCACTTCCGCCTGATCACACAGTTCGCGTAAAACCGATTCGGTTTCCGCGTTGAATTCACTGGCCAGGTGGGGATGTACGCCCGCTGTAGCATAGAGAATGCCGGGATACTCGCGCACAATATCCAGGGCTTTGATACTGCCGTGTTCACTGGCGCCGGTGACGATCATCTGGACCACACCGGCCTGCCGGGCCCGGTGGATGACTTCGTCACGATCGGCATCAAAGGAGTCGTGGGACAGATTGCAACCTATGTCGATATATTCCATAAAAAGCGTTCAGTTTGATTGAGCCCGCATAGTGCACCAAAGCGGATCTGTTTGTGAAATAGGTTTCCAGGGAAAGTGTGCGGTCAGAAACATGTGCCGGAATGGAAATTGGGGTCCGGCCGCGCTTTCTGCAAGTCAAAGTCTGCCTTTCTGAATGGATGAAGAAAAGGTACCCTGAGGTCAGAAAAAGAATCCGGAGTTTGAAATGGTGGCGGTGAAGTGGAATGCCTGGTGGCGACTGATGCGATTCGATCGGCCGATCGGGATTCTTCTGTTGCTGTGGCCTACCTGGTGGGCCCTGCTCATTGCCGGTCAGGGCCGTCCTTCGTTAAAGAATGTTGTGATTTTCACACTGGGCGTAGCGGTCATGCGTGCTGCAGGCTGCGTGATGAACGATATTGCGGACCGGGATTTTGATCCGCACGTGCAACGAACCCGCGACCGCCCGTTGGCAAGTGGCGAATTGACCGTGAAAAAGGCACTGGCCGGATTCTTCGTGCTGTTGTTGATCGCCTTGTTGCTGGTTCTGCAAACCAATGCCCTGACCATCAAGCTGGCCTTTGTGGGTGTGGTGCTGGCTGCCAGCTACCCTTTTTTCAAGCGCTACACCCATTGGCCTCAAGTCGTGCTGGGTGTGGCCTTTGGCTGGGGTATTCCGATGGCTTTTGCAGCGGAAACCAACAATATTCCCTGGCTGGCCTGGGCTGTGTTTGCAATCAATATGGTGTGGGTGGTGATTTACGACACGCTGTATGCCATGGTGGATCGTGAGGATGATTTGAAGATTGGTGTCAAATCCACAGCCATTCTTTTCGGCCGCCATGACCTTGCCGTGATACGGGGATTGATGGTCCTGATGGTTGCCGGCTTGATCGTGTTGGGTTGGCGAGCTGGCTGGAGCCTGCCCTTTTTTGTTGCTGTGGTTGCGGTTGCCATTTTTTTCGCCCTGCAATCGCACAGCATTCGTGATCGCAGCCCTGCTGCCTGTTTCAAGGCATTTTTACTGAATAACCGGGTGGGCGGCTGCATTTTCATCGGTTTGGCGGGGCATTTTTTGTTTGTCTGAAATCAGAGGGTTTTTGTTAATTCGAGTTAAAAAAATTGGGCTGATTAATCCGGATTGATTAATTCGGGCTTATTGTTCAGCGCCTATGGTTGGGCGCTGATTCAATGCACGGGTGCAGGCACACGAGCAGCTACCCAAACCGATATCCGCCTGGCTCCCGCTTTTTTGATCATACGGCTGCATTCCTGCAGCGTTGCCCCGGTGGTCAAAACATCATCGATCAAAGCCACATGCGCACCATGCAAGGGTGCGCAATGAAATGCATTGCGCAGGTTTTTTTGCCGGGTTTTACGATCCAGACCGGATTGGGCTGACGTATGGTTGATGCGGCTTAACAGGCGTCGCTGTACGGGAATACCGCAGTGTCGTTGCAGTTCGGCTGCGATCAACTCGGCCTGGTTAAAGCCACGTTTGCAGCGTCTGAAAAAATGCAGTGGAACCGGGATCAACAGATCAGGCTTTTCACAACCCGGCTCCCTGGTATCAGGGTCCAAGCGGTGATCGTCACCCCTATGTTGGCTCAGTTTTTGTTCGACCGCGCGCACCAGTTCTTCGGCCAGCAATTGCCCACAGGCAAGGTTTTTGTGGAATTTGAAATGCCACACCAGGTGATCCACCGGATACTCGTATACCAGTGCAGCGACAGCGTCGTCCCAGGGCGGTGGATGGCGAAGGCAAGCCGCACACAGCGCTGCTGCACCCAACTGCCCCGGCAAGCCACATTGCTTACAACAGGCAGTGATGCGGGGTAAATCATTCTCACAGCCGGTGCACAGCCGGCGGTTCGGGCTGCGTTGTCCACAAAGCAGGCAGCAGGCGGGCAACAAATGCTCCAGAATGCCTGTCTTTAAACGGGCCTTCGAACTGGCCTTCAAATAGGTCTTTAAACTTAAAATAGAGGTTGCCATGACACGTGCCTTAAGCAATCCGGTATCTATTCTGCTCAATCCGAAGTTGTGTTGATGTAAGAATTCGTTGTAATTTTGTGTAGGAAATTGGCGCTAAATTCATCCGAGGCTTGGACTGTGACCCTGCAGGCGTCAAAATGGCCCTCATGAACCTATTCCAACCTTCAAACAGACTGCCAGCTGTTTGTGGCCAACCGGTGGTATCAGCTTGATATGAACAGACTTCGAGGTGGCCAGGCCATGGAGACACCACAGCTCCAGGCCGTTTATGAACAGCAGGCAGCCCATTACGATGAGCACGCCGTGCTGGAGCGTGAAGTAGCCGACCGTCTGCTGGAAAGGGACAGTTTCCAGCGGCGCGAACCCGCCCGTATCATCGATTTGGGTTGTGGCAGTGGATATTGTGCGGCCGAGCTGAAGCGACGTTACCGCAAGGCCGAAGTGCTGGGCGTCGATTTTGTGTTGCCGATGTGTCGATTGGCGGCCGGCAAATCCACATTCATGCGACCCCTGCGGGTGGTTTGCGCCAATGTCAGCAGCCTGCCCTTGGCCAGCCGCAGTGCCGATTTGATCGTGGCCAACCTGTCGCTGCAATGGACCCAGGACCGGGTGGGGCTGTTCAATGGCTTACGCCGCGTATTGCGGCCGGGTGGCCTGTTGTTGTTCAGCTTGCCCGTTACCGATTCGCTTAAAGAGCTGAAATCGGCCTGTCAAAGTGCCGGAATGAACGATGCGATTCGGGAATTTCCGGATATGCACGACCTGGGTGATGATTTATTGGCTGCCGGTTTCCGCGATCCGGTGATGGATGCCGAAATCATAACGCTGACTTATACCAATCCGGCAGGCCTGCTGGACGAGCTGGAAGCGGTGGGCGCCGCCAGTTATTGTAAAAATTTCAAGGATATTCAGGACGGTATGGACAAAATTACTGCCGCCTGGGCCACAGACCAGAAATCCGGGGTTTGGCCATTGAGCTGGGAAATTGCTTATGGTGCTGCTTTCGGGCCGGAAGATGGTCAGCCGGTACGCAGTGGTGGGGTGGAAATGGCAACATTCTCGGTGGACGCACTGCGTGGAACCCGTAGGCGTTGATACAGCAGTCTGACCGGCCTGACCGATCATAGAAACCGGTTAATTCACACAGACTGCCAGGGCTGCTGAGAAAGCGGGTACAGGCAAATTTCAATTAAGGCTTTGCCAAATTCAAAAAGCTGTACTATCATCGCCTATGGAAATGTTCGGGGGTTTACATTTCCCTAACATTTGATTCCTGAAAATGAATTACGATCAGTTCGAGAGTGTCGTTCCCCCTTATGGCACTCTCGTTCCGAGACCGGTGTTCCCCTTGCATCGGGTCTCACGGAAGGGCCAGCTTACCCCTTGCTGGCCCTTCTTTTTTTCTGCCCCCAAAAAGTCTGCTGATAGCCTGTGAATTACTCGCGGGGGGGGCGCATCTGCGGTTGCGGCTCAAGCCAAATGCGGTTTTGACAGATAATCGTGCGTTTGCATCTCGGTCAGCCTGCTGCGCGTACGCTCGAACTCGAAAGCAAGCCGATGGCCCTGGTACAAATCGTCGACCGGAACTTCAGCCGAAAGCAGCAGTTTTACACCCCGATCGTAAAATTCATCGATCATGATAATAAATCGACGGGCAATATTGATGTCTTCTTCTTTCATTCGCGGTACGTGTGAAATCAATACGGCGTTGAAAGCGCGTGCAATTTCGATGTAATCGATGCTGCCGCGCGGCTTTTCACACAACTCGGAAAACTCAAACCAGGCCACACCATCGCCACGGCGAAGTAACTGCAGTGGCCGCTCATTCATCTGCATTTCGGTGTTCAACTCCACTCCCCCCGCCATGCGGGCAAAGCTTGCTGCCAGATTGGACTCTGCCTGGTGATCGAGCGGCCAGTGGTAAATTTCGGACTGGTCCAGAATGCGCAGACGGAAATCCAGGTCTCCGCCCAGCTCCATCACCCGCGTACAGCGCTGCAACAGGTCGATCGCGGGCAGGAATTTGGCGCGCTGCAGGCCATCACGATACAGATCCTGCGGTGCCAGGTTGGAGGTAGTTACCAGGGTTACCCCGTTATGAAACAAAGCCTTGAGCAAGCCGGACAGCAACATCGCGTCGGCAATGTCACTGACAAAAAACTCATCCAGGCACAATACGCGGCAATCCTGCGCCCATTTGCGTGCGATGGTGACCAAAGGATCACGCTCATTTCCCAGCTCGTTCAGGGCATGGTGGATACGCTGCATAAAGCGGTGGAAGTGGATTCGTTGTTTGTGTTCAATGGGCAGGCTGTCGAAAAACAGATCCATTAACCAGGTTTTACCACGGCCCACTCCACCCCAGGCATACAAACCTTTGATTCCTCTGGGCTGACGTCGAATGCGGTGCAGCAACGAGGGGTTATCGGGCACTGCCTGTAACTCATACCACAGCTGATCGAAAGCCAGCACCAATTGGCGCTGCTGGCTATCGGGGAGTATTTCTCCTGCATCCAGGAGTTGCTCGTACCTGGCCAGTGGCGATAGTGGCATCAAAAAGGGGAAAATCAGCCGGAATGGGTTGGGTTCAAAGGCTCTGGAAGCTGGTCTCGAACACCGTTTTTCAACAAGCCACGCAAATCCATCAGTCGACGGTGAAAGAAATGCCCGGCCTGGTGCATTACGACCAGATCAGGAGGTGGCTCTATGCTATCGGCATACAAACGTACCGAATCCACTGACACCACATCGTCTTCATCGCCTTGTACCATCAACCAGGGGCACTCAGGACGTGGCAGCGTGCTGAATTCGTAGCGATCCACTGGCGGGGCGATGGAAATCAACTGACCCAGTTTCAGATTCAGGGCGGCACGGGTTGCGACATAAGACCCAAAAGAGAAACCCCCCAACCACAACTCGTCATCAGGCCGGGTACGTCGTACCCATTCGACGACGGCAAACAGATCGTCGGTTTCACCGTAACCATCATCGAATGTCCCTTCGCTGGCACCCACTCCGCGGAAATTGAAGCGTACCGTGCGTAAACCCAATTCGCGCATGGAGCGTTCCAGTATGGTGACCACTTTGTTGTGCATGGTGCCACCGTGTTGCGGGTGTGGATGGCACAAAACGATGATTGCCGGGCGCTCATCAGCAGCATCCGGCAGGTCGACTGCGCATTCCAGTGCACCGGCTGGCCCCATCAGTTTGAATTCAGATCGCTCTGCTGGAAAAGTGCTGGGTGCATTGATGTCGGTGGTGGTTGTCATTACCGGCCTGGAGGTTTTAGCAACCCGCATGATACCGCAGCGGCCGTTAACAGGGCCAGTTGTTGAAATCATCCAACCATTGATGGCTTGCCCTGGAAATTCAAAATTCAAAATTCAAGCGCAAAATCTACTCAATGACGAGTTGACGAATCTGCTATCTTGTAACACATGAACTTCCTTGCTCATCTGTTACTCGCTGATGGCGATGACGGCTTGCGTCTGGGAGCCATTCTGGGCGACTTCGTGCGTGGCAGCGTGGACGACAGTCAATTGCCCGTCCCGGTGCAAAGGGGCATTCAGCTGCACCGTTTTATTGACCAGTACATGGATGGTTTGCCAGAGCTGGTGGAACTGAGGCAGCAATTTAATCCACCGTTCCGTCGTTATGCCGGGATCATCATCGATGTGGCTTTTGATCATGAGTTGGCCAAACGCTGGAGACAGTATTCTGCGGTGTCCCTGCAGCAGTTCGATAAAGACATGCGTAGCGTGTTGGCTGAATACGACAGGATTCTGCCGGAGGAGCTTAAAGGGTTCATGCGTTATGCCGACCGCCGCGGCCTGTTTGCAGCCTATCTGGATAAAGATGAAATCCTGTTCAGCCTGACCGGTTTGGGCCGGCGTTTGTCGCGCACCAACCCGTTACATGAGGTTGATAAAATATGGGACGAGTACGAAGCAGATTTTGCGCGCGGTTTTGATCAGGTTTTTCCGCAAGTACAAAAAGCCGTCGCAGATTGGGTCGCTGCTTCGAAAGACAGCAACCGGGCTGTACCGTAACGAACCCGGAAACCCGCGCCTCAGCGAAGTGTGCTACAAAAAGCTTACTGCAGCATGAATTCGATAGCAGCCTGCATCTGTTCATCGCTCAGGTCGGGTCGACCGCCGCGAGGTGGCATCACATTCAAACCGTTGATGGCATTGAACAACATGCCATCAATACCTTCGTCAGCAAACCGTTTGGTCAACTCTTCCGAACCTGGCTTTGGTGCGCCTGCAACACCGGCAGCGTGGCAAGCCATGCATACCGTGTTGTACACCTGTTCGCCATCTACCGGGCCGCTTTCAGCCGGCGCTGCAGCGGCCTGTGCCTCAGCAGCCGCAGCCGCCAAAGCAGCCTGGCCGTCTGCACCCTGGTGTACACCAGTTAGCGGGGCAATACGTTCTTCAATGAAGCGTTGTTGACTGGGGTTGGCAATGGGATCAGGTTTACTTCGAAGAACCACAGATATGCTGATGAGCACAGCGGTAACAATCAACAGGCCAACAACTATGATACTGAAAGTCTTAACAAACGTACTATCGCTTTGCGGATTCATGTAAAACCTCTAAAAACCTGAGCCTGGCTCTGCCTGGCGTTTGCCACGGTAGCACAGGAGCCTGTCGGATTTAACATGATCTGCTGCGGAAAATCCGGGTTTGGCCAGATTTCCCGCTCTTTTTCGTTAAATAGCGGTGCTATTCTCCTCAAAAGACCGAAAAATCTGACTCAAACCGACTTTCCCTCGCTACGATCAGTCAAACCCGACAGGCTCCTGGAGCCACCCGATCGGCGGCTAGTATAACTGCTGCAAGTTGGCATCGGAAGCAACTCAAAACTTACTTTCTTCACCGATACTCGCTAAACTACGCGCCCGCATGGGATTTTGGCGTCTATGGGTGATGTGAGAAGGTTGATTTAAAAGTTTTAATCGTCACCCCAAGGTGTGTTTCGTCATCCCGGGGCGGACCTTAAGCCGTTATCCCGGGTGGACCTTAAACCGTCATCCCAGGGTGGACCTTAAGCCGTCATCCCAGGGTGGGCCTTAAGCCGTCATCCCGGAAGCGGCGGAGCCGCTATCCGGGATCCAGACAAACTGGATCCTGAAATGTAGTTAAAATGATTTAAGGCGCCCGTAGCTCAGCTGGATAGAGTACTGCCCTCCGAAGGCAGGGGTCACAAGTTCGAATCTTGTCGGGCGCGCCATTAAATCAATAACTTACGTTTTAATAGTTGCTTTCATTTCTCGTTCTAAGTGCACCGTAAGTGAAAAAGGCAAGTTACAACCTTGTTTTGTATTGGTTGATGCGTTGGATTTGTACTGCCGTAGATTCGCCAGGGCACATGCTTTTCCTTTTGGGGTTTTTGGCCCTGTACTGAGGCCCCCATGATTCCGGCATCGGCCATTTCTCATTGCCTTTCTTTCACATGGCTTTCCTGTGGAGCGAGCCAAAGCGCCACATTTCTTTTGGTATTGCCATGAAACAGGTGGTCTGTTTAGGTACTCTAGCCGAGCATTTGCCTTGGCAAGAAAACGTTCTATAGGGCTTAGGGCTTTATCAGGCATAGTATTGCTGCTCCTTCTGTGTAGATGTAATTAGAACATATTGATTTTACGCCTTTTTCTACCGAACCTCATGACGCGCACGTGCGCGTAGAAAAGAAACATTTATTACCACTATCAGAAGAAATGTGAATCCAGCCCTTGGTATCCTAGGAAACCATAT
>CAZRTG010000123.1:0-10732 GCA_964602895.1 uncultured Wenzhouxiangellaceae bacterium
CTGCAGCTGAAGCCCGGTCAGCCCTACCTCGCCACCATTGAACGCGGCAGCGTCGGTGGTTACCGCATGCAAGTCGATGGCATACGCCGCCAGCTCAAAGTCGAACGCCTGCAATAAGATTAAAGGGGACGGGGCAAATTAAATCCCGTCCCTTTTATGCTACCGGACAGACTTACAATTTAATTTGCCCCGTCCCCTTTAATTTAGCTTTTCAGGCCGGCCATGGTCAGGTATTTGATCTCGATGAATTCCTCAATACCGTACTTGGAACCTTCCCGACCGGTGCCCGACTCCTTCATACCACCAAAAGGTGCTATTTCGGTGGAAAGAATGCCGTCGTTGATACAAACCATTCCATACTCCAACTCATCCGCAACGCGCCAAACCCGGCCCAGGTCGCGGGCATAGAAATAGGCCGCCAGGCCGTATTCGGTGGCGTTGGCCAATTCGATGGCTTCCTGCTCGGTGCTGAACCGGAACACGGGCGCTACCGGACCAAAAATCTCTTCGGTCGCAAAGGCCATATCCGCTCTTGCATCGCGCACCACGGTGGGTTGATAGAACAGGCCGCCCAAGGCATCCTTTTGGCCCCCTTCAACCACCTTGCCGCCTTTGCTGCGGGCGTCTTCCAGTAACTCTTCGACCTTTTCAATCGCGCTGGCAGAAATCATCGGACCGATATTGACTCCGGCTTCTTCGCCGCGGCCGATTTTGAGTGCACGTACGGCCACAACGAATTTCTCCATGAACTGCTCGTACACCGCATCCTGCACATAGATGCGATTGGCACACACACAGGTTTGTCCGGCATTGCGGTACTTGGAAATGATGGCGCCGGTTACCGCAGCATCGATATCGGCATCATCAAAAACGATAAACGGTGCATTACCGCCCAACTCCATGGAGACGCGTTTTACCGTGCTGGCGCACTGCCGTATCAGCAATTTGCCGATCGCCGTTGAACCGGTGAATGAGAACTTCCGCACCAACGGATTTTCGGTCAGCTCTTTCCCCGTAGCAGAGGACTGGGTGGTGGTGACTATATTGAATACGCCGGCAGGTATGCCGGCCTCTTCAGCCAGCACCGCCAGTGCCAGTGCCGACAGGGGTGTTTCGGAAGCCGGCTTGATCACGATGGTGCAGCCGGCCGCCAGTGCTGGCCCGGCTTTGCGGGTAATCATGGCGTTGGGGAAATTCCATGGCGTAATGGCTGCAACCACACCCACCGGCTGCTTGGTGACCAGGATGCGACGGTCCGGCAAATGGGTGGGAATAACATCGCCATAAATGCGCTTGCCTTCTTCAGCAAACCATTCAATAAACGATGCACCGTACACGACTTCCCCCGCTGACTCCGCCAGGGGCTTGCCCTGCTCGGCGGTCATGATGGCTGCCAGATCATCCTTATTGGCCAGAATCAGTTCATACCACCGTCGTAAGATCGCAGCGCGTTGTTTGGCGGTCTGTGTCCGCCAGGCAGCCCAGGCCGCACTGGCGGCTTCAATGGCACGGCGCGTTTCAGCCACGCCCAGCTCGGCCACATTGGCCAAAAGGCTGCTGTCGGCCGGATTGGTCACGGCAAAGCTGCGTCCGTCATCTGCGGCTATCCATTCGCCATTGATATAGGCCTGTTCACGCAACAGTGTGGGGTTTTTCAGTTGCAGTTGGGTTTTGAGCTTGTCTAACATGTTGCGATCCTTTAGATGGAGTGAATTTATTGCCGATCCGTTTCGGTCCGGTAGACGAGCAGTCTAACAAAGACTCCTGACAAAACAGAATTCAGGGAGTCCACGCACAGGCTGCTAGAATGCTCAAATACTGAACACCATTTTAACCATTAACCATGGGCCGTAACATGAACCCATCCAAACCACTGAGTCTAGAGTACCTGCGCAGCCAGGTTGTGGGCGCGGATGCCCCCATCACCACACCGTTTGGACAGCGCTTGATGGTATACGCCGATTACACCGCTTCCGGACGTTGCCTGGGGGTGGTGGAGCGTTATTTACAAAACCTGCAGCGCATTTATGCCAACTCCCATACCGAAGATGATATCAGCGGCCGCTCCATGACCCATTTGCTGGAAGAAGCTGAGGCCACCATCAAACACTCGGTGAATGCCGGAGAGCACGGGCGCATCGTTCCAGTAGGCAGTGGGGCGACCGGGGCAATCGACAAATTCCAGCAAATCATCGGTGTCATGATCCCGCCGGCAACCCGGGAAAACCTGCAAAACCTGATGGATCGCTTTGCCGGGCAGGATCAGCGCCAGGCTTTCGAGGCCTTCCTGACACAACATCAACCGGTGGTGTTTCTGGGGCCGTATGAGCATCACTCCAATGAGATTTCCTGGCGACAGGGCCTGGCCACTGTGATCGAGGTCGCGCTGGATCAGGAGGGCGGTATTGATTTGCAAGATCTGGAGCGGTTGTTACAAGACCCGGCTTACCTGGGTCGCATGCGCATTGGTTCTTTTTCGGCGGCCTCCAACGTTACCGGCCTGCGTTCCCCGGTGCATGAAATAGCGACGCTGCTGCATCGTTATGATGCCATCGCCTGCTTTGATTTTGCCGCCAGTGGTCCGTATGTGGATATCGACATGAACCCCGCTGCAGGTAGGTTTGAAGGTGATGCCTCGCTGGATGCGGTATTTATTTCTCCGCACAAGTTTCTCGGAGGTCCCGGCTCCAGCGGCGTGCTGGTTTTCAATCAGAAGCTGTATCACAACGAACTGCCGCCCAGCGTCAGCGCGGGTGGCACGGTGGATTACGTTGGGCCAACCAGCCAGGACTTCATCCACGATATTGAAGAACGTGAAAAAGCCGGTACACCCGGCGTACTGCAAATCCTCAAGGCCGGCCTGGCGTTCGCAATCAAGGATCGCATTGGGGTTGAGGCCATCGAGTGCCGGGAGCGGACCCTGCTGCATGGGGTATTCGAACGTTGGGCGGCCCATCCGGCCATTGAAATACTCGGTCCCGCTGATCCGCAGCGGCGGATCAGTATTATTTCGTTCAATCTGCGTGACTCGCATGGCCATTATCTGCACCCCAAGTTTGTTACCACACTGCTCAATGACCTGTTTGGTATTCAGTCAAGGGCGGGTTGTTCCTGTGCCGGCCCTTACGGCCATCGTTTGCTGAATATTGGTGAGGCGCGTTCCGAGCAGTACCGCAAATGGATCCGCCAGGGCTATTCAGGCATCAAACCCGGCTGGTGTCGGATCAGCCTGCACTACGTCATGGATGAAGCTGAAGTTAACTACATTACCGAGGCTGTGGAGTTTGTTGCCGAAAAGGGCTCTGCATTCCTTCCCCTGTATGATTTTCATATGGCCACGGGTGCATGGAAACACAAACAGGATTGCGTCGACCTGGAACCTTTTTCACTGGACGCAGCACTGGAATGCTGCGGGCCAGCAAACACTGCACTGGAGCCTGGCCAGCGTCAGCAACAATATTCAGCTTATCTGGACGAGGCGGCTGACCTGGCCGCACAACTGGTGCAAAACAGCCGTCCCGAAGAACTGACGCTGGACCCGGAACTTGAGGATCTGAAATTTTTCTGTATCCCTGCGGTATGCGTTCAATCCGCTCGAAGAACTGCAGACCATTGACAGAGTCATGAAAGATGTCGTGAACAGAAATACGGATACCGATAGCGGGGATTTCGGGCACGCGGACCAAACGCTGGATGCCTCCGGCCTTGACTGCCCGCAACCCATACTGCAAACCCGGCAGCTATTGAAGAAACTACCGCCCGGTACCACGTTAAGAGTCATCGCTACAGACCCGGGCTCGGTGTTGGATTTCCAGGCCTATTGTCGCATCAGTGGCAACAAGCTCCTGCAATTTGACGAAGCAGACGGTCTGTTCAATTTTCTGATACGCAAGGCAGGCTAGTGGTCTGTAACAGCCCACCAGTTCAGGTCAACAGGATCAGGTAAGGTTATCCTTGAGAGATGGGTTCAAAGGAATTTTCAAATACGCAACACCATTACTTTCAGGAGCTATTTCCACATTGCCGCGTATATTGAATTGTACTGCTGACAAAATCAGACGGGGCAAAGCAAGTTTTGCATCACGGTTCGTACGCATGGCGACAAAATCTTCTCTGCGGGTATCGCCCTTGATATGAATGTTCTGATTGCGACTTTCAGCAACAGTAACACTCGCAACCGGCACCTGGCCTTCCGTCGGATAGTCATGGCACAGGAACAGCCGCGTCTGGTCCGGTAAGGCATAAAGTTTCTGTACTGAGTCAAACAGCATGCCGGCATCACCACCGGGGAAATCACAACGTGCCGATCCAAGCAGCGGAGTAAACAGGGTGTCGCCAATAAAGACCGCGTCTTCAACCAAAAGACTGATGCTGTCCGGTGTATGTCCTGGTGTTTCCAGAACCCTGATGCACAGCTCACCGAGTTCAAGTTCATCGTCTTCAGCCAGCAATCGATCAAACTGACTGCCATCGGCGACTACGTCGTCGAGATTGAAAATGCCAACAAAGTTTTTTTGCACGGTACTGACCGCGTGGCTCGCAGCCAGTTTTGCACCACTGTTTTGGCAGACAAAACGTGCCGCCGACAGGTGGTCGGCATGAACATGCGTTTCAATCACCCAATCCAGTTGATAACCACTCCGGCTGACTGTTTCCAACACGTCCTGGATAAAACCAGAATCGGTTCGACCGGAAACCGGATCGAACAACATCACCGGATCGATCAAGGCGGCCTTGCCACTGATCGTATCTGCCAGCAAGTACGTCCAGGCTCCGGTACCTGTTTCAAAATGGCTGCTGATCTGCATCATGCTGCCTATTGTGTTGGAATGGTTTCTTATTTGCCAATACAGAAGCTGGAAAAAATGGCACCCAGCAAATCATCCGGCAGCACATCACCGGTGATTTCCGACAGGGCTTTTTGTGCCAGGCGCAATTCTTCGGCAAGAATTTCTGCGGCGGCGTGCTCCAATAATTGACGTTTTCCTTGTGCCAGATGGGCCGTGGCGCGACGCAACGCATCCACGTGTCTTTGCCTGGCGGAGAACAAACCGTCTGCCTGTTCGGTGGCCCCAACGGCAGCACGAACCAACGATCGCAACTTGTGCAAGCCCAACCCGGTTTTTGCCGAGAGGCTGATGCTGATGGCATTGACCCGGGCCCGCAATACCCGTTCATCCCAGTCGGCTCGCTGCAAGTCTTCCTTGTTGAACACCACGATTACACGGCCCGGGTCCGGTAACTCCTGCAGCAAAGTCAGTTGCTCCGCTACATCAGCAAACGGGTCGACCACCAGCAACACCAGATCCGCAGAGAGCAGTGCTTCACGCGCTCGACGCACGCCTTCTGCCTCAATGGGATCTTCAGTATGGTGGATCCCGGCCGTATCAACCAGGTGAACGGGGATGCCATCCATTTCTATGGATTCACGCAGAATGTCGCGAGTGGTTCCGGGTATGTCAGTAACAATGGCGCGGTCATGGCCGGACAGGGCATTGAGCAGACTCGATTTACCCGCATTGGGTCGCCCGATAATGGCCATCGCTATGCCGTCTCTTAGAATTTGCCCCTGACGGGTGATCGCCAACAGGGACTGTAGCGCTTGAGTATTGGCATCCAAACGACTCAACACTTCTCCGTCGGCGAGAAAGTCAATCTCTTCATCGGGAAAGTCGATGGCAGCTTCAACATAGACCCTCAAGGCGGTGAGCTTTTCCTGCAGCGCGTTAACATGCTTTGAGAATTCACCGGATAGCGACCGTTGTGCCGCACGGGCAGCAGCCTCTGTGCCGGACTCAACCAGATCCACAATGGCTTCTGCCTGCGCCAGATCCAGTTTGTCATTGAGAAAAGCCCGCTCGGAAAATTCGCCAGGCCGTGCCACGCGGGCGCCCAATTCGAGCGCTCTTCGCATCAGCAGGTTCAGCAGCAATGGCCCGCCATGCGCCTGCAGTTCGACCACATCTTCACCGGTAAATGAGGCCGGTGCTTTAAAATAAATCAACAAGCCCTGGTCAATGCGTCGTTTCTTTTTATCTGTGAAACTGACCAGCGCAGCATGTCGTGGTTCGGGTAAGTGTCCACACATGATTTTTGCGATGGCTGCGGATGAAGGCCCGCTCAATCGTACGATTCCCACGCCACCGATACCGGGCGGAGTTGCCACGGCACATATGGTGTCGGTGTTCATGCTGGGAGTCTGGCTTGTCATCGGCAGGTGTTTGGATTATTGCAAACGAACAATCATCCTCTATTATTCCTCTGACAAGCAATGGGAAAACCCTGAAAATCGTTATTTTTTATCCATCCCGGCATCGATTTTACGCGTGATGTACATCTGTTGTGCCAAAGACAGGCCCGCATTGGTGGCCCAGTACAACACCAAGCCGGCCGGAAAGAAAGCAAACATGACTGCGAATACCACCGGCATCATGCTCATCATCTTGCGTTGCAGTGGATCCATGCCGGCCATGGGCGTCAATCTCTGCGTCAAAAGCATGAAAATGGCATTGAGCGCCGGCAGGATAAAGTAAGGATCCCGCACCGAGAGGTTGGTGATCCACAGAATGAACGGCGCCTGCCGCAATTCCACCGATTCCAGCAACACCCAATACAAAGCGATAAAAACCGGAATTTGCACCACTATGGGCAGACAACCCCCCAGTGGGTTGACCTTTTCGGTCTTGTACATCTTCATCATTTCCTGGCTCATGCGCTGGCGGTCATCACCAAAACGCTCTTTGAGCTGCTCAATACGCGGCTGCAGTTTGCGCATGCGTGCCATGGAGCGGTATTGTGCTTCGGTCAACTTGAAGAAAGCGGCCTTGATCAGGATGGTCAACAGGACAATGGCCCAACCCCAATTTCCAACGATGTTATGGATATGCGACATCAGCCAGAACAGCGGTTTGGAAAATATGGTGAAGATGCCGTAGTTGACGGTATATTCCAGCCCCGGAGCGACCGCTTCCAGTTTTTCCTGCAGTTTCGGACCCATGTAAAGGCGGCTGCTGAAAGTCTGCTGTTGGCCTGCTCCGACGGTATACGCCGGTGAAACATTGCGTACCAGATAACGAGGCAAACCCTCTGCAATGATTTCCTTGGTGGAATAAGTCACAACCTCATCACCGGGCGGAATCCAGGCAGCAAAAAAGTAATGCTGGATCATGGCCAGCCAACCGCCCGCAAACGTTTTGTTGAACGGCTTGTCGCTGACATCTTTAAAGGCCAGCTTTTCAAACTTGTCTTCCGGACTGTAAAAAGCAATACCCGTGAACGAATAAGTCCCGGGGTTGGTAAAACTGCTCTTGGTTTCTTCGGCCAATACCGAGCGCTGTAACTGATCGTAGCGGTTACCCGACCAAACTTCTGCGGATTGGTTGTGCAACTGGTGCATCACATCAACGGAATAATCGCCGCGACGGAATACAAAAGTTTTGGTGACCTGGATGCCATCCTCAGATTGCCAGGTCAACGGTACACTGATTTCATCAGCGCCCTGTTGTAAGGCGTATTCCATCTTCGCTGACTGGTAAACACTGGTGTGATTGGGTGCACTTTGTGAAGACAACAACCCGGATTGAGCGATAAACGGATTCAGGCCGTCGCGATGCAGCAGATGAACTTTCTCTGCCGGGTTTTCCAGATCGACCGGGTAATCAAGCAAGCGGGTGCTCACCACAGTGCCACCGGTCAAAGCAATTTCGACTTCCAGTACATCGGTGCTCACCCGAATCACCGGGCTGGGCGCGCGCATGCTGGCTACCGGACTGGCGCTTTGTGGTTCTGTGTTGAGGGGTGCGTTTCCTGCCTGAGGCAAGTCCGCTATGTCTGCCTTGCTGCCTGTAGGCACTTCGTTACCCGTATCAACGCCAGGGATCGGGTCTGTGCCGGGTTGGCTTTCAATTGCCTGCGTTGTCGGCTGAGTAGCGACCGGTGCATAATCCTTCTGCCACTCCATCCACATCAAATAGCCCAGGAAGGCCAAGCTGATCAGTAGTACCGGTCTGAGGTTATCCATTGATTGTTTTCCTGATCCTGCTGCCTGCTCTCAGGGTTGTGAGCAAGGGGTGAAAAATCTGGCCAAATTCGGATTTTACGCAGTTGATCATGTTAAGTCCGACAGGTTCCTGGCTTCAAACAGACATGAGCTTTTGACAGACATTGTTCCAAAGCCGGCTCAATCGCTCAAATACTTCCCGATTGGATATGGTGACGGCATGGTGGCGTGGCAAGACCATAAAGTCTGCTGATGCAGAAAAAGAACCGGCAGCCATATGCTGTCTGAAGCTTTCGCGTATCAATCGCTTGAGTCGGTTGCGTTGTACTGCGCGCTTGTCCACCGCACGCGAGACTGCCAATCCCAGCCGAGAATGATCCAGCTCATTGAGTCGGGCCAAAATCTTGAAACAGGAGTCGGAAGCAACACAGGGCTTTTCAAAGATTGCGCGAAAGGCCCGCTTCTCGGTCAGGCGATGCTGCTGCGGAAGGCTCATTCCGGGGGTACTGCCTGGGCGGCGGTACTGCCTGGTTCAACCAGACAAACCACAACAGCCCTGATCACAAGCGGTATGAATACCGGTCCGGAATGCAGGCCAGGTTTTGACGTACCCGACCTTGCAATGCCCGACCTTGTAATACCCAACTTTTCACCAAACTGGCTTGCGCTATACTGGCCGGAACGAAAGGCGTTGGGCTCAGGCGCTCAAACAAAGCAATATTTTCAAGCACTCAGGCGTTTGCGGCCTTTGGCTCGACGTGCCGCCAGAATGGCGCGGCCGGCGCGAGTAGACATGCGGGCTCGAAAGCCGTGACGGCGAGCGCGAACCAATCGGCTGGGCTGAAAAGTACGTTTCATGACACATTCCTTTACTGAATCCGGGTGAATCTGGGGTGTGGGGCAAAGCAATGCCACCCAACCCATTCCAGTCTAATTGACACAAGAGGCGAATTGTAACTGCTGTCACCAGTAACGACAAGTCCAAAGCAAAACCGGAGTGTTGTTTGCCTGTTTTCATATGCCGGTGGCCAAGTTATCCACAGCACGTTAGACTTGGTGGTCCGGGATTGCATTGGTCTTGGCAGTAACATGGCCAACCCAGCGGCCCGGCACGTAATGGCAGCGGCTCGAGTCCGGTTGCCCGGGAGCCTGTCGGGCTTGATATGACCTGCCCGGTAACCTGCTCCTGCGTTACTCGACCCCCTGCATTCCTGCGGTCGTTCGGAATATCCGACAGGCTGCTGGAGCCAAATCCGGTACCGGTTAAAGTGGGAAAGTGAAAGAACCAAAAATGGCCCAAAATCACTGGCAAACCTGCCTGAACTACCTGGAAAGGGAGTTGCCGGCTGAAGACTTCAATACCTGGATCAGACCTCTGCAACCCAAGTCAGCCAAGGGCCAGACTGTGCTCGCTGCACCCAATTCGTATGTGCGCGATTACATCGCACTGAATCACCTGGAACGCATCCGCGATATTTATGAGCACCTGGGGTCCACCCGTGACTCAGTAACCGTTGAGGTCGCCAATAACCGGGAGCCCGGTAAAGCCAAGGTGACCAGCGGCAGAAAACCCTTCGACACAGGCCTGGACAGCCGCTACCAATTCAGCAATTTTGTTCAGGGTAAGTCCAATGAATTGGGCTTTGCTGCTGCGCAACAGGTGGCACAAAAGCCCGGCATGGCTTATAACCCGCTGCTGTTGTACGGCGGCACTGGCTTGGGCAAGACCCATTTGCTGCATGCTGCAGGCAACCTGATACACCAGCATAATCCGGGTGCCAAAGTGCTTTACCTCCATTCCGAGCGGTTTGTCAGCGAAATGATCCAGGCCTTGCGGCGTAACACCATCGATGTGTTCAAACAACATTATCGAACGGCGGCCGCACTGCTGATCGATGATATCCAGTTTTTTGCCGGCAAGGATCGCACCCAGGAGGAGTTTTTTCACACCTTCAACGCCCTGCTGGACAGCAAACAACAGATCATCCTCACCTGTGACCGTTACCCCAAAGAGGTCGATGGTCTGGAAGCCCGACTGCGTTCACGTTTTGGCTGGGGGTTGACCGTGGCCATCGAGCCGCCGGATTTTGAAACCCGTGTAGCCATTTTGCTGAACAAGGCGCAAGAGCGCGGCGGGGCCCTGGATGAATCGGTGGCTTTCCTGCTGGCGCGGCGCATACGCTCCAATGTGCGCGACCTCGAAGGTGCTCTGAACACACTGTATGCCAATTCCCGCTTTACGGGACGACCCATCAATGAAGCGTTCGCTCAGGAAGTGCTGCGGGATCTTCTGTTGATCCATGATCGACTGATCACCATAGAAAATACCCAGAAAACCGTGGCGGAATACTACAAACTGCGTCTTGCGGACATGTTGTCGCCGCGGCGAACCCGCAACATTGCGCGGCCCCGACAAATGGCCATGGCGCTTTGCAAGGAACTGACCGAACACAGTTTGCCTGAAATCGGTGCCGCTTTTGGTGGTCGCGACCATACCACCGTATTGCATGCATGTCGTAGAATTGAGGAGTTGTGCGCCACAGACGGACGCTTGCAGGAAGACAAAGCCAAGTTGCTACGGCTGTTAACAGCCTGATGTTTACGTATCGGTGGTTATTTTATGTATGGCCGCTTAACAAGCTGTGGATACTTTCAGAGGCCTGAGTTATCCACAGACCATACACAGGAATAGCCACTGGTTCCTGACAAAACGAGTGGCTTCATGTTACTGAT
>CAZRTG010000124.1:0-10698 GCA_964602895.1 uncultured Wenzhouxiangellaceae bacterium
TACAAACAGCTGTTTAACGTCTATAAACAGCAATATTGTTACGAATCGATGCTTTTGTCTTCTGTCAGGAGCATCCGAGGTAGTCAACATGAACAGAAAGCTCATTTCCAGTGGCTCTGCGTTTGAACAACAAGTGGCTTATTCACGAGCGGTAGTGGACGGCGATTATGTGTTTGTTTCCGGTACTACTGGTTTTGACTACGAGCAGATGTCGATTTCAGAAGATGTGGCCGAGCAGGCTGAACAATGTTTCAGGAATATTGAATTGGCCTTACAGAAAGCAGGCAGCAACCTGTCCGGTATTGTGAGGGTGTCCTATATTCTGCCACGACGAGAGGATTTTGAACCTTGCTGGCCGGTGATCCAGAAATACCTGGGCCCGGTGCGTCCTGCAGCCACCATGATCGTGGCGGGTTTGATGGATGAGCGTATGAAGCTGGAAGTCGAAGTCACAGCTCGAATCCATACGCTATAAGGAAACCCTGAATTATTCAGAGCCTCTTCAGCCCGTCTCGTCCTCACGTCTGACTTGCAGGAACTGTACTTCACCATCCGCATCCACCCGGACGTGTACCAGCATGGGCTGGCAGCAGACCGGGCAGTCTTCGACATAGCTGCTGTCTTCTATGGAGCCATCCACCAGCAAACTGATGGTCTCACCACAGTAAGGGCAGGCTGCATTCTGTTCGTTCAGGAATTGCATTACGGGATCATCGCCAGTATCTGATGATGAGTCAATCAAACGGGTTGGGCGGTCCCGTCTGATCTGGCCAACTCCACCCAGGGTCTGGTCAATTGGCTGTCTTGTTCGAAAGACTGAATGGCTTTTTCCAACTGCAGCGTCAAGGCAATCGGGTCCAGCCCCTGTAACAGCATTGCGGCATCGGCATCCAGAATTTTGAAGGAATAGTCCTGGCCTTCAGTGGTGCTAATGCTGCGTTTTTGCAAATCAATGGTCAGCCGGTTCTTTTGTGGATCTTCTGCCACCCAGTTTGCCAGTAATTGCACTTGTTCTTCGGGTAGCTGGGCCGGAAGCAAGCCATTGGCGATGCAGTTGGTGCTGAAGATGGCGCCGAAAGAAGGCGCAACAATGGCCCGGATACCGTACTCATCCAATGCCCAAACGGCATGTTCACGGGAAGAGCCACAACCAAAATTGCGCCCGCTGAGCAGAATGCTGGTGCCTTGATAGGCGGGCTCATTCAAAATAAATTCAGTATTCGGTACTCTTTGAATTCGATCGCTGTAGCGCCAGGCCGCAAACAATCCGTCTGACAAGCCGCGTTTGGAAACCCGCTTCATCTCCACTGAAGGAATGATGGCATCGGTATCCACGTTGTTGCGCAGCAACGGCGCGGCGATTCCTTTGTGCGTAGTGAATTTCTGCATGTTGGGTTTCAGTGCCTTTGCTGTGGTTCAGTCAAAACAGAGTCAGCCGCAGTAATCACACCCGCGCAGGCTGATGCCACCACCGTCAACGGACTGGCCAGATGCGTGCGGGTGCCCGGGCCCTGTCGCCCTTCGAAATTCCGGTTGGTACTGGAAATTACCCGTTTTTGGAAACCAAAGGTTTCACCGCCGGCATAAAAACACATGGAACAGCCGGATTCGCGCCACTCAAAACCGGCATCCCGAAAAACCTGGTCCAGGCCTTCCGCTTCTGCGGCCAGTTTGACGCTGGTCGAGCCCGGTACCACCACCGCCTTGACACCTTTAGCCACAGTGCGGCCGCGCAAATAATCGGCCGCCAGCCTGAGGTCGGACAGGCGCGCATTGGTACAGGAACCGAGAAAGGCGGCATCCAGCGGTATATCCCGCATGGCCGTGCCCGGTTGCAAGTCCATGTACTCCAGTGCCCGGATCATGGCGCGTCGTACACTGGGGTCGGGCTCTTCGGTAGGGTCCGGAACCACCCCGTCGACGGTAACCATATGCTGTGGGCTGGTGCCCCAGGTGACGGTGGGCTGGATTTCGGAGGTGTCGATGGTGATTTCGACATCGAACGGCGCATCGTCATCGGATTTCAATGTGCGCCAGTGCGCAGCGGCCTGTTCCCAGTCCTCGCCTTTGGGTGCAAAAGGGCGGTCACGGGTGTATTCGATGGCTTTCTCGTCGGGGGCTATCAGCCCGGTAAATGCCGAGAACTCCACGGCCATATTGCACAGCGTCAAACGCGCCTCAATCGGTAGTGCAGAAATAACCGGCCCGCTGAATTCAACGGCACAGCCCTGGCCTCCGCTGGCGGAATAACGGCCAATCAGGTGCAGGATCATATCCTTGGCAGACACGCCAGGATTGAGCTCGCCGATGAAATTCACCCGCATATTGCGCGGCTTGCGAACCCGCAGGGTGCTGGTGACCAGCGCGTGTTCGGCATCGGTGGAGCCTATGCCCCAGGCCAGAACTCCGAGTCCGCCCAGGGTACAGGTGTGGCTGTCCGGGCAAACCAGAGTCAGTCCCGGTAGTGCAATACCCTGTTCGGGAGAAACCACGTGCACGATGCCCTGGCGTGCATCGCCGATATCGAACAGATGCAGGCCGGCTGCCCTGGCTTCCTTGCGGGTTGCTTCAATAAAGTCCCGGCCACTGGGCATCAGGGTTGCATCACCACGCCCTGGGAAGGTATCAACAATATGATCCATGGTGACAAACACCCGCTCGGGTGCGCGTACAGCAAGGTTTTTCTCGGCAATACTTTGCAGTGCGATGCTGCCGGTACGCTCGTGCAGGAAAATCCGGTCGATGTACAACAGGCACTCACCATCGCCCAACTCGGCTACGGTATGCTCTTGCCACAATTTATCGAACAGGGTTTTATTCATTTACTCATAAACCTGTGGTCAGGTGATACCTGTTGCATCAGCACGAAACAGGTTTAAATGTATTATACATATAACATTAGTGCTTGAGCAGTGGCTTCTGCTTTATTACCTGTTTTGCTAATTGTAAAACTCTGGCACAAACAGCCATTGATTGCTGCGGCCCGACGTTCTAGAATACAAAAGATATAAAGACCTATCAATGATGCATATTAACGAAATCAGCATATGACACCGGAAATTACTGTACTGGCACTGGCCGCCGCTTCTATTGCATTTGTGCACACCGTGCTAGGCCCGGACCATTATCTGCCCTTTATTGCCATGGCACGGGCCCGCGGTTGGACCATGGCCACTACTTTACGCATTACCCTAATTTGTGGATTCGGACATTTGCTGGGTTCGGTGTTATTGGGCATGATTGGTATCGCCATTGGAACCCGGTTGGCCTCATTGGAGTGGCTGGAGTCCGTACGGGGTGATCTGGCAGCCTGGTTGCTGGTGGGCTTTGGATTGGCCTATCTGGTTTGGGGTCTACGCCATGCCTGGCTTAAAAGGCCGCACCGGCATTGGCACAATCATGGCGGTATGCCGCATTATCACGATCACCAAAATGCTGAAGGCGACGAACATGCGGCGGCGCATGAAAAAGCGAACATCACGCCCTGGGTCATATTCGTCATTTTTGTGCTTGGTCCCTGCGAACCCCTGATTCCCCTGTTAATGTATCCCGCTGCGCGTGAAAGCATCATGGGCGTTATCATGGTCACGGGTGTGTTTGGCGTGGTCACCGTGGCCACCATGACGGGCGTCGTGGTCGCAGCCATGCTGGGCCTGGACAAGCTGAAGCTGCAAAGCCGCTTCCAGGATCTGGCCCGATTCAGTCATGCGGCAGCCGGTGGAACCCTGCTGATTTGCGGTCTCAGTGTCGTTTTTCTGGGCTTATAAGGAACCGGTGTGAGCAACGAATATAAAGCCATAGACGCAGTTGTCAATATCTGGACACCCGAAGCGCTGTCGCATCGTCCCGACTGGACCAATGATTTCTTCGTTGGCAAAGTGAAAGGCGAGCACGACAGTGGCGGTGTCTCGCTGGAATCCATGTTGAAAGATATGGATGAGGCGGGCATAGGTATCGCTTTGCTGGTAGCGGCAAAAACCGGTCGCGTGGGTCTGCCAGGCTGTTATCACATGCCGCCGGAAGTCGTGGCGAATGCAGTCACACAGTATCCCGATCGTTTCCGTGGCCTGATTGGCATCGACCCTTATCAGGGCATGGCCGGCGTTCGCGCGTTGGAACATGCGGTAAAGGAGTTGGGCTTTGTGGGCGCGCACCTTTACCCGCACTGGTTTGAACTTGCGCCGAATCACGCCAAGTACTACCCCTTTTATGCCAGGTGCATCGAGCTGGATATTCCGGTGCAGATGCAAGTGGGCCAGTCGCTGATCTATTCCAGGGATAACCGCTGTCGTTCGGTGGGACGACCGATTTACCTGGATGATATCGCCTGCGATCTACCGGAATTGAAACTGATTGGCTCGCACGTGGGCATACCCTGGCACGATGAAATGATTGCCATGGCGTGGAAACACGAAAATGTCTATATCAGCACCGACGCCCACAGCCCCAAATACTGGCCGGATTCTGTGGTGAAATACATCAACTCCTATGGCCAGGACAAGGTGTTGTTCGGCACGGATTTCCCCGTTTTGCGGTTTCAGCGAACGGTGAATGAAATCGACGGGCTGGGATTAAAACCTCATGTGCGGCGCAAGTTCATGCGCGATAACGCCGCCCGGCTTTACCGCCTCGATCAAGGGAGTGCCTGAACCGTGGTCGCCCCTTTGGAAGGTGTAAAAATTGTCGAGATGACCAGCGTGGTTCTGGGGCCTTACGCCTGCCAGATGCTGGGCGATCTGGGTGCAGACATCATCAAGATTGAGGCGCCGGGTGGTGACACCAATCGCCGCCTTGGGCCCTACCGGAAAAACAAAGACATGGCCTCGCTGTTTCTGGGCTGTAACCGCAACAAGCGCAGCATCATGCTGGATCTGAAGTCGGAGCGTGGCCGTGATGCCGCGCTGGACATCATGCGCGATGCCGATGTGGTGGTGCACAATTTTCGTCCCGGTGCGATGGAGCGCCTGGGCCTGGATTTCCCGGCCGTTACAAAAGTGAATCCGGGTGTGATTTATTGCGCTACTTATGGCTACAGCAAAACCGGGCCTTACGGTGAAAAAGGCGCGTTGGATGATTCCATCCAGGCCGTCAGTGGTATCGCCGCTTTGAATGAAATGGTATTGGGCGAGCCGCGTTATCTGCCCACCATCGTGGCAGACAAAACCACCGCTTTATTTGTGGTTCAGGCAGTGCTCGCTGCATTGTTTCACAAGCAGAAAACCGGTGAAGGGCAGGAAATTGAAGTGCCCATGTTTGAGTCACTGGCCTCCTACGTCATGGTGGAACATCTATGGGGGCAAAGTTTTGACCCGCCGATAGGCAAGGCCGGCTACGTGCGGCTGATGGCAGAACACCGCAAACCCTATCGCTGTAAAGATGGTCTGTACCTGGCCGTATTGCCCTATTGGGACGCACACTGGAAAACCTTCTGTGATCTCAGTGGCCATCCTGAACTGGCGGCAGATCCACGTTTCATCAACATGGGCGAACGTCTGAAAAACATCGATGCATCTTACCGGGTTACCGGTGACATCATTGCCACCCAGAATCGTCAGTACTGGATGGATCTGCTGGGCGAAACCAACGTACCCATGATGGTGATGAACAGCCTCGATGATCTGCTCGAAGACCCGCACCTCAAAGCGACCGGCTTCTGGCAGGAATTTGACCACCCCAGTGAGGGTCGATTGCGCAGCAGCAAACCACCGATGAATTTCAGTGTCACGCCGGCGTCCATACGGCGCATGGCACCGCGCCTGGGCGAACACAGCATCGAGATCCTGCGCGAAGCAGGGCTCAGTGAAGTAACCATTGAAGCTATGTTGTCTGCGGGTGAGACCCGGACAACGCAACAAAACGGGAGTAAGTAATGACCTTTAAAAACCTGTTTATCAAGCACGAACGCAGTGCCGAAGAAGAGGCCTGGATAGAGGAAGAGATCGCCGAGCAGGAAGCACGCTTTGCGAAAATCGAACAATCCATGGAAGCCATCAAGCCACAGCGGCTCAAGTGGTATCGGGAATTTTTTGACCGCATCAGCACCATCGGTTTCAACACCGACGGTGATGATAAAACGGTAATCCCCCGTGACCAGCTGCCGGTTCAGCCCGAAGGGCGTGAAGACCGGGTGGTTTGGAAATACGGCGTAGACGGCAAGTAAGGAGAAACATCATGGCAAGACCACATATTGAACCGTTCTGCGACCGCGACGTCAGTTTCAAGAACATGAATTTGTCCGGCTTTGGCCGTGGCATGCGTTACAAGATGCTCAGTCTGGATAACGAGACCGGTGCCTGTTCCATGACGGTGCAGCTGGATGCGGGATACTCGCAAGCCCCCGGTTTTTCCTGGTCAGAATGGGAAATGATCGTAATCGAAGGCGCAGTGCAGCTCGGTGACCGCACCGTACGCAAAGGACATTATTTCTACGTACCCGCCGGTTATGCGATTCCTGCTTTGAGCACCCCGGATGGTGCTTTGGTCATGTTGATGTACAACACCGGCGAGCCCAGTCATGTGGCTTCCGATGAGCATCATGCACTGGCACAAACCCAGTTGTACCACGATGTGGATTCCTACATGGATATCCCCTGGGCCATGGGTAATGTGGCCAAGCCGTCCGTGGCAGCGGGTTGTTTGATCAAGTTACTCAACTACAATCCCAGATCCCACGCCATGACCTTCCTGTATTGCATGACGCCGGCGTTTTATCAGGACAATATTTCCTATCACGATTGTGCCGAAGAGTCGTATCACCTTTGGGGCACCTCATGGATGATGCAGTTTGGTGATGTCCCCACCGGCGGCTATTTCTGGCGACCGGCCTATATCAACCACGGCGCTTTTGCCAGTGAGCTCGGCTGTATTGCCCTGGGTCGGGTGGATTCGAAGCTGTTCAACCATTTCCATTACAACCCCTGGTCTACACCGGCAGAAAACCAGCAGCGTTCGGCGTCCCGCATATATCAGCGTGATCCGTTGTTGTACAAGTGGATGGTGAGCCAGTCACACAACCATCCGCATGGTCCTGAGGACTTTGAGGAAAACATGTTGCGAGCTGATAACGAGCAGGTGTCGGATGGCAAAGAACACAGCCATTGGCATACGCATCATCACGTACACGATCATGACGGCAATCCCCACCACCACCATGATCACAAAGATGGACGTGATCACGGGCATAGCCACGATTGAAGGCTGTTGATGTGTTCCCGGATACGGGCTACGCCCGTTCCGGGATGACGTGCGGATACGGGCTGACGTGGCTCTAACCGTCATTCCGGAAGGGGCACAGTCCCTATCCGGAATCCGTCCGTTCCGGGATGACGTTCGGATACGGGCTACGCCCGTTCCGGGATGACGTGGTTCAAGCCGTCATTCCGGAAGGGGCACAGCCCCTATCCGGAATCCGTCCGTTCCGGGATCACGTGGCTCTAACCGTCATTCCGGACGCTACGAAGTAGCGATCCGGAATCCACTGGCAGCAAGCCCGCCCATCGCGTTCAATCAGCCTGCTTGGTGACTTTCATTAAAGCCGCGAAAGATCGTTCCAGGCAGAACTCAGGGTCCGGTACCCGTCTGACACGCTACAAATTGCCGCAGCACATTCGTTTTGTCGATGAGTTACCGGGAAATGCGCAAGGCAAACTGCAGAAAAGTGTGGTGAAAGAAATCCATGACCCCAACCTCAGCGTTTGAGGAGTTGCCGGTCCAGCCACTGGTGTAAACAGGTCAATACGTCTTCTTTTTCAGGCTCGTTGAACATCTCGTGATACAGGCCTGGCCAGTGCACAAATTCCAGCTTGTCTGCCGGTGCGGCCGCGGCCCATCGTGCCGTGGCGGTAGGGTCAACCAGTGCATCGTCTCCCGACTGCATCAATAACATGGGCACTTGCAGATCCGCAGCGCGCTTTTGCAGTGATTCCATGGCCGTGCTGATTTCAGAAAACCAGCGAGCAGAGATAGCGGAAGAAATCAGCGGATCATTTTCATAGGCTGCAACCACAGCCGGATCGCGAGACACCATACGGCTGTCGAGTTCATTTTTGAATCTCAGGCGGGGGCCGAGCCTGGCCAGCAGTCCAAGCAGTGCCAACAGGAATTTGGGAATGGGAACACCGGGATGAGGCGCGATAGCGGGTGATGAAATCATTGCGCCAGACACCAGTTCCGGATGTTCCAGCGCGTAGCTCATGGCAATCAGACCACCCATGGAGTGGCCAAGAACAAACACCGGAATCCCCGGATGACGGGTGCTGGCAAGCCGGTACAGGCCATCAACATCTGCCAGGTAGTCACTGAACCGCTCAATATGAACCCGGCCAGGCTTTTTGCCATCCGGGCTCCATCCATGACCCCGCAAATCACAGGCATAAACGGCATGTTCGGCATTGGCCAGACTACTGCCCACGTGTCCGTAACGGCTGCTGTGTTCACACAGGCCGTGGATCAACAGGATGACGCAGCGTGGCTTTCTATTTGTCTGCCAGCTTTGCCAAAATAACGCGAATTGATCGCGAGTCAGGTAGTTTCCGTTCTCGTGCTGCAACGGCAGTGCCGCCGTTTGGCCTGGTTGATCCGGTGAGGCCACGCGTGCCACGGCCTGTTGCCAGCCTGAATAAAGTGCATGGCGCTGATCTTCTGTCATCTGTGGTTTAAAACGTCGTTGCGTTTCTGCAATGGAACTCAATGCGGCTGGGCCGGACCAAAACCCGACCGCCAGCCCGGCTAACCAGGCGCTGCCCATCGCGGTAACGTCTACTGTGCTGGGGCGTAATACCGGCACATCCAGAATATCCGCCTGAAACTGCATCAATAGATTATTGCTGCTTGCACCGCCATCCACGCGAAGTTCGCTCAGTTCTACTCCCGAGTCTTCAATCATGGCGGTCACGATGTCGCGGGTCTGATAGGCAATGGATTCCAGCGCCGCCCGTGCAATTTCCGGACGCCCGGAACCGCGGGTTAATCCGACGATAGCGCCGCGCGCGGAAGAATCCCAGTAGGGCGCTCCGAGCCCGGCAAAAGCCGGCACCAGGTAAACGCCTTCATTGTCGGTAATGCGGGCCGCCAGCGCTTCAGCGGCAGCGGCATCAGTGATGATGCTCAGCTGATCGCGCAGCCACTGAATGGTTGAGCCGGCAAAAAATACCGAGCCTTCAAGTGCATATGCTGCTTTTCCGTTCTCGTCACAACACAAGGTGGTTAACAGCCCGTGTTCGCTCACCGGGTGTTGCTGCCCCATGTTCATCAACATAAAGCAGCCGGTGCCATAGGTGTTTTTGGCCTGTCCTGCATGCCAGCAGGCCTGGCCAAACAGGGCAGCCTGCTGGTCTCCCGCGATCCCGGCAATGGGAATGCCTGCAGGAATATCCAGACCTGCGGCGGTATGGCCAAACACGCCGGCACTGGGGCGGACTTCAGGCAGCAAGCTCATCGGGATGTTCAGCAAGGCGCAGAGTTCGGTATCCCAGCATTGTTGGTGGATGTCGTACAGGAGACTGCGCGAGGCATTGGTTGGATCGGTGGCGTGTACCTGGCCGCCTGTCAACTGCCACAGCAGCCAACTGTCGATGGTGCCAAACAGTAATTCGCCTGCATCGGCACGGGCCTGGAGCCTGCTGTCCTGGTCGAGAATCCAGCGAATCTTGCTGGCAGAAAAATAGGCATCCAGCCGCAGCCCGGTCCTGGCCCGGAACAGGGGCTCGTGGCCCGCCTGTTTCAGGCGATCACAGATGGCAGCGCTTTGCCGGCTTTGCCAGACAATCGCTCTCTGTACAGGCTGGCCACTATCTTTATCCCAGATGACGGTGGTTTCACGCTGGTTGGTGATGCCAATGGCGACCAGGTCATTGGCAGACAAAGACGCTTCACGGATAGCCTGCGCCATCACCGCCTGGCTGATGCGCCAGATCTCATGGGCGTCGTGCTCAACCCAACCCGGTCGCGGGTAATGCTGGGTAATCTCTGCGTAAGCCCGGCTCGCGGCCTGGCTGGAACGATTGATCAAAAGTGCGGTGGAACCGGTGGTTCCCTGGTCAATCGCAAGTATCATTTTCATGGTCCTGAGTATAATTGATCGACTGGTTTGATCAGAGCCTCATTAAGCCAAAAGCCCTTCGCTTCAAACGGACTACAGCTGCAGTGATCTTTGGATTCTTTTGGCCGCGGTGGTGGGTTTGTTGTTTACGTTCAACGCGGTCTTTCCGCGAGACGGGCCCTGTTTGCTGGGGCCCATGCTGATGAAGGCCAAACTGGAGGAGGAACCGGAAAAATTTGCAGCCGCCTCACCTCGTGACCAGGTGGCCAGGGCAAGTCAGCCCTGGCTGATTCTTCACGGTGATTCCGATAGTCTGGTTCCGGTTGCTGAGGGGCGTGATTTTGCCCGTGCCCTGCAAGCAGCAAGCCCACATGCCGTCATCTATGTTGAGTTTCCGGCGGCGCAACATGCGTTTGACATGTACTACTGCCATCGCTCGGTGGCGGCAGTCGAGCTGTCAGCACGATTCCTGGTTACCGCACACAGGCGCGTTATTCAAAAAAGCCCGGGTGAACCAAAGACGGTTTAAACGCTTAATTCAGCGGCTCGAATGCCTCGATATTCATCCCCGACGGTGTGCGGAAGCGAATAAACGGGCCACTGCCATAAATCACTTCACGGTAATCCCGGGCAACAGCGTTGATGCCACTGCTGTGGAG
>CAZRTG010000125.1:0-10565 GCA_964602895.1 uncultured Wenzhouxiangellaceae bacterium
CGGAACTGCGAACTATACCGCAGAAAAAAGCAGCCATGAAGTATACTCAATCTGCACCTGAATCTCAGTCCTGAAACAGAAAGGTGTGCCGCATTGATTGAGGATTCCCATGTTACGTTTTAATCGCCAGATGGTTTTGATCAGCGCTGTGCTGCTGACACTTAACGCTCATTCAAGTGAATTGGCAAAGCCGGCAGCAACCGAAACTTCAAAACCCCAATCCCGGGCTCAGGCGGCCTTTATGCAAACCTTTCAGCCTTTTTGCGGCCAGGCCTATTCAGCACGGATTGTACAAGACAGCGCCCCAAGTCCTGCCTGGGATCATCCTCTGGTGGTTCATATACGGGATTGTGAAGACTCGGTGATTCGCATGCCTTTGCATGTGGGTGATGACCGATCACGCACCTGGGTACTCACACTGCAACCGGGAGTCATCGATTTTCAACACTATCATCTGGATGAAGGTGGCAGCCCGGATGCAGTCTCACCCTACGGCGGTCAGACACTGGATGATGGGTCTGCAACCCGGCAAAGCTTTCCGGCTGACGAAGCCAGCAAGACCCTGTTTATCGCCAACGGTCTGGATATTTCTGTAAACAATACCTGGATTATCGACTTTCCGGACCCGCAAACCCTGCGTTATCAACTCACTCGCCCTGATCGGTTATTTGAAGTGCAGGTTGACCTCAGCCAGGCCATACCGTTACCGCCACCGGCCTGGGGCTATACCCAAGCTGCTAAGCCAGCAATGCGTAAGGAATGAATTCCACATCATCGCCGAGCTTGATGTCCTGCCCTATGGGCTGTCGGACCAGCCCGTCGCTGTGGCAGGTGGACAGTAATACACCGCTGCTCTGGTTGTGATACAAATCCACACCCCGGTCTTCCAGTCGAACACGCAGATAATCCTCACGGTTGATGCCCGCTTTCTCAAACCGGGCTGTCGCTTTGGTGAAGCTCAAACCTGTAGGCCTTATGCCCTGACTGGCGAACAGGAAGGGGCGGCCAATAACCAACAGGGTTACGAACACCGACACCGGATTGCCAGGCAGGCCCAGAAAAGGTTTGCCCAGAATCTGGCCGAAGGCAAACGGCTTGCCCGGCCTGATGGCAATGCGCCATAAATCCAGGGAACCCAGTTTTTCAACGATGGCTTTTACATAGTCCTCTTCACCTACCGAAACACCACCGGAGCTGATGATGACGTCAGCCTTGTCGGCAGCTTCGGTCAACAGGGCCTGAATCACTTCGGGCTGATCGGGCGCAATGCCCAGGTCGATCACGTCAAAACCCCAACCCTGTAACAAGCCCAACAAGGTGAAATTGTTGGAATTATAAATTTTCCCGGCTGCCAGACCTTGGCTGGATTCAGGAGCCTGGCCGGGTTCCACCAGTTCATCGCCGGTAGTCAATACGGCTACTTTCAAGCGTTGGTAGACTGAAATATGGGCCTGGCCCTGAGATGCCAGCAACCCCAGATCCTGAGCCCGCAATCGATGCCCATGCCCGAACAAACGTTGCCCGGTAGCTATATCCTGTGCACGTGGCCTTACGTTCGAGCCGCATTCCGGTAATTTCAGAATATGCACCTTGCCGTCAGTGGCATCACAATTTTCCTGCATCACCACCGTGTCCGCTCCTGGCGGAATTTCTGCACCGGTAAATATCCTTGCCGCGGTACCCGCTTTAAGTGCAGTCGAACTGTGCCCTGCTGCTATGCGCTGACTGATTTCGAGTATATGACCTGAGCCGGCAACATCGGCATGTCGGAAGGCATAACCATCCATGGCGCTGTTGGCTGCTGGCGGCACATCCATTACGGCAAATTGATCCTGGGCCAGCACCCGGCCCAATGCCTCCGTCAGGGGAATTTCGACGGCTGGCAATGCAGGCGGCTTTGCCGCCAGTAATTGTTCCTGCGCTTCGGTTACTGTCAACATCAGTTCAGTCCAAACATTAAAGCTGATGCCCGGAAACCGGTGCAGCTCGTGTCAACCCGACAAAATTGCAGGGGCCATGACTTGAACTCAACTGTTCTTTGAGTATGGAATTCCAGCCCGTTCGGCAGGCACCGGTGGAACCCGGCAAGCAAAAAATCAGGGTGCGATTGGCCAACCCGGCCAAACAACGCGATTGCACAGTGGATGAACCTATTTCAGCAAAAGATACCTGGCGGAACAGTTCGCCAAAACCATCAATCTGCTGATCGAACAGCGGCTGTAAAGCCTCTGGAGTGGAGTCCCGATTCGTCATGCCGGTGCCACCGGTGGTGATAATTGCATGGACGGCAGGATCAGCAATCCAGTTGGAAACCACCGCACGCATGCGATATACATCATCCGGAATCAAATCGCGAGCAACCAGTTTATGACCGGCTTCTTTGAGCAAAGAAACCAGGGTATCTCCAGATGTATCGGTTTCATGTGTGCGCGTGTCGGACAAGGTGAGGACAGCAATATTCAGTGGTATGAATTCAGTTGCGGCAGGCATGGCTTCTCCAGTTTTTTAATGAAATGATTTCCTTCGATTGATCATGATATGGGTATGGTGTGCGGGTCAAGCAAGGCTGCTGCCTCTGCCAGATCTTGCGGCCGGTTGATATTGAAGAACGGCGAAGGCTGCTGCTCCGGCCAATCCAGCACAGCGGGAGCCTGCGTCAGTAGAAATTCCTTCAGGCCACGTTGGCCCTGCTCTTTTACCGCGTTTCGCAAAGCGGGCAGCAAACCAACCTGCCACAGCGAGAAAGTGGGTTGCCACTGACCCTGGTAGGAAACCAGAGCTGCTGAACTTTGTGTTGACAGAGCAAGCTGGCTTAAGCGCTCGGCCAGATCCAGCGGCAGAAAAGGCGCATCACAGGGTACCAGCAGGAGCCAGTCTGATTGTTGTTTTATGGTTTCAAGAGCTGCCAGGACGCCACCCAGAGGACCGTTGCTGCCAGCGTCCAAATCGGCAATCTGTGGCAGACCAAAGCGCTCCCACAAGGGATCAATGCTTTCAACCGAAAGATACAGGTGGCTGCATTGCTCCTGAATTCTTGTGATGACGTGACTGAGCAAGGGTCTGCCGTCCAGATTCTGCAATGCTTTGTTAACGCCGGCCATGCGCCGGGAACGACCACCGGCCAGGACCACTCCTACGGGTTTATTCATTACAAGATCGGTATTCAGTCGTTTAGCCGTTGCGCGGCCTGCAATGCCAGATCATCCAGACCATCACCGCCGTCTGCTACGTGTCGGGTCATCATCTGTCTCATCGACGGCGCCCAAAAACGCTTCAGATGCGCCAGCGTTCGTTCCACCGCATCGTCGTTAAAACTGAAATTGGCAGCAATCTGGTTGGCCATCCGGACCAGGGTTTCCAGCTCATTGATTTCGTGTGAAGACATATCCGCACTCACAGCTGTGCCTGCTCCAATAATTCATCCTGCTGCTCGGCAAAAGCACGGTATTCCTTTTGCCACTGCGATTGCTCGGTCACACGTACGACCTGCACCGCAGTTACCTTGTACTCAGGGCAGTTGGTGGCCCAGTCGGAATTATCGGTGGTGACCACATTGGCACCACTGAAGGGGAAGTGGAAGGTGGTATAAACCACACCCGGCTGCACCCGATCGGTGATCAAGGCACGCAATACGGTGTCCCCGGCACGACTGCTGATTCCGCACCAGTCACCGGTGCCGATACCACGCTCTTCTGCATCAAAGGGATGCAGTTCCAGCACATCTTCAGAGTAGAACTCCGAATTGGCCGTACGGCGGGTTTGTGCACCCACGTTGTATTGCGAAAGGATGCGTCCAGTAGTTAACAGCAGCGGAAAACGCCGGGTGGTGCGTTCATCGGTGGGCACAAATCCGGTAATGGCAAAATAACCCTTGCCACGCACGAATTCATCGACATGCATGGTCGGTGTTCCCTCCGGTGCCGCATCATTGCAAGGCCATTGAATACTGCCGAGACGATCCAGCTTTTCGTAGCTCACACCGGCGAAAGTCGGTGTCAGCCGTGCAATTTCGTCCATGATCTCGGCAGGGTGTGAATAGTTCATCGGATAGCCCATGGCATTGCTGAGCAACTGGGTCACTTCCCAGTCCTCATAGCCGGCCAGTGGTGCAATGGCCTTGCGCACCGGTGAAACGCGTCGCTCTGAATTGGTGAAGGTACCGTTTTTCTCCAAAAAGGAAGATCCGGGCAAAAACACATGGGCAAAGCGTGCCGTTTCATTCAGGAAAATATCCTGCACAATCAGGCAGTCCAGTGAACGCAAAGCGTGTTCCACATGCTGCGTATTGGGATCCGATTGCGCCACATCTTCACCCTGGCAATACAGGCCGCGGAATCGCCCGCTGATGGAGGCATCAAACATATTCGGGATACGCAGACCGGGTTCCGGTTGAAGTTGGACCTTCCACTCGGTTTCGAACAGGGAGCGTACTGCCGGATCGGCCACATGCCGGTAACCTGGCAACTCGTGCGGGAAGGAACCCATGTCGCAGGAACCCTGGACATTGTTCTGGCCACGCAATGGATTCACACCCACGCCTTCACGCCCCAGGTTGCCGGTCAGCATGGCCAGATTGGCAATGCCCATTACGGTGGTTGAGCCCTGACTGTGCTCCGATACGCCTAATCCGTAGTAAATTGCCGAGTTCGGGCCTGCAGCAAACAAACGTGCCGCAGCCCGCAAGTCAGCGGCAGGGATACCGGTTGATCGTTCGGTAACTTCGGGTGAATTGTCTTCGCGCAGGATGAAATCACGCCAGTCCTCATACGCTTTTTCTTCGCAACGCCGGGCAATATAGTCTTTGGCTTCCAGCCCTTCGGACACAATCACATGGGCCATGGCGTTGATAAAGGCGACATTGCCGCCCGGCCGCAAGGCCAGGTGATACTCGGCCTTCACACGTGCACCGGAAACCAGTTCGATACGGCGCGGATCCACCACAATCAATTTTGCCCCTTCGCGTAAACGACGTTTCAGCCGCGAGGCGAACACCGGGTGTGCATCGGTGGGGTTGGCGCCCATCACCATGATCACATCGGACTTGGCCACAGAGCTGAAGGCCTGGGTTCCGGCGGATTCTCCTATCGTGGTTTTCAAACCATAACCGGTGGGTGAATGACAGACACGCGCACAGGTATCGACGTTGTTGTTGCCAAAGGCCGCTCGGACCATTTTCTGGACCAGATAGGTTTCTTCATTGGTACAGCGTGACGAGGTGATGCCACCAATACTGTCCGGGCCGTATTTCTGCTGGATATTTTTTAAACGATCAGCCGCAAACTGTATGGCCTCCTCCCAACTGACTTCCTGCCAGGGGTCATTGATGCTGTCGCGAATCATCGGTTTGGTGATGCGGTCTGCATGGGTTGCATAACCGTAAGCAAAGCGGCCCTTGATGCAGGCATGACCTTCGTTGGCCAGTCCTTTCTTGTCGGGTGTCATGCGAACCACAACATCGTTACCATTCGCATCGGGCCTGATTTCGGCATGGAAGGAACAACCCACGCCACAATAGGCACAGGTGGTGGTGACACTGCGTTCCGGTTGCCCCAGTTCCAGTATTGATTTCTCAATCAGCGCGGTGGTTGGACAGGCAGCGACACAGGCACCACAGGAAACGCATTCTGAATCCATGAAATCTTCTTTCTGTCCGGCAACGATTGTGGATTCAAAGCCACGGCCATTTACAGTAAGGGCAAAGGTGCCCTGGATATCATCACAGGCCCGCACGCAGCGGTAGCACACAATGCAACTGGTCGGGTCGAAAGTGAAATAAGGATTGGATTCATCCTTGGCGCTGTGCAGGTGGTTATCGCCCGAAGTGCCGTAACGCGTTTCACCCAGGCCCAGCGTTGCAGCCAGATCATGCAGCTCACACTCATTTTCCGGCCGGCAGTTTTGCGGGTGATCGGAAAGGTACAATTCCACCACATTGCGCCGCAGCCTGTGTAATGTTTCTGATTGGGTCCTGACCACCATTCCAGCTTCAACCGGTGTGGTACAGGAAGCGGGATAGCCTCGCCGCCCCTCGATTTCGACCAGGCAAACCCGGCATGAGCCAAAGGCGTCCAGGCTGTCAGTGGCGCAGAGTTTGGGAATGCTGAAGCCCGCCTCCGCCGCAGCCCGCATCACCGAACTGCCCTGTGCAACCGTTATTTCATGGCCATCAATTTTGAGCGTGACCGGCAGTCCAATTGGCAAAGGCTTGGGGGTGCCCAGGTCCGTACCCAGCTTTCTGGCACCCTGGAAAACAATGTTCTGGCTCATTCTGACTCCGGTCTCTTTCGGTCTGGCAAATAGTTATTGACATCAATAGCTTAAGCTATTCTTCCTCGATTTTCAGCGTTCAAAGTCTTTGGCAAAGTGCTGTATCGCGCTGCGCACCGGCATGGGCGTCAAGCCACCCATGGCACAGAGTGAGCCGTGTTCCAGGGTTTCGCACAGTTCTTCCAACAGATTCCGACTGGCTGCACGGTCGTCATTGGCGATAATCCGGTCGATCACTTCCACACCCCGAACCGAACCAATACGACAGGGGGTACATTTACCACAGGATTCAATGGCACAGAACTCCATGGCAAAGCGCGCTTGCTGCGCCATATCCACCGTATCATCAAATACCACGATGCCACCATGACCCAGCATGGCCTGGATTTCAGCCAGTGCCTCGTAATCCAGTTTTACATCCCATTGTGACTCGGGCAGATAGGCACCCAGGGGGCCACCCACCTGTATGGCCCGCATGGGTCTGCCCGTTGCGGTACCACCCCCGTAGTCTTCCACCAATTCCCGCAGGCTATGGCCAAACGCCAACTCCACCAGACCGCCGCGTTTGATGTTACCGGCCAGTTGTGCGGTCAGCGTGCCGCGCGAACGACCGGTACCAAAGTCCCGATAGAATCCGGCACCTTTGGCCAATACCGTGGTGACTGCAGCGAATGACAATACATTGTTGACTACCGTGGGCTGACCCATCAGACCTGCAATGGCCGGCAGCGGGGGTTTGAAACGCACCAGCCCGCGTTTGCCTTCCAGACTATCAAGCATGGAAGTTTCTTCACCGCAGATGTAGGCACCTGCGCCGATGCGCAAATGCAGCTGAAAATCCTTACCGCTGTCCTGGATATTCTTGCCCAGCCAGTTGGCCGCTTCCGCCTCCGCAATTGCCTGTTGCAATATTTTCCTGGCATGCGGATATTCGGAACGCAAATAGATATAGCCTTCGGTGGCACCCACCGCCACAGCGGCTATCGTCATGCCTTCGATCAATTGATAGGGGTCGGCTTCCATCAGCAGACGATCGGCAAAGGTACCCGAATCGCCTTCATCGGCATTGCAGACAATGTATTTCGGCTCACTGGCTGTATCCAGCACAGTCTGCCACTTGATGCCGGTTGGAAAAGCCGCACCACCCCGTCCGCGCAGGCCCGACTCCTTGACCGCATCAATGATGGCTTGCGGCGTCAGTTCCAGGGCTTTACTCAGCCCTTCAAAGCCGTCCATCAACCGGTAATGCTCAATCGCCAAAGGGTCATCGAGGCCGGCACGATCAAATGTCAGACGCTGTTGTTTTTTCAGCCAGGGGATTTCTTCCGTCAGGCCCAATGACAAGGCGTGCCCGGTCGCATCAGGAAAACCACCCTCGAACAATTCGGCAACATGATCCACAGTCACAGGCCCATAGGCATAGCGCTTGCCTTCCCACTCCACTTCAACCAGAGGCTCCAGCCAGAAAGCACCGCGTGAGCCATTACGGATGATTTCCAGTTCGATATTTCTGCGCCCGGCTTCGGCTTCAATGGCAGGTACCAGCGCATCGGCTCCCAATGCTCGCGCCGTCATGTCTTGAGGTATAAAAATCCGCACGCTCATGCGCCTGGCTCCAGCAGGGTTTGCAATAACTGCTCGAAGCGTTTTGGCGTTACACGGGCGTGAATATCATCATCAATCCGGAGTGTGGGCGTACAGGCACAGTTGCCCAGGCAATAAACCGGCTTGAGTGTGAACTGGCCATCTTTGGTGGTTTGACCGTAATCGATGCCGAGCAAGTCCTTGATGTGTTTTTCCAGATCACGCGAGCCCATGGCCTGACATGCTTCCGCCCGACACACCTGGATGATGTGTTTTCCCGGCTTTTCAGAACAAAAATCATGATAAAAATGGATCACGCCGTGCACCTCTGCACGAGACAGGTTCAGCTGACTGGCAAGCACCGGTACGACCGCTTCCGGCACATAGTCAAACTGCTCCTGTATGGCGTGCAATATGGGCATCAAGCTGCCCATTTGACCGGCATGATTGGCGACAATGGCAGTGACTGCTTTTTCCAGATCAACTTCGGCTTGCATATATCCTCTGTATCAGAATCAGTTTTCCAGGCTTTTTGTTTGGCGTGCTCTGAGAATTCATGGATGAATTATTCAGAGCTTCCACAAGTAAATTCTTCAGACCAGTTTGTAATCAGCGAAGCGTTTGCGCAACTCCAGTTTACTGATTTTACCCGTAGCGCTGTGCGGAATTTCGTCTACGAACACCACGTCATCGGGTATCCACCACTTGGCGATCTTGCCTTCCAGAAAGGCCAGAATCTGCTCTGTCGACACTTCGGATCCCGCGTTACGCACAACCACCAATAAAGGCCGCTCACTCCACTTGGGATGCGGCAGGCCAATCACCGCAGCTTCCGCTACGCCTTCACAACCCACCGCTGCATTTTCCACCTCGATGGAGGAAATCCACTCACCTCCGGACTTGATAACGTCTTTGTCGCGATCGGTAATCTGCATATAGCCCATGGGGTCAATGGTGGCGATATCACCGGTATCAAACCAGCCATCTTCATCAACCGCGCTTTCATCCATTTTGAAATAGGCTTTGGAAATCGATGGCCCACGGACCAGCAAATGACCGAAGGCTTTTCCGTCCCGGGGTTGTTCTTTGCCATCGCTATCCACAATTTTCATCTCGACCATAAAGGGCGAGCGGCCTTGCTTTTCTTTCAGTTTAAGCTGGCTTTCCCGATCCAGCGCCTTGGTAGCATGTTTCAACTTGCCCACTGACCCGATGGGCGACATTTCAGTCATACCCCAGCCGTGCATGACCTCCACATCGTAATCCAACTCAAATATCCGGATCATGGAGGGTGGACATGCAGCTCCTCCAATCAACACTTTGTTCAGATAGGGCAATTTGAGATTATGTTCTCTCAGGTATTGCAACAGACCCATCCAGACCGTGGGCACCGCCGCCGAAGCAGACACCTGTTCGCTATCCAGTAACCCATAGAGGCTGGCACCATCCATGCCGGCACCCGGCAAGACCATTTTGATTCCGGCAGCCGGCGAGGCATAAGTGATGGCCCAGGCATTGGCATGGAACATGGGAACCACGGGCAATATGGAATCGTCCGAACTCAGGCCCAGCACATCCGGCTGGTTCACCATCAAGGCATGCAGCACATTGGAACGGTGTGAGTACAACACCCCTTTGGGGTTACCGGTAGTACCTGAGGTATAGCACAGTGCTGCAGCGGTATTTTCATCAAAGCTTTTCCAGACGAAATCACCATCTGCCTGCTGCAGCCAGTCTTCATAAGCGATGGCGTTGGGTAAAGTTGTATTCGGCATATGCGCCGCATCGGTCAAAATGACGTACTTCTCAACCGTGGGCAATTTATCTGCCACGGCTTGCAGAACCGGCACAAACGTCAGGTCGACAAAAATCATCCGGTCTTCGGCATGGTTGACGATGTAGATCAGCTGTTGCGCAAACAGGCGCGGATTCAGGGTATGGCAGATCGCACCAATACCCATCACGCCGAACCAGGTTTCCACATGCCGGTCGGTATTCCAGGCCATGGTGGCAATGCGATCACCCAATTTGACCCCATCACGCTCCAGCGCCTGGGCTACACGTATTGATCGCTGACGCAATTCAGCCAGTGTGTATCGGCGTATCGGCCCTTCCACGGAACGTGTCACCATTTCGCGCTCACCATGATTCAGCGCACCGTGATCCAACATTTTGCTAACCAGTAACGGCCAGTCCTGCATCAATCCCAGCATCTTCTCTCCTGTCAGGCTCAGATGAAAGTTACGCTTCAGCAGTTTCCAGGACTTCAATATTGGTCGGCCAGGTGCCTGTCGAGTCGCTGAATACCGCCAGCTGTAATCATGTTCATCATGGCATGATTTTCAAAGCCATGCATGCTACTGTCTTTCGCCATGCTTATCGTTATCTGCTCCACAAACCCGGTCAAGATAGCAGCAAGTAAAGCTGCTTTCGAGGCTGTTTTTCCTGATGCGGTCAGGCAATTCATTTCCGTAAATGTCGCATCCGAAGTAAATGAGCAGCCTGGCTCGGATATTGAAAGTCGCCGCGGCGCAACCAACCGCGTGAAAAATGCCCGCCAGATTGAGCCCGATGCAGATTTCTGGGTAGGCCTCGAAGGTGGACTTGAATGGATAGACGGCGAGCCGTTGGCATCGGCATGGATGGTGATCGGCGATGCCCGAAATCGCGTGGGACAAGCCCGTACAGCGAGCTTGCCCTTGCCACCGGCGGTT
>CAZRTG010000126.1:0-10491 GCA_964602895.1 uncultured Wenzhouxiangellaceae bacterium
AGCTAACTGATTGAATGGATACAGAAAACTGCTTAAAAGTTACAGGAACTTCAGTCTAAGTGCTTCTGTGAGGCCGCTGGTGCTTTCGTAGATGGGAGCCTTAACCATGAGTGGTTCCTCCAAGCTCGGGAGAGAATCAAATAATGCCTGGTAAACCAACAAAGCATTAAGTAACACCAGGTCCTTGCCGGGGTGCCTTCCGTCGTCGGCGAGCCACGTCAGTTCTGGGGCTACGCCACTCAGTTGCCACAACTTCAGGGTGACCTCGATGTATGGAATACCGGCCTCCTGGGCAGCAGTGGCTTCATGTTCAACCAAGCTCAGGGAAGCCTCTGGCTGAAATTGGTAGGTGCCCAAGAGAACGACCTTTGCTCCACTCTCTTTTGCAAGTTCAGCTATGGTTTTAATCGACAGCCTGGATTGAACACAAGCGTCGGGACCAAACGAGCACATCAAGTCTCCTCCGCGCTCTTGTAGAATAATTGCTGTGTATTTCTGTTCAGAAAGCGCTCGTGCAGCTGACCCGTCGGTTACCCGAGTAAACGTTTTATGAAGCCCATTTCAACTCGAGTTTCTTTTCGGAAACAGCGCACTCTCTGAGATAGAGGTTGATGAGGCTTTGGTAAGGCACACCCACTTCTTCCGAAAGATTCTTAAAATACGCTACGGTTGCTTCATCCAACCGAATGGTTACCTGACGCTTTAACGCCTTGGCATATGGATTGGGTTTGGCATTTGAAAAATCGTATTCATCTCTCATCGTATTCACCGTCGATATTTTCGAATTTCTTTTCCTTTGGCTTTGCGGCAAGAAATTATTCGTACAAGGCCGTCAGCTACTTCAAAACAGTGACAAACCAGTAGCAATCTCAATTTGCCGCTGAGGCCGAGAAGTATGAATCTGTCTTCATTCTCAGAGTGGTCAGGATCAGCAATCAGTAAACCGGAGTCATCTGCAAATACTGTTTTCGCTTCGTCAAAGGAAACTCCGTGCTTTTGAATGTTTGCCTTATTCTTGGCATCGTCCCATTCAAACCGGAGGTTTCTGATGATTTACATTGTAATTATATTGTAGTTGAAATACAAATTCGCTAAACTTTTGTTGGGCCAACCGGCGGTCACCTGGTGAGCGCCGGGGTTTATTGATTTGTTAACGGGCGCAGCCAGACAGCTTCGCAATGGGTTCTTGGGTTTAGTAGGCACAGTCACGGTAGATTGGATCCACCGATTGCTGCCATTCACCATGATAGAGTTGCAGCTTGATGTCGGCCGGTGACAAACCGCTGTCGGCGATTTCCTGCAGGGGTGCCAGGAAGCCGGTTTCATCGTCTCCGGACGGGTTCAGGCGCTTGCGGGCGCTGAGTCCCTCATTGGCCAGACCCAGCAACTCACGCGCCATTGATTGCACGCTGCGGCCCCGGACTTTGGCATTGAGGCCCTGGCGCGGAACATCGCTGCGCAATTGCAAACGCTCTTCCATGCTCCAGTCTTTGGTCAGCTCCCAGGCGGCATCCAGTGCCGGGGCGTGATACAGCAAACCCACCCAGAATGCGGGCAAAGCACAGAGCTGATCCCAGGTCCCGCCGTCCGCACCCCGCATTTCCAGAAAACGCTTCAGACGCACTTCCGGAAACGCCGTTGTCATGTGATCCTCCCAGTCCTTCAGGGTCGGTTTCTGGCCCTCATAACCCGGCAGTTTGCCGGCCATGAAATCACGGAATGACAGGCCTGAAACATCGTTGTAACGCCCTTCACGATGAAGGAAATACATCGGTACATCCAGCAGGTATTCCACGTAACGCTCAAAACCCATCCCGTCTTCAAACACAAAGGGCAGCATGCCGGTGCGATCCGGGTCGGTATCTTCCCAGATGTGTGAGCGGTAACTGCGGTAGCCGTTGGGTTTGCCTTCGGTAAAAGGTGAATTGGCAAACAGGGCCGTGGCGACGGGCTGCAGTGCCAGCGCCACACGGAATTTCTGCACCATATCGGCTTCGGATGAAAAATCCAGATTGACCTGCACGGTGCAGGTACGCGACATCATATCCTGGCCCAGGCTGCCGACCTTGGCCATGTATTCGCGCATGATGCGGTAGCGACCTTTCGGCATCCACTGCATGTCTTCGCGGGTCCACTTGGGCAAAAAACCCATGCCCAGAAATGCCACACCCAAAGGTTCAGCGACAGTTTTAACCTGCTTGAGATGGGTATTCACTTCGCGGCAGGTTTCATGCAGGTTGTCCAGCAAAGCGCCCGAGAGCTCCAGTTGGCCACCGGGTTCCAGTGTGATCGAAGCACCGGTTTTATCCGTCAAGGCGATGGGTAGGCCGTTTTCCAGCAATGGGTCCCAGTCATATTTTTCTGCCAGGCCGGCGAGAATGGCGCTGATGCTGCGCTCGCCTTCATATGGCAAAGGCCGTAAATCATCCAGGGTGAAACCAAACTTTTCATGTTCGGTGCCCATGCGCCATTCCGCCTTGGGCCGCGAGCCAGTGGCCATGTAATCGAAGAGCTCGTTGATGTGTTCAATGGTTTTGGAGGCTTGTTGCGGCATGGAGGCTTTCCTGCTTTTGCTTTTTACGGAGTGGAAACGACATAAGACCGGTGTCTACAAACTGCAATTTCAAAAAAACCTGGGTTTAGCATGCAAAGACCGGTTCGATTGCCTAGGAGTCTGTCGGACTTAACCGATCGTCGCGAGGAAAAGCCGATTTGAGTCAGATTTTTCGATCTTTTGAGGCCAATAGCACCGCTATTAAACGAAAAAGATCGGAAAATCTGGCCAAATTCGGATTTTCCGCATTAGATTGTGTTAAGTCCGACAGACTCCTAGGATACACGCTGGCCAGTTAGCGAAACAGCAGGTTTCCGGTATGTTCATTGTTTTAGTGCGTGCGACTGCCTCGTACACCAACGGCTTGCTTGCCTGCCTGTTAACCGGCATGGCTTTCTGCCTGGTACAAACGGTGCAAGCGGATACCTTGCGGCGCGGGTTGGGGCCGGAACCCGACTCATTGCATATTCATCGCGCCCAGGGCCTGGCGGCCGTCAATCTGTTGCATGATTTGCGCGAAGGCCTGGTGACTTTTGATGTGCATGGTGAACCCACACCCGGCGTGGCTTCAAGCTGGGAGACCTCCGAAGCCGGATTGCGCTACCGGTTCACCTTGCGGCCGGATGCACGCTGGTCCGATGGCAGTGCCGTCACCGCAGAGGACTTTGTACGCGCCTGGACGCTGGCGCTATCACCTGCAACCGCAGCCGTTAACGCCGCTTTACTCAAGGATGTGCTCAACGCTGAGGCGGTGCTGAAGGGCGAACTCGCACCCGGTGAACTCGGTATCAAAGCGCTGGATCCACAGCTGCTGGAAATCCGACTGGCGCGACCGGTGCCCTGGTTAACGGAATTGCTGGCACACCCGGTCAGCTATCCCTTGCCCCGCAACGAGGGCGACGATTTGCGCAATGCTCCGGTCAATGGTGCCTATCAGATCGAGGAATGGTTGCCGCGCTCGGTGATTCGCCTCAAAGCCAATCCGCATTACCACTCTGCCGGTGAGGTGTATTTCCAGCAGGTGGAGTATTTCCCGATTGAAGAAGCCAGTACCGAGTTGTCAAAATACCGGGCGGGAGAGCTGGACATCACCGAGACCATACCGGCGGGCCGCTTTGACTGGTTGCGGGCGAATTTATCCGCAGACCTGCGTATCAGCCCCTATCTGGGGAGTTTTTGGCTGGGTTTGAACATGCAGGACCCGGTGTTGAGGAGCTCAACCGAACTGCGGCATGCTTTGGCTTTGGCCATCGACCGCGCGACCCTGGTACGGGTGGTGTTGGGCGCGGGTGAACTCCCGGCCTTTGGCGTAGTCCCTCCGGGTATGACCGGCTACACGCCGCAAAGTATGCGGCTATCGGACGCCACCCAGGCCGAGCGGGAGGCAGAAGCCAAACGCCTGTTAAAAGCGGCTGGCCTCGGCCCGGATATGCCCCTGCTGCAGTTGCGCTACAACACCTCCGGGGTGCACCGGCGGGTTGCGATTGCCGTGGCGGCGATGTGGAAACAGGTGTTGGGCCTGAATACCGAGTTGATCAATGAGGAATGGAAAGTGTTCGTCAACAACCGTCGTCTGGGCATCGTCACGCAGGTATTTCGTGGCGGCTGGATCGCCGATTATGCGGATCCAACCAGCTTGCTGGAACAGTTTGAACAGGACAGTGAGTTGAATGTCACTTTCAGCAACGACCCGGAGTTTGACCGGTTGATGGCCGGTGCCAGCCTGATGACCGGGCCGGATCGTATGCGGGAGTTGGAACAGGCTGAAAGTCGTTTGCTGGAATTTCTGCCGGTGATTCCACTGTACCATTATGTGTCCCGGCACCTGGTCAAACCCGGTCTCGGTGCCTATGCAGACAATATCCGTGATATCCATTTATCCCGCTATTTACGGGCTGAGAACAGTAAGGAGAATTGGTGAGCTTTGCCCTGAAATCGTTGAGCCCGGTTATGACTTTAACGGTCATGGCGACAGCCTTGGTGACTTTGGCGGTCCTGACGGCATGTGGTGAACGCTCATCGCAGCCGGTTTCACCGGGTCAGAACCGGCCGCAACCGGTGGAACTGGAGTTGATCGACGGCCGCCCTGCGCCTGAGGTGTTGGCCCAGCAGCAGGTACTGCGCCGCGGCAATGGTGAGGAGCCTCGAACGCTGGATCCACACCTCTCGGAAGGCGTTCCGGCAGGCAATATCCTGCGCGATCTGTTCGAAGGACTGACCACCGAGGCGCCGGATGGCGATATCATCCCGGGTGCGGCCACGCGCTGGAACATTTCACGCGACGGCAAGGAATACACCTTCTATTTGCACCGTAACCTGCAGTGGTCCAATGGTGACGCGCTGACCGCGCACGATTTTGTTTACAGTCTGCGGCGTGCTGCAAATCCTGCCACGGCATCCAACAATGCCAATATGCTGCTACCGATCGAAAATGCTGCCGAAGTTATTGATGGCAAATTGCCACCGGAACAACTGGGTGTGACCGCGCTGGATGACTTCAGCCTGCAGATCCGGTTGGTCGATGCCACGCCTTATTTTCTTGGTTTGCTGTCGCATTCCGTTGCCTTTCCGGTGCATCGGGCCAGCATTGAAGAATGGGGTGACCAGTTTGCCCGCGAGGGCAGGCTGGTGTCCAACGGTGCCTATTTGTTGCAGGTCTGGGATCCGCGCTCGCAGATCGTATTGATTCGCAACCCTTATTACCGCGAAGCCGAATTGTCCTTGATGGACAAAGTAGTGTATTTGCCGATTGAGGATCTGGCCGGTGAAGTGAATCAGTTCCGGGCCGGTGAATTGGACTGGACTTACGAGGTGCCCAATACCCAGTTTGCCTGGCTGCAGAAGAATTATCCCCGGGAGCTGGTGATCAGTCCGTGGCTGGGTTCGTTTTTCTTCGGTTTCAATCTCAGTCGTGAGCCTTTTAATGGGAATCCACTACTGCGTCGTGCCCTGGTGCTGGCCATCGATCGCGAAATATTGACTGAAAAAGTCACCCAGTTTGGCGAGCTGCCCACGTTTGCACTGGTTCCACCCGGCATCGGCGACTATGAGCCGGCCATCCCGGAATACGCCAGTTGGACCCAGCCCGAACGGGTGGCAGAAGCACAACGGCTGTATCAGCAGGCGGGCTATTCGGAGGACAACCCGCTGCGTACCGAAATTCGCTACAACAGCTCCGAGAACAACAAAAAAATGGCGCTGGCCGTCGCATCAATGTGGAAGCAGGAGCTGGGCGTCATCGCGACCCTGGTGAACGAAGAGTGGAAAGTGTTTTTGCAGAACCGCGAACAGAGGGTTTTGACCCAGGTGTTTCGGGCTGGCTGGATCAGTGATTACAGCGACCCGTACAGTTTTCTTGAGCTGTTCCGCAGCGGTGACAGCCGCAATGCCGAGGCTTACAGCAATCCCAGCTATGATGCCTTGCTCGAAGAAGTGAGCAAAGAGCGATCGCCCATGCGCCGCAATCGAATGATGCATGAAGCGGAACGTTTGCTGCTGGAGGATAATCCCATCGTGCCGGTATACACCTACGTCAGCAAACGCCTGGTGGACCCCCATGTGCAAGGCTGGCAAAGCAATATCATGGATCATCACTACAGCCGTTATATGTTCAAGCTCAAGTCCCGCAGCAAGGCAGACCCGGCCGATTCCGGGCCGTCGAGCCCCGAACAGACCAACCCCGAGCAGCCCGATTCCGGACAGCCCGATGCCCCGCCAGCCGGAGCGCAACGATGATGTCGTCGGATTTGGGGCGCTTTGCTGCCAGCCGTTTGCTGGGGGTGGTGCCCACCTTGCTGATGCTGATTACCATTGCTTTTTTTCTGATCCGGGTGGCTCCTGGCGGTCCCTTTGACGGTGAAAAAGCCTTGCCGGATGAGATTCGCCTGAATCTGGAAGCCAAGTACCATCTGGATGAACCGCTGTTGCAACAGTATTTCCGCTACCTGGGGCAAATCATCACGCTGGATTTCGGGCCGTCTTTTCAATACAAGGACTGGACCGTCAATGAGTTGATCGCCCTGGGTTTTCCGGTTTCGCTCACCATCGGTGGTCTGGCCATGGTGCTGGCCTTTTTTGTCGGTAGCCTGATCGGTATCGTGGCGGCCCTGCGTCAGAACAGTGGCACCGATTACACCATCATGGGCCTGGCCATGGTGGGTGTGTCGATTCCCAATTTTGTCATTGCACCCTTCCTGATACTGGGGCTGGCGGTGTATCTGGGCTGGCTGCCGGCCGGTGGCTGGGAGTGGTCGGCCCGCTACATGGTGTTGCCGGTCATCACCCTGGCGCTGCCGGTGATTGCCTATATCGCCCGGTTGATGCGCGGCAGCATGATCGAGGTGCTGCACAGCAATTACATTCGCACGGCACGGGCCAAAGGCTTGCCCGAGCGTTTGATTGTGTGGCGTCATGCGCTTAAACCGGCTTTGTTACCGGTGATTTCCTTTATGGGCCCGGCCACAGCCGGGTTGATAACCGGCTCGGTGGTGATCGAAAAAATTTACTCCATCCCCGGTTTGGGCAGTTATTTCGTGCAAGGCGCGCTGAATCGCGACTACACACTGGTGATGGGTGTGGTGATTTTTTATGGTGTGGTCATCGTGTTACTGAATTTTGTGGTCGACCTGCTGTACGCCTGGCTGAATCCACGGATTCGTTATGAACAGGGCTGAGGGACAAGCAGATGAATGAACCCAAAATGGCCACGATAGATGACGTCTTTGCCGCCGCCTTGGCGGGACCTGATGTACCGGGGCGTTCGTTGTGGCGCGATGCCTGGCACCGCTTGCTGAAAAACCGTGCGGCGGTGGTCAGCGGCGTGATCATGGGTGTCATGATTCTGGCCGTTCTGATCGGTCCGGAATTGAGCCCCTGGGAAGCAGACTTTACGGATTGGGACAACACCGCTTCACCTCCCAGCCTGACAACCGGCCACTGGTTTGGTACCGATTCGGTGGGTCGGGACATTCTGGTCCGTACCCTCGAAGGCGGACGGATATCCCTGCTGGTGGGTCTGGTGGCTACCCTGGTCAGCCTGGTCATTGGCGTCAGTTACGGCTCGGTGGCCGGCTATTACGGCGGCGCCACCGACCGCTTGATGATGCGCTTTGTCGATATCGTCTATGCCCTGCCGTTCATGTTTTTCGTGATCCTTTTGATGGTGGTGTTTGGTCGCAACATCCTGCTGATCTTTGTAGCCATCGGCGCGGTCAACTGGCTGGATATGGCGCGGATCGTGCGCGGCCAGACGCTGAGCCTGAAGGGCACGGAGTTTATTGAAGCAGCGCAGGCCTGCGGTGTGCGGGATGGCGACATCATCCGCCGGCATATCGTGCCCAATTTGCTGGGTGTGGTGATGGTCTATGTCACGCTGACCATCCCGCAGGTGATTCTGGTGGAGTCTTTCCTCAGCTTCCTGGGTCTCGGGGTACAGGAACCCATGAGTTCCTGGGGCGCGCTGGTCAATGACGGTGCGCAAGACATGGAATCCTCACCCTGGACGCTGGTATTCCCGGCTTTGTTCCTGGCCACCACGCTGTACTGTTTCAATTACATCGGTGATGGCATGCGCGATGCGCTCGACCCCAAGGACCGCTCATGAGCGCGTTGCTGGAGGTGCGGGGCCTGGAGGTCAGTTTTGATACCCCGGATGGTCAGGTAAAGGCGGTCAACGGTGTCGATTTTCAGGTCAGGGCGGGGGAAACCCTGGCCATCGTAGGTGAATCCGGCTCGGGCAAGAGCCAGTTGGTGCTTTCGATCATGGGTCTGCTGGCAGAAAACGGCCAGGCGACCGGATCGGCCAAATTCAAGGGTATTGAGCTGATGGGCATGTCCCAACAGCAGCTCAACAGCGTGCGTGGCAACGATGTGGCCATGATTTTCCAGGACCCGATGACCTCGTTGAACCCCTTCCTGACCATCGAAAGGCAAATGACGGAAGTAGCCATGCACCACCAGAAAATGTCCCGCCGCGACGCCAGGCTACATGCCGTGGAGATGCTGCATGCGGTGCGGATTCCCGATCCGGAGGAGCGCATTCGCCAGTACCCGCACGAATTTTCCGGCGGTATGCGGCAGCGGGTGATGATTGCCATGGGCCTTTTGTGTCAGCCGGATTTGTTGATTGCCGACGAGCCGAGTACGGCGCTGGATGTCACCGTACAGGCGCAAATCACGCTGTTGTTGAATGAGTTGCGTGAGAAATTGCAGATGGCGATTATCCTGATTACCCATGATCTGGCGGTGGTGGCTGACATCTGTGATCACATCATCGTGATGTATGCAGGCCAGGTGGTGGAGAGTGGTACCGTGGATGATATTTTCTACTCGCCGCAACATCCCTATACCATTGGATTGCTGGCCTCGGTACCGCGACTGGATCGCCCGGCTGATATCGAATTGCACGCCATTCGGGGCAATCCACCCAATTTGCTGGCACTGCCGGAAGGCTGTGCGTTCCGTGACCGGTGTGATTTTGCAGAGGAAGCATGCAAACAAACACCACCGTTATGGCGTGATGCCAACGGCCGCAGCAGCCGCTGCATTTTGGGCTTGCCCGGCGGTGAGCTGGTAAATCCTCCAGGTGCCAAGGAAACGGATGAGACCTTGCAGATCAACGATACCGCCGAGACCGAGACCGAGGCGGAAGCGGATGCAGAAATCGGGGCGGGGCCATGAGCGAGCCCGTATTGCGCGTTCAGGACCTTACGCTGCACTACAGCAGTGACACCGGCAGCTTTCTGCAGCGCCGCAAGCGTGTGCTCAAAGCCGTTGATGGGGTCAGTATTGATCTGTCAGCCGGAGAAACCCTGGGCATTGTGGGTGAATCCGGTTCGGGTAAATCGACCCTGGCGCGGGCGATTCTGGGCCTGGCCAAACCCAAGCGGGGCCGGGTGATGTGGATGGGTGAAGATCTGACCAAACTCGATGCCGAACCTTTGCGACTCAAACGCAAGGAAATCCAGATCGTGTTCCAGGACCCGGTCGCCTCGCTGAATCCACGCATGACAGCCGGTGCCATCATCGGCGAGCCGCTCAGGACCTTTTATCCGCAGATGGAGCGCTTGCAGATCGAGGAACGCACCCGTGGCATGATGAAAGTGGTGGGTCTGCTGCCCAATCAGATCAACCGTTATCCACACGAATTTTCCGGCGGCCAGTGTCAACGCATCGGTATTGCCCGGTCCCTGGTGCTGAACCCCAAGCTGTTGATTTGCGATGAGCCGGTCAGTGCGCTGGACGTGTCCATCCAGGCACAGATCATCAACCTGTTGCGTGATTTGCAGAAAAAGCTTGGGCTGGCGTTGATTTTCATCGCGCACGATTTGTCGGTGGTCAAACACATCAGTGACCGGGTGATGGTGATGTACATGGGCCGCAGCATGGAGTTGGCGCAAAAAGCAGCTCTGTACCGCCGTCCTTTGCACCCGTATACCAATGCCTTGATGAGGTCGGTGCCGGTCCCCGATCCCAGGCTGGCGCGCAAATTGCGTCAGGATTTGTGGCTCAAAGGGGACATGCCCTCACCCTACAACCCGCCCAAGGGCTGCGTGTTTCACACCCGCTGTCCTTATGCCGTCAAACGCTGCGAGGTGGATGTCCCGGCCCTGCGTCGTCTGGAGCAGGGCGATTGGGTGGCTTGCCACCGGGCTGAGGAGTTGGACCTTTCTGTTGAACTTACCGCCACATAGTGTAATGCGCTCCCGCAGGGACAGCCGACTTGCGCTTGCGTTACACTAACCACCCCTGAAAGAGGACAATTCATGAATCGACTGAATTCTACCCAGGCCCTGCTGATGGGTTTGATGATGGCAAGCCTGTTGGTCATTGCACCGGGCCTTGAAGCTCGCACCAAGTTAGTGGACAGCTGGCAGAACAAGGAAGCTACCGAAAATGATTACCCTGACAAAATCGCGGTGATTGCCGTGTTGCCGGAT
>CAZRTG010000127.1:0-10481 GCA_964602895.1 uncultured Wenzhouxiangellaceae bacterium
CCTACTGCGGAAAAGCCATTTTGGCCCATTTTTCCGCTCATTTTCGTTAAATATGAGTAACTATTCGCCTCAAATGACCAAAAAAATGGACTCAAAATTGCTTCCCCTCGCTACGGCTTCTATTCTCGGACAGGCTCCTAGCCACCAACGGATGACAAAAAAACATGAAACTGATTGTTGCAATTATTAAACCTTTCAAACTGGATGATGTGCGTGATGCCATTGCCGAAGCCGGCATCCAGGGTATGACCGTTACCGAAGTCCGCGGCTTTGGCCGTCAGAAGGGCCATACCGAACTGTATCGCGGTGCTGAATACGTGGTGGACTTCCTGCCCAAACTGAAGCTGGAAGTGGCGGTTCCGGATGAGCGTGTGGACGCGGTGGTGGAAGCTATAGCCGATGCGGCTGCTTCGGGCCGGATTGGCGATGGTAAAATATTTGTTCAACCGCTGGAGCGGGCAGTGCGCATCCGTACCGGTGAAGAAGGAGACGAAGCACTCTGACCCCAAATTTCCTGAAACCATTTTTCGACTGATTACGTCTACTGTCTATACGAGTATGGATTCATGACTGAAAAGCATTCATTCCTGTCAGCTACGTTAGGTGAACTGACCCGGCGCAAGGTATTGAGCACCATGGGTGCTTATGCTGTGGCCGTGTTCGTGTTGCTGCAGTTGATGGATGCTGCAGTCGAGCCCTTGCGATTGCCGGACTGGCTGCCAACCCTGGTGGTCATCGTATTGATCCTGGGCTTCCCGGTGGTGTTCCTGCTGGCCTGGCAGTTTGAACTCACGCTGGAAGGTGTCAGAAAAGCCAGTCCGGCCGGTCTATTGAGCCGGCGCCAATCCATGGCGTTGTTTGGCTCCATGTTGTTGGTAACCGTTGGGCTGGGCTATGGCTTTTATATCTATTATGCCGGCTTGTTCGCGGTCGAAACTCCCGCCACTGCGTCTGATCAGGAGGTCGTTGCCCGGCAGTTTTCTGCCCCTGCCAACTCCATCGCAGTGTTGCCTTTTACGGATTTGTCCGCTGCCGGTGACCAGGCTTATTTTTCCGACGGAGTGGCCGAAGAAATTCTGAACCTGTTGACCCAGGTCAATGGCCTGCATGTGGCAGCGCGTACCTCCTCTTTTGCTTTTCGTGGTGAGCAACATGATATCCGTGAAATTGGCCGGCTGTTGAATGTCAGTACCGTACTGGAAGGCAGTATCCGCAACTCCGGTAACCGCATTCGCCTGACGGTGCAGTTGATCAATGTAGAAGACGGTTACCATATCTGGTCACAGTCCTTCGATCGGGAAATTGACGATCTGTTTACCATTCAGGACGAAATTGCCAGCGAAATTGCCTCGGCCCTGGTGGAATCTTTTGCCGGATTGAATCAACCTCCAGGTGGAAAAACCGACAATCTGGCAGCTGCCAATGCCTATCGTACGGGGCGTTTGCACTGGTGGCGCCGCACCCCGGCAGAGTTACAGCAAGCGCTGGGCTATTTTGCTGAAGCTTTGGAGCATGATGCTGCATTTGCACCTGCTTATGCCGGTCTGGCCGACAGTTGGTTGCTGATGGGCCTGTACGGCAACCTCAGTCAACCGGAAGCGATTGAAAAGGCCATGCCGATGATAGAAAAGGCTCTGGCCATAGACCCTCGCTCAGCTGATGCATATGCGGCACTGGGCCTGGCGCGTTGGCAGATAGGCCAACTTGATTCAGCCGAGTCATCGTTTTTGCGGGCAATAGAACTGAACGATAACTGCATTCCGGCACATTTGTGGTTGGCAGGCGTGTTGAGTCAACAAGGTCGTTTTCCGGAGGAACAGCGGGTGCTGGAACACGCCATGACACTTGATCCTTTGAACGAATTGCTGGCGGTCAACTATGCCGAAAATCTGCGTATTCGTGGCGAGTCGGACAAGGCCCTGGCCTTGCTGACCGAGCAAGTCAAATTACGCCCCGATTCAACCGTGCTGCTGCGTTCTCTGGCACAGCACCAGTACTATAACGGCAATCTGGTTGAGGCCTGGCGTCTGTCGCATCGGGCTTATGTGCTGGAGCCCGACAATCCGGCCGATCTGGCAGCATTTGCGCAAACCTGGTTGACACTGGGTGAGTTCGGTGAGGCAGAGCAGCTGTTACAGGAGGGTCTGGCTGAATCCGGTAATAATCACAAAATCCTCACCACGTACTGGATGACGCTGCTGGTTACCGGCAGGCTGGAAGAAGCCGAGCAGCTGTTGCGCGAAATGATCAGTGACGCAGGCGAAGATCCACCCGATGCCATGCGCCGGGGTTTCCAACTGCAATTGGCCATGTTGGCCCTGGCCAGAGAAGACTGGTCAACAGCTGAGGAGCATTTGGCCGCCAGTCTGGACGAGTATGATGCCCCAGGCTATGACATGGATGGAATTCTCACTTTGACACTGGCCTCGTATACCGCCCAGCGTTTGGGAAAAGAGGATTTGGCAAAAAGTCGTATGGAACTGGCAGAGCGTCAACTACAGCGGGCGCGCCTCAACGGTGTCAACGACGCCGATATTTTTTATGCCGAGGCAAGCCTCAAAGCCTTACAGGGTGAGCACCAGGCAGCTGTTGCCAAGTTACAGGAAGCTTATGAGCGGGGCTTTCGTGAAGGCTGGATGCTGGCGCTGGATTGGCGACTGGAACCATTGCGCAAACAAATGGAATTCATAGAACTCAAAACCCGCATTGAACATGACCTCGAGCGCAGCATAAGCGAAATTCGCAGCACTCAGGTCGCCACGCTCTGACCCCAAATCTCAAACCCCCGCAAAGCGGGTTGCGTCTCCAATCCAGCGTTGCACCAGTTTCTTTGCCTGGCCGGGTTGTTCTTCGAGCAGGCGGCTGGCTACTTCGGGGATGCGCTGCAGCAATTGCTGGTCCCGGGCCAGATCGGCCACGCGGAATTGCATCATGCCGGTCTGCCTTGTGCCCAGCACTTCACCCGGGCCACGTAATTCCAGGTCTTTCTCGGCGATGCGAAAACCGTCATTGCTTTCACGCAGGATGTTCAGGCGTTCCCGGGCCATGTTGCCGGCGCCGGGATCGTATAACAGCACGCAGGATGACTGTGTACTGCCCCGGCCCACCCGGCCACGCAACTGATGCAACTGTGCCAGGCCCAGGCGTTCCGCATTTTCAATGATCATCAAGGATGCGTTGGGTACATCCACACCCACTTCGATGACTGTAGTGGCGACCAGTAATTGAATTTCCGCGCTTTTGAAAGATTGCATCACGGCTTGCTTTTCAGCCGTCTTGAGGCGGCCGTGGACCAATCCGATACGACAGCCGGGCAGGGCCAGTTTCAGTTCGTTGGCAACTTCTTCGGCAGCCTGTGCTTCAACCACTTCGGATTCTTCGATCAGGGTGCAAACCCAGTAAATCTGCCGTCCATCGTCGCAGGCTGCGGCGATGCGTTCAATCACTTCCTGGCGCCGTTCATTGGAAATGGTAACCGTTTTTACCGGATGGCGGCCCGGTGGCAATTCATCGATGACCGAGGTTTCCAGCCCGGCATAGGCGGTCATGGCCAGGGTGCGCGGAATGGGCGTGGCGGTCATGATGAGTTGATGGGCGTGCAAGGCGTTGTCAGTGGCTTTGTCCATCAATGCCAGCCGCTGGTGAACGCCAAAACGGTGCTGCTCATCAACGATGGCCAGCCCCAGTTGCCGGTATTCAACGCCTTCCTGCATCAGGGCATGGGTGCCTATGATCAGCGGCGCACCGGCGGCAATTTCCTGCAGGGCTTTCTGACGGGCCTTGCCTTTGACTTTGCCGCTCAGCCAGACCGGTTCTATGCTCAACGGTGCCAACCAGCTGCTGAAACTTTGCAGATGCTGCTCGGCCAGCAATTCGGTAGGTGACATGATGGCCACCTGGTAGCCCGTGCCGATGGCGCGTAAAGCGGCCATGGCGGCCACCACCGTTTTGCCGGAGCCTACATCGCCCTGCAACAAACGGTGCATGGGATGAGTCCGCGCCAGGTCGGTATGGATTTCCGCAATCACGCGCTGTTGCGCCCGGGTCAATTGAAAGGACAAGGACTGCAGGAAATCCTGTTCCAGTGTGGTGGCCTGCGTCAAAGGCGGAGCCGATAATCGCTTCTCAAAGCGGTGTAAGGCCTGCATGCTGAGGTTATGTGCCAGCAATTCTTCCAGCGCCAGACGTTGTTGTGCCGGGTGTCGCCGTTCTACCAGAGCCGCAACATCAGCACCCAAAGGTGGCCGGTGGATGTAAGGAATTGCGGCTTGCAAAGTCGGCAATTTGAGGTTGTGCATCAGGTCGGTCGGCAGCAACTCTTCAAGTTCCAGCTTGTGTTGCTGCAGCAGGTTCAACGCCTGATCTGTGAGTTTCAGCCAACTGGCCTGTGCCAGCCCCTCAGTCGAGGGGTAAACCGGCGTCAATCGGTCAGCTACCGCTTCATTGACACCTGGAGTGAGTTTTTTATAACTGGGGTGAACCATTTCCAGGCCACGCGCGCCGCCACGCACTTCGCCATAGCAGCGCAGGCGACTGCCTGGACTCATCCCGGTTTTTTGGGTGTGGCGAAAGTGGAAAAATCGAAGGGTCAGCCGGCCCGTGCCATCGGACAGGGATACCACCAGCATGGGCCGTCGACCACGCACAACAGCAACGTGTTCCACCTCAGCTTCGACCTGCGTGCTGGCACCCGGATACAGACTGCCGATCGGCATAATCCGGGTACGGTCTTCATAGCGGAAGGGCAGATGGAACAGCAAATCCTGCACCTGGCGAATGCCCAGTTTTTCCAGACTGGCCTGGATGCCCGGGCCAACACCACGCAGCTCTGTGAGACTGCCTGTCGCTGGCGAAGATACCGCAGTTTTTGCTTTGCTGTGGCTCACGCCAAGGCTCGGGTGGACCTGGTTTAAAGGCCGAGTATGGCGTCCACTTCCACTTGCGCACCCTTGGGCAGGGCGGCGACACCGATGGTGACCCGGGCCGGATAGGGTTTGGAAAAATACTCAGCCATCACGGCGTTAACCTGCGGGAAGCTGTCCATGTCCGTGAGGAATATCGTTACTCGCAGTATTTGATCCAGACTACCGCCTGCAGCAACGCAAACGGCTTGCAGGTTTTTGAATACACGGTGGGATTGCGCGGTAAAGTCGCCTTCAACCAACTCCATGTTGGCCGGATCCAGTGGTATCTGGCCGGACAGATAGACCACATCGCCATGGCGTGTGGCTTGCGAATAGGGGCCTATGGCTGCGGGGGCATTGGGTGTTGCAATGATCTGCTTGCTCATTTTCAAATTTTCCTGATTTTAAAGACGAATGACACGAATGACTTTGCTGTTGCGTCGCAACCGGCGCAATACGCGTGCCATGTGATCGCGGTTATCCACACTGACATTGAACAACATGGTAGCCGTTTCCGGGTTGCTTTCCGTCATGGTGATCCTTTCGATATTGGCATCGGCTTCCGCAAAGCTCATGGAAATGCTGGCGAGTACACCGGGTACATTATGCACCAGGGCTTTCAGTGCCACCGGAAAAGTGCCTTCGGTAATGGCTGCCCAGGCCATATCCACACAGCGATCCGGGTGTTTGCGGAACTCTTTGGTATTGGCACAGGACAGGCGATGTACCACCAGACCCTTGTCCGCAGACACATAGGCCATGATGCGATCGCCGGGAACCGGCAAACAGCAGGCACCAAAACTGACCGCACTGCCTTCGGAGCCAGCGATGGTCAGTGCCTCATCTTTGCCTGAGATGGTGTTGAGCAAATGGGATTCCGGCGACAGTTTGGCAGCAACCACATTGGCCAGCGTCGTGCCCAAAGCCAGGTCGCGGTAGATGTCTTCCTGCTGGGCCAGGTGGTTTTCCCTGAGAAACTGGTCCCACTGGGCCTGGCTGATGGCATCCAACGAACTGCCACGGGCATTCAGTGCTTTTTCGAGCAAACGCAAGCCCAATGCCACCGTATCGGAGTGTTGCAGGCTTTTCAGGTAAGTACGGATTGAGGTACGCGCCCGGGCAGTAGCAACAAACCCCAGCCACTCGGGTTTTGGGCGCACTTCCGGATTCGTCAGGATTTTGACGGTTTGGCCATTGGCCAAACGCGTTGACAACGGCACTTCTTCATTATCGACCAGCGCAGTTTCTGTCTGGTTGCCGACATCCGTATGGATGGCATAGGCAAAATCCAGAGCGGTGGCGTTTCTGCCCAGATCGATGATCTTGCCTTTGGGTGTAAACACAAAAATCTGATCCGGGAACAGGTCGGATTTGGCGTTTTCAAGGAACTCCATGGAGTCGCCGACATGCCGCTGAACATCGATCAGTCGCAGCAGCCACTCACGGGCGCGCACCTGCGCGGTGCCCTCACTACCGGCTGGACCGGTCTTGTATTGCCAGTGCGCTGCTGCGCCTTTTACCGCCACCAGGTCCATTTCTTCGGTGCGAATCTGGATTTCTATCGGCAGGCCATAGGGGCTGTTCAACACCGTGTGCAGGGACTGGTAGCCATTGGCCTTGGGCAGGGCAATAAAATCCTTGAACCTGCCCGGCTTGGGCGGGTAGAGGTTATGGACAACACCTAAAGCTGAATAGCAATGCCGCTCGGTCTGGGTGATGATGCGAAAGGCGTAGAAGTCGGTCACTTCGGAAAAAGACAGGTCCTTGGCCAGCATTTTGCGATAGATGCTGTAGGGTGTTTTTTGTCGCCCGGAAATTCTGCAGGGAACGCCGGCATCGCTCATGCGTTTTTTCAGTGCATTGCTGATGTTTTCAACGATTTCCTTGCGGTGACCGGTCATCTGGTCCAAGTGCTCGTTGATGGTGCGGTAGCGCCAGGGGTAGAGATTGGAAAAGCCCAGGTCTTCCAGCTCGGACTTGATGTTGTTCATGCCCAGCCGGTCGGCGATGGGCGCATAAATCTGCAGGGTTTCGCGGGCAATCCGACGGCGCGATTCGTAGGACATGTTGTCCAGCGTGCGCATATTGTGTACGCGATCGGCCAGCTTGATGAAAATCACTCGCAGGTCGCGCGACATGGCCAACATCAATTTGCGGAAACTTTCTGCATCCGCTTCGCCGCGGGTGCGGAACTTCATTTTGTCCAGTTTGGTAACGCCGTCCACCAACTGGGCGATTTCCTTGCCAAACTGGTCTTCAATATCCGGCTTGGAAAGTGGCGTATCTTCCAGGGTGTCGTGCAGGATCGCGGCGGTAATGCTTTCATGATCCATGCGCATCCCGGCCAGGATGTGCGCTACGGCTACGGGATGCATGATGTAGGGCTCGCCACTGAGACGCGTTTGTCCGTCATGGGCCTGCGCGCCCAATTCAAAAGCGCGCAGTACAATGGCTACTTTTTCCGGATCGAGATAGGTATTGAGAAGATCCCGGAGCTTTAAGACAGGTTCAGGATATCCAATGGCAGCCGGCATGGTCTAGCTGTTTTGTGCGTGGAGGATCAGAAGGAGAATTCTTCATCCTCGGATTTATCGAACACTTCTGCGGCTTCAATTTCAGCTTGTATAAGATCAACTGTTTCTGCAGTGATTTTGCCTTTAGCCACTTCGCGCAGCGCAATAACTGTGGGCTTGTCGTTTGCTTCTTCGACCAGTGGATCGGCGCCATGAGCAATCTGACGAGCGCGTTTGGTAGCGGTCAAAACCAGATCAAAACGATTGGGGATGACTTCCAGACAGTCTTCTACGGTAATTCTTGCCATTACGATAATCCTTGGTGGTCAGTGCTTTTGACGAAAGAACCCGACATTCTAAGCATTTTCCAGCATCTGTGCCAGCAATGTTTCAGATCTCAACGCCTGATCCGGCCGCTGATGGCTGCCGGAGCGAATAATGCTGTGCAGATCACCCAGCGCGGAATTGAAATCATCATTGACGATCAGGTAGTCAAATTCGCGGGCATGTGACAATTCCGAACGGGCTTTCTGCATGCGTCGTTCAATGATATCGGCACTGTCCTGGCCGCGCGAAAACAAGCGTCTGTGCAGTTCTTCCAGGGATGGCGGTAAGATGAAAATGCTGCGGCATTGCGGAAACGACCGACGAATTTGTTCGGCTCCCTGCCAATCGATGTCCAGCATCACGTCGAAACCCCGGTCCAAATGGCGTTGTACCTGTTCACGGCCGGTGCCGTAACGATGGTCGTAGACTCTGGCGTGTTCCAGAAAGGCATTCTCTGCAACCAGCCTGTCAAACTCAGCATCACTGACAAAATAGTAATGTTGCCCGTTCACTTCGCCATTGCGCGGCGGGCGTGTGGTGTGAGATACAGACAGGCGCAGGTGGTCATCCAGATGCAGCAGGGCGGCGACCAGGCTGGTCTTGCCCCCACCGGACGGCGCGGCCACGGCGTAGAGGTTGGCTGGTGGCCCTGATTCCTGTGTTTTTAATTGGATTGCCACTACTCGATGTTCTGCACTTGCTCGCGCATTTGTTCGATCAACACTTTAAGCTCAACGGCAGCCTGTGTGGAGCGGTTGTCTATGGACTTGGAGCTGAGCGTATTGGATTCCCGATTGAACTCCTGCATCAGGAAATCCAGTCTGCGACCTACCGGCTCATCCAGTTCCAATACCCGTCGGGATTCGGATACGTGTGCATCCAGCCGATCCAGTTCTTCGTCCACATCAATTTTCTGCACCAGGAAGGCGACTTCCTGTTCCAGCCGGCCTGGCTCCAGGGGCAATGGCAAATCTGCCAGACGAGTCAACAGCTTGCTTTTCAGGCCCTCACGGATATCCGGCAGCCATTCTTTGACCTGCGTCACCAGCCCGGCCACCAGATCCAGTCTTTCCTGAATAACCCTGACCAGCTTTTCGCCTTCACGTCTGCGGGCCTCTTTGAGGCCGTTGACCGCCTCCAGCAGCGAATCCAGGGCTTCTGCGCGCAGCGATTCTGAATCCTGTGGGCGTTCAGTGACCATGCCAGGCCAGCGCAGCAGCGTATCGACGCAGCTTTCCTGCCGTGTACCGCTGATTTCTCCCAGTTCCTTATGCAAGGCCAGAATTTGTTTTGCCAGTGCATGATTGAGTATGAGGTCACCATTGTTGCCATCGTCACCACGAGAGAATCGCAGTCCCACATCTACCTTGCCACGACCCAGATGTGCTCCGATCAATTCACGTATGGCGGGCTCCAAAGCACGGAAATCCTCGGGCACTCGCAAGCCGATTTCCAGATACCGATGGTTGACCGAACGGATTTCCCATGACAACCGACCCGCAGGTAACTGTCGTTCTACGCTGGCGAAACCAGTCATGCTTTGAATCATTTCGAACCCCTGAATACAAGTAATTTTAAGCTTCGGGATTGCTGCCCCGTCGCGGACCCGCATATTGCACCAAAGCGGACGTATTCTGCATCCTTGGTGCAATATGCGGGCTGGCTTGGCACAATGGTACCGGCAATTCGCCATCGCGTCAGCGCCAGCAAAGCGCGTTTGGCGACTCCCCGATCATTCAGCAAGGAAATTTATGCGACCCAGCGGCAGGCAGCCGGATGAGCTGCGCGACATTAAAATCATCCGTAATTACACGCGCCACGCCGAAGGATCCGTCATGATCCAGTGCGGTGGGACCCATGTACTTTGTACGGCTTCAGTAGAGGAACGCATACCGCCTTTCCTGCGTGGTAAAGGCGAAGGCTGGGTTACGGCCGAGTACGGCATGTTGCCACGTTCAACCGGCAGCCGCATGGGGCGCGAAGCGGCCCGTGGCAAGCAGGGTGGACGGACCCTTGAAATACAACGCCTGATTGGCCGTTCCTTGCGTGCAGTGGTGGATAGAGCCGCTCTGGGCGAGCGTACCATTACGCTGGATTGCGACGTGATCCAGGCGGATGGTGGCACCCGTACGGCTTCAATTACAGGTGCCTATGTGGCGCTCAATGATGCCTGTAACTGGTTGTTGCAGCGTGGGCTGATCAAGACCAATCCCATTCACGGCCAGGTAGCCGCTGTGTCCGTAGGCATTTATCAGAACACCCCGGTGCTGGATCTGGATTATGACGAGGATTCGGTGGCTGAAACCGATATGAACGTGGTGATGAACGATGGTGGTGGCTTCATCGAATTGCAGGGTACAGCTGAAGGCCATGCGTTTCGGGCTGAAGAGCTGCAAACCATGTTGTCACTGGCGCAATCCGGCATTGATCGGCTGATGGCCCTGCAGTCGGCGGCTTTGCAAGCCTGACCGGATGGACAATCCTCTGTCCTTGGTGATTGCCAGTGGCAACCCCGGCAAGTTGCGGGAGCTGCAGGCCATGTTGCAGCCTCTGCACTGGGAAGTACATTCACAAAGCGAATGGAGTTTTGAGCAAGCTGATGAGAATGGCTTGAGTTTTATTGAGAACGCCCTGATCAAGGCACGGCATGCCACAGCATTGTGTGGCCTGCCGGCCCTGGGAGATGATTCCGGACTGGTGGTGGACGCACTGGATGGCGCGCCGGGGATTCGTTCGG
>CAZRTG010000128.1:0-3310 GCA_964602895.1 uncultured Wenzhouxiangellaceae bacterium
TTCTCCACAGCCTAAGCGTGATTATAGTCTATAAATGGTTGTTACAGTACACTAGTACTATTGATGTCTATGCCCGCGCGGTTCGGCGCTTGGCCAGCTACTACGATTGCGTTCCCGATCAACTCAGTGTCGAACAACTTGAAGTCTACTTTGCCGCTATGGTCGATAGCCATTCCTGGGCAACCGTGCGCGTCGACCGCAATGGCCTGCAGTTCTTCTGGCAGCATGTGCTGAAGATGGACTGGGACTGGGTGGAGATCATCAAGCCGTCGCAGGTACGTACCTTGCCGGATATCCTGACCCTCGGTGAAGTCGAACACCTCATCGCGGCGGCCCGCAAGTTACGCTACCGGGTCGTTGTCTTGGCAACCTATTCCATGGGACTGCGATTGAGCGAGACATTGTCCTTGCAGGTTGGCGATGTGGATGCTGCACGTGCTCGTGTTCATATCCGGCGCGGCAAAGGGCATAAAGATCGCTTTGTCCCCCTGCCAGATCTGACCTGCCGGCCTCTGCGAGCACTCTGGACCAAACACCGCCATCCACGTTTACTGTTTCCCTATGCTGTTGGCTCATTTGAGCACATTCGATCTGCCAGCACCCATATGAGCCGGGATGGAACACAAAAAGCCTTCGGAGTTTTGCTCAATGAGTGCGGAATAAAAAAAGGATCTCCATTCACTCCCTGCGCCACAGCTTTGCCACCCATCTGCTGGAACGCGGTTTAACCCTGCGCCATATCCAGGGCCTGCTCGGCCATGCCAGCCCCACCACCACTGCACTCTATGCACGTCTGACCCAGATCACCGAACAGGACGCGGCGAACGCCATCAATCAACTCGTCAATAGCCTGCACGTCAATCTGAGGAGGCTATGAGCATGCAACTGGCCTCTCTGGTTTCTCAATACCTCACAGCATTCAAGGCAAATACGCGGCCTAACTCTTACCCAGTCACCGCAAAGCTATCGGGGCGATACAGCGGTGCCGCACACCGGATGCCGGCAACGCGAACTACGGCAATAACCGACAAAAGGCCAACTATGTCCATGATTTTGACCTTTCGGATCGAATAATCTGGTTCGCCCGTGACCCTCAGGACCTGGAAGACGAAAGTTATGAAGTTCGATTAACCAGTCCGATGGATCAGCGTTTTCGCTGGTTGGTGGGTTTCAACCAATACAAGCAGACATTTTTAGCAGGTGGTACTGGAGGTGACTACTCAATCTCCTGTTGGGCAGCCGATCAGTCCGCTGCGGCATCCAATAACTACCCAGAAGATTGCGTCGGTGGCGTTCCAGGAGCCTTTGTCGTTTACGGACCGAACTCTCTGGAAAATTCTGACCGGGCAGACGTTCGGGGCTTCTTTGGATCGATGGACTTTGATATTACGGAGAAATGGACAGCAATTTTGGAAGGTCGCTGGCAAGAAGATAAAATCACCAAAGGTGCTGGTGTGAATTATCCAGGAGCAACGATACTCTCCGAGACATACACCGACTTTCTGCCGCGTGTGATCCTACGTTGGCAACCGACCGATACGACCAATCTTTTTGTGAGCTACTCCCAAGGCCAGATACCGGGAGATTTCAATGCAGCCTTCATCAATACCGATGCGCGTGAGCGTGAACAACTCCTGGCTCAGGAGCCGAGACTCTCTGAGACGCTGGACGCCGAAACATTGGATGCGTGGGAAGTCGGCTGGAAACAGGGGTTTGCAGAAGGTCGCGGCCAGGTCAATTTGTCTGTTTATCACTATGTTTGGGAAAACATCAAAGGGCGCTCTGGATATGTTGTGAATGAGACCTGCAGGCCTCAAAATATAGGCGTTCTTGCTGAGTGCAATCCGGCTAATGGTATTGTAGCCGGCGATCCGAAGCAGATACCCGGACTGGATGGCGAACTGATACCCTTCTTCAATACCAAAAATTTGCTGTTGCCCGGAAATGCCACCATTAATGGTGCAGAACTCCAAGTGTGGTACCTCTTTACCGACAGCTTGAGCGGTCAGATCGGCGTGTCGTATATCGACTCGGAGTACGATGACTATGAGGCCAGTTTCCTTAAATCCGTAGCCGGCTTCACACAAATGAAGGGGAACCGTACTCCGCGGCAGCCTAAGTGGAGTGGTAATGCCAATTTGACATGGAACACAACTTTGTTCGATCGGAGTTCCTATGTGCGAGGCGACTGGATATATACCGGCAAGCGATTTGTTACAGAAACTAACCTGGCGTATCTTGATTCCTACAACATTGTGAACTTGCGCTTTGGTATGAACTTGAATGAAAAGTGGTTGGCTGAGTTGTTTGTTACCAATCTTTTCGACGAGGAAGCTTGGATGTCCGGGTTTGGCCGGACAGATTTCGCCCGGCCGGCGCGGCTTGCGACTCTCACGCAGTTCCAAGGCGTGATTGTGGAACCGCTGGATAAACGTGAAGTGGGCTTGCGCTTCAATTTCAAGTTCTGATCTTAGGGAAGCTCTGAGTAATTCAGAGCTTTTTGAGGCACATGAATGCGCTTCTTTATAACCTGGAACGGGTCCCGGTTCCAAGTTTACCAGTAAATGTTGAGGAAATGCCGCCTGAGCGATACGAGGCGACCTTTTTTATACGCCTTTAGCCAATTGATTCCAGCGTATCAGCTACAAGTTGCGGATGAGTCATCATTCCATCTCGTGGAATATTTAACTCAATAAAGTCCCAGCCGGGTTCCCGTGCCGGGCCAACCATCTTTTCACTGCTCATTTTGTATTGCTGGCCGATGCAATGAATAAATGCGTGCGGCACGCCTTCCCAGCCGTCATTTTGTAATACCAGTTCATCGGTCCACTGCTTGGCCGGATGAGTAGTAATCAGTTTTTTTAGGCGCGCAACCTGCTCGGTATATTCGACGGGCACCAGCATTTCAACAGGGTATTCTTCCCACAGGTTCATACGATATCCATCGATGAACTTGAGCTGCCTGGCCTTCCACCAGTCTGGATATTCACCTGTTTCCGGGTCACGGGTGACACCCGCCATACGTCCCTCGCGCGGAATCAAAGCATCGAAAAACACTATTTGTTTGATTTGATCCGGAATGCGGTCACACACACCCGTGATTGTGATTCCTGCAAAGGAATGCCCTACCAACACCACGTCATCAAGTTCTTCCCATTCAATGACATTCATCACATCGGTAATATGCGTGTCCAGCCCAACATCGGGCGAATTGAGGTGGACACGTTCACCGCAGCCGGTACAGGTGGGTGTAAAAACACGGTGTCCACGCGCTCTTAGAATTTCTGCCACATCGCGCCAGACCCATCCG
>CAZRTG010000128.1:3320-10431 GCA_964602895.1 uncultured Wenzhouxiangellaceae bacterium
CCCATCCGCCGTGCCAGGTGCCGTGCACCAGAACAAAGGTTTGGCCAGATCCACTGGCCTCCACAAATTTTGTGTTACCAACGGTGCCCGCCAGCAGGCCTCCGGTGACACCTGCTTTTAAAATGTCTCTTCGTTTCATCATAACCTTCAGTGGTTGATACCGTTCACCGTGTAAGCCGCAGGGATCATGTCGGCAGCGGGCAATCCTGAATATACCAAAGCGTTTATTGCGGTGTCATTCAGTTGAATGCAATCGGGAAAGGATTGCTCATGCAATGTACCAATCCGGCTGATCTCAAGCCTGAAGAATTGGCGGATCGTCGTCTTTGTCCCAGCCGGCCGGTGTTTGCGGCAACTGATCAAGCTGCTGCTTGATCCGTTTGATATGTTCTTGTTCTTCATCGGCCAGTTCACGGGCAAGCTTCACTACTTCCGGGTCGGTTGCTTGATCCGCGATGTCACCATAGTAATTACGCGCTTGCCGCTCGTTAAGCAAGACCAGTTCCAGGATCTGGCGCGGTGTCATCAGGTAATGCAAGTCCGCATAATCCATCATTTTCAGATCCTCCAATCCACCCAGGTGATAGGAAGTGGAAGGTAAAGTTGTCAGGTCATGTTGGGCAATATGTTGGCGAATTGTGTCGACGTGGAGCTGTTCGATCTCCGCCAACTTGGAAAGCAAGGCGGCTGCCTCCGGATTGTTATGCTGTTCCATAATTTTGCCAAGGTCCGTGTAACGTTCAGTAGCTTCTTCCTCCAGGGCCAGTGAATGGGCCAGCAACTCTGTGATGCTGTGTACCTCTACAGTCGGTTGTCCTGCAGATTTCTTGTTTTGATGGGTAGTCATATGCAAAATTCCTCACCTATGGAAGCCGGATCCTCGATTTGATCACGGTAGCTAATCTTATAGGGCGGACGTTCGCCCAGGTAAAGGTATCCCAGGTTGGTTCCAGTATCGGCCATGATGCGCTTGGCTGCCACGGCTGGATCATTAGTGGCAGGAACATTTATCGTTTTTACCATGTTCTTCCATTCCTTTTGCTCAGGGCGGAAAGTGACACATGGGCTGAGAATCTGGATGAATGAAAATCCTGGGTGCTTGATGGCATCGATGATCATCTGGGTGGTCCCATGGACATCCCCGGAAAAGGCCCTGCCGATAAAATTTGCACCCGATGCTAGTGCGATAACCAATGGCTGGAAAATCCGTATGCCGGTTCCACCAGGTGTCAGAATACTGTCCCAATCAGGATCGGTTGTCGGTGAGGCCTGACCCTTGGTCATGCCGTATACCTGGTTATCCATCACAATATAAGTGATATCGATATTTCGCCTGCAGGCATGAAGAAAATGATTTCCGCCGATGGAAAAACCATCTCCGTCGCCGCCGGTGCAGATAACGGTCAAATCGGGCCGCGCCACTTTCAAGCCGGTGGCAGCAGGCAATGCGCGGCCATGTACACCGTGAAAACCGTAACAATTGCTGTACGCTGGCATGCGGGAGGAGCAGCCGATACCTGATACGATACCTATATTTTCCGGTTTCAATTCAAGAGCTGCCAATGCCTTGTTAGTGGATGAAAGAACCGAATAATCCCCGCAGCCGGGGCACCAGACCGGCTTGATCTTCGATTTAAAATCTGCCGGTTTCAGAGCCGGGCTATCCAATACTTCAGCAATTTCTCTCATGTCTCACTCCACGTTCTGATTATCTCGATCAACTCGCCGGCACGCATCAGTAATGGCCCCGCGCGATGGAATACTTGCCTGTCCTTTGGCAAATCATAATTGGCTGACAGGTAATGTTGGAATTGGGCAGAATGGCTTTGTTCTATTATCAGGATTTTTTTGACCCCTTGCAGGGCCGCGGCAAATTTTATAGGCTGAGCCGGCGCCAGCAAACGGATTGAAAGGATACGAATTTTGCTAATATTTTCACCCTGTAGCCTCTTTATCGCGTCGCGTACCGGGCCCGTAGTCGAGCCCCATGTGATGATTGCGAGTTCGCCATCACCTTCGATATCTGCCCAATGTTCTCCGTAGTCAAAATCTGTAATCTTGCGCGATCGTTTATCGAGTTGTTGGGTATGGCTTTCGGCCGTACTTGAAGGCGTGCCAGCAGTTGTGTGCTCCAATCCGGTGGCTGTATATTGTCCGCCGACGGTACCTGGAATGGCCATCGGGGAGACACCACTTTGTGTAATCGCATAACGCTGGTAGTTCTCTCCCGGTTCAATCGCTTTATCGCGCTTGGCCTCCAGCGCGATGGGTATAGGCTTGTCAATAATTACAGTGGCCTGACCCAGGAACTGGTCAGATAACATAATGGCAGGTGTCTGCAAGGCTTCCGCGAGAAAAACAGACCATTGAGCGGTAAGCAAGCAATCGATAACGCTTGTGGGTGCCAGCACAAGGTGAGGAGCATCACCATGAAAACCGTATACGGCAATATTCAAATCGCTTTGCTCCGCCGTGGTGGGTATACCCGTCGAAGGCCCGCCACGCATTACATCGACGACGACAATCGGAATTTCTGCGCAGACGGCAAGCCCGAGCCCCTCCATCATCAGCGCCAACCCAGGGCCTGAAGTTGCGGTCAATGAGGGAACGCCACCGAAGGAAGCACCCATTATCATGCTGATTGAGGCCAACTCGTCTTCGGCCTGAATCAAGGCACCGCCAACCCGTGGCAATTTGGGTGCCATCCATTCCAGGATTTCGGTTGCCGGCGTGATCGGGTAGGCGGCAACAAAGCGGATGCCGCCGCGGAGAGCGCCCAGGCCGGTTGCCTTGTTACCACTAATGATCCAATGTTCGCCTTTATCATGGTTGCCGGTAGGAAATGCCCGTTTTTCAATATCAGCGGCAGCCTTGCGGCCAATCTCGACGGTTTCCAGACTGGTCTGAATAGCCTGCTCCCCTTTTTGTGCCAGTTGTTTGGTCAAAACAAATTCAATGGATTCACGCGATAGTTCGACAATTTCGGCAATCACTCCCAATGCGATCATGTTATCCCGGCCTCCCTTGATTTGCCTGGCCAGGGCGCTGATGGGTAGTTCGATTACCTGTGCATTGGGTGTTGCCATAGCTGGGGGAATTTCACCCTTTTTCGGATCGCATATAATCAGGCTGCCTGGACCCATGGGAATCTCTGATGCAAACCTGTCGACGTTATTCCAGTCCATGGCCAGGAGAATATCGAAATGGTCACTAGCGCAATCAACCGGTTCCGAACTCAGTCTTAGCATTGATGCGGCTTCACCCCCTCGGATCTGAGGACCGACCGAGCGGGTTTGCAGGCCATAACAACCCAGCTTGGCACAAGCTTCAAACAGCAGGTTGCCCGTTGTCATGGCGCCTGCGCCACCGCTACCGACGACCGCTATGGACAGGGTTTTCATTCTATCGGGTGTTTTCACTTTGTTTTCAAATCTCTTTAGTCGTTTTGCTTACTTGATTTCGAGTTGCTAACAAATATTAATATAAGTATAATGCTATACTAATATAGCATTAGTTTGCAATCCGGATCAGAGTATATTTTCTATAACTGGCTGGCACTGCTCTCAAATCCAGGATATTACATGTGCAATTACATCCTCAACTCAATTCCATCTAAGGGCAAGCCGAATTTAAAGCTTTGCTCAGAGTTCAAGCTGACCAAAAGACAATTACCCTTAAATCTAACTAAAGGAAGAATACTATGGCCTTGATGATCACAGAAGATTGCACCCTTTGTGATGCCTGCGTCGACCCCTGCCCCAATTTTGCGATCACGGCTGGCGAGGATATCTATGTCATCGACCCCTCTCTTTGTACCGAATGCGTGGGAGCGGAAGACGAGCCGCAGTGCGTGTTGGAGTGTCCGTCCAATGCCATCATTCCGGATCCTGACTTTCCTGAATCAAAAGAGGAATTACTGGAAAAGTACAAAAAGATGCACGATTGAACGCAGCATGAATTGAATTTGTTGACTGGTTAGCCATTCAGCCAGGAAATTTAAGGTACGGTTACTTTGTAACTTATTAAAGTAGTCGAAAAGAAGCGGTGTATCTGGTTGGTTTTTTGTTATGGCACAAAAAAGCAACCGAAGGGGATATATCATTATGACTATTGAATGAAGAATAATGTTGGTTGGTTATAGTCGCTAACTACAGAAGGAGATCCAGGTGTCTAAAGTGATAGATAAATCAAATGTAAAAATCATAAAGTCAGATGTTCTGGTAATTGGCGGCGGTTTGGCCGGTTGCTTTTGTGCTATGGCCGCTAGGGAGTCCGGAGCGTCTGTTGCTGTTGTGGATAAAGGGGTGCTTGAGCGTAGTGGTGATGCTGGATATGGGTTAGCAGATTTTTTGGCCTATTTTGCTGATGAAACACCAATGGAAGAGGCACTTGCAATATTAAGAAAATGGCCTTGGAGTATTTATGATTATCCCCACGCTCTCCAATATCTACAGACGATGCCAACGATATTACACAAATTGGAGGCCTTGGGAGTCAGGTTTCAAAAGGATGAAGCAGGAAAGTTTGTTTCCATGAGTACGTCTGGCATAGCGCTGCCATTACTGATGATTGAAAATGGAAAAGACTTAAAGCCGAAAATTGCAGAAGGCGTTCGTGCGTCTCGCGCAAGGATTCATAATCGCATCATGATCACCAATCTATTGGAGTCTGGTGGAGAGGTCACAGGTGCTGTTGGGTTCAATATTCGCACAGGTAAGCAGTTTGTTTTTAATGCTAAAGTTACAGTCCTAGCCACTGGTGATAGCTCGAGATTGTTCGCAAACAACGCCTTCAAAAATCCCTTTTTGGGACACATGGGACCGTTCAATACCGGCAGCGCAGTTGGACTTGCATTTGACATGGGAGCTGAATGTACCGATTTAGAATTAGGGTATGCCAATTTAGAACCGAGAGGATCCAATGCTTCAGGAATGGCGCCACTAACTGGACTTGGCGCACACTTGCTCAACTCAGACGGTGAGCGGTACATGTTGAAATACGCGGCTGCTGGAGAGAAAACCGATCGGCCAACCTTGATCGAATCAACATTAAAGGAAGTTTACGAGGGGCGAGGACCAATTTATATTGATTGTCGGCATCTATCAGAAGATGCTTGGAAGCATTGGGACGAAGTGATGCCTACGCTCAAGCAGAACTATCACTTATATTTATCAGAAAAGGGAATTGATCTTCGGAAAGATTTGATGGAAATGGATGTAAGTGGATTGGAGGCTTTTCGTGGAATGGTTGTAACTGAGAAAGGCGTTACCAATGTACCGCGACTGTCCGCTGCAGGCGCATGCACTATGTTCTGGTTGGGGATGCCTGGAGCCCTTACTGCTGGTTGGTCAGCTGGTACTGAGGCGGCACAATTTGCTTCAAAAGCAAGTCATCCAGATATCAATGAAAGTTCCGCAGCAGAGTTGCTGAACGACATGATTGCACCTCTTGCTAACGATGGAGGTTTGAACACCCGTGAAATTGAACAGGCATTGCAAGCAATAATGGATGCACATGTCGGTTTTAAACGCAATGAAGTGGGATTACAGTTGGCAATCAGGAAGATTGATGGGTTTGGAAGAAAACTTGAACAGGTTACGACAGCCGATTTGCATGAGCTGATGCGATATCATGAATTAAAACAATTGGTTACTACCGCTAAAGTGATGGCGCGTGGGGCTTTGGAACGTAAAGAGACCCGTGCCTGGCATTCAAGAAGTGACTACCCTCAAAGAAATGACCCTGCTTGGGACGGACATGTTGTTCTGAAAAAGGGACCTAAAGATATTGAGGTAGAATTTCGCACTCGCGATTGGAAGGGATAAAAAGATGACAGTAGTAATCGATTATGAGAAATGCACTGGTTGTGGACGTTGCGACCGTTTTTGCCCTGTGGATGTGATTCATACGGTTGCCGAAACAAATCTGCCGGTAGTCAGATATCCGGATGAATGTTGGACTTGTACCATTTGTGAAATGGTGTGTAACGACGATGCACTTGTCGTAATACCATCACCATTTGCAGTTTTGGTATAAGCCTCGTCTCTGATCCATGTTTCCCGGCAGCATTGCTATGCTTTCGATTTGACCGTTACAGGCCACTGGTACGAAAGAAGGTGTTTTTCGAAGCTTGGGGCCGTCCAGGAAACCCAGGGCGATTCATACGTTCACGCAATAACGAGCCTGTTGCTATGACAGGCTGGCTAACATGTCAACAAAGGAGTGAGAAGGATGGTATCTATAAAACGACGCACTGTGTTGGGCATGTTAGGTGGCGCTGTTGGCAGCGCGGCACTCGCTAAATCATCGGTGCTCAGACCTCTTTATGCGAATGAAAGCCGACCGCTTGATGTAATTGTCATTGGTGCGGGCCTCTCAGGGCTAAATGCGGCGCTTATATTGAAAGAACAGGGATTATCGGTAAAAGTGCTTGAAGGTCGCGAAAGGGTCGGTGGACGGGTTAAGACCCTGGTGGATATAGCAGGCCGCCCAGAGGCGGGCGGGCAATACGTAGGCTCTGCATATGCACGCATGGTCGCAGCCATGCAACGGTTTAACCTCAAATCACAGCCTGTTAACAGAGGCCCACTTACAAGAAAACCTTTAGCTTATCGCGTTCGCGGGAAGTGGGTACTTAAAGACGACTGGCAGTCAAGCGATGTGAATCCGCTTTCCGGTGCCGAACGCAAAATCCTGCCGAATGAATTACTGGGTAACATGTTTCGGAATTCTCCTCTGACTGGAAAGGCTCCTGATGCATGGCTCCATCCCGAATTTGCAAAGTGGGATAATCTCTCAGGGCCTGATTATTTGCGTTCGCTTGGGCACAATCAGGCAACTATCGATCTCACCGGATCCTGGGTACATACGGACTCGTTTGACATGACATCCTCGTTGTACGAGATGAAGCGGGAGGAATTTAATCAGAGAATGATTAATACTCCAAACCCAGTTAAAGTGTTCGAGATCGAAGGCGGTAATGATCGCTTGCCCAAAGCCATGGCCGCTGCGATTGGTGAAGATTCAATTCTGCTCGAAAAAGCGGTTTGTTCCGTAGACAGCAGCGCTGACGGAGTAACAGTGGGGTGTATTGACGGTACTTCATATAGTG
>CAZRTG010000129.1:0-10398 GCA_964602895.1 uncultured Wenzhouxiangellaceae bacterium
CGCCACTGCCTTATCGACTCGCTGTGATACCTGAGTATCATGGATAATCAGGTAATTTTATAAAATGACGGGAACATGAACCGGCCAGGAATCTGCAGATTATGAGGTTATTTCTGGAATAAAAAGAGAGACTTAGGAGCGATACCCCGATGGGTTTAGGCCTGGCGCGCTGCCGGGTGCGGGTTGGAATCCGGGCCAGATCCGAGTCTGGCCCGGGTCAGGCTCGAGTCAGAATCCGGATCAGGCCCGGATCAAGATCCGGTTCAGGCCGGTACAGGTGGTACAGCACCACATCCATGGTGAGTCATTAGCGGAGTTGAACGCGCCGGTATAACTTATACTGCGCTCTTGACTTCAATATTGGTTTCAAAGCTGTTGTGAAACATCGCCCTGCTACAATCTGCGAAGACCTGCTGGCCAGGCTTACAACGCCGGGCTTCGACGTTAACGCCCCCGCCTGATGGAGTTCTTTACCCAGATCCTGCTGCTGTTGGGCGTCACGGTCGGTGTGGTGTTGCTGTTCCAGCGACTGCATATCCCGACCAGCCTTGGTTATCTGCTGGTGGGTGTGATTCTCGGCCCGCACACCGTGGGTCCCACCGTGCACTTGCAGCAATACGAGCGCCTGGCAGAATTCGGTGTGGTATTCCTGCTGTTCACCATTGGCCTGAACTACTCTTTACCGCAGTTACATGCCTTGCGCCACCAGGTATTGGGTCTGGGCACGGCGCAGGTAGTGTTGACTACGCTACTGGTCATGTTGTTGTTGTGGTTGCTGGGCATGCCACTTGCGGCCGCTTTTGTTATCGGCGCGGTGTTTGCACAGTCCTCGTCCACAATCATTGGCAGCCAGCTGGCCGAGCAAGGTGAGCTGAACAGCCCGCACGGGCGTTTGGGCTTGGCCATGTCGGTTTTTCAGGACGTCACGGCGGTACCGTTCCTGGTGGTCATCCCGGTACTGGGCACTGCGGTGGGCTTCCAGCCCCTGGCCGGTGCGCTCGGTCTGGCCATTGCCAAGGCGGCGCTGGCCTTTGCGCTGGTATTTTTTGTCGGTCGTTGGCTGCTGCGCCCCCTGTTCCAGCAGGTAACGCACCGCCGCTCCTCCGAACTGTTCACGCTGACCGTGTTACTGGTCGCGCTGCTGGCCGCCTGGTCTACCAATGCACTGGGTCTTTCGTTGGCCTTCGGTGCTTTTCTGGTCGGCATGATGCTGGGAGAGACCGAGTTCCGCCTGCAGGTGGAATCCAGTATGCGACCATTCCGTGATGTGCTGTTGGGTCTGTTCTTTGTGGGGATTGGCATGCTGTTTAACCCGGCTGCCATCCTTGGGGTCTTGCATCTTGCGCTGTTCGGAGCCCTGTTGATTTTGGTCAGCAAAACGTTGATTGTTGCCACCATGGTACGCTGGAGCGGTATCGAAGGTATCACGGCCTGGAGCACCGGTTTGTTGCTGGGCGTGGGTGGCGAGTTTGGTCTTTTGTTGATTGCGATTGCGCTCATCGCGGGTGTGATCGACGGACAAACCGGCCAGGTCGCACTGGCCTCGGTTTTGCTGGCCATGGTGGGTGGCTCCATTCTGATCCGTTTCAATCAGGCTATGGCCAAACGATTAACGGGTTCCCACAAGGGCGAGGATCCACAGGCGCTGATGCGTTTGTCGGGTGCCGAGGAGGAGACGGTATTGATTGTTGGTTACGGTCGTGTCGGCCACACCATAGCGGTTCTGCTGAACAACAGTTCTGTGCCTTTCATTGCTTTTGACATTGATCCTGCGCGGGTGGAACTGGGGCGGATTGATGGCCACACCGTGTTGTTCGGCGATGCCTCCGATCCGGACTTTCTGGTATCGGTGCGACCCAACCGGATGTCGTTGGTAATCGTGACGGTGGGTGATCCGGAAATTACCATGCGAGCGGTCACTTTTCTGCGCAATCATTGTCCACAGGTGCCTATTATTGCGCGAGCACGGGACCTTAAAGCCAGCGCCGAGCTTACAGAGGCGGGTGCTACCCATGCCCATCCCGAACTCATCGAAGCCAGCCTGCACCTGGGCGCTACCGCGTTGCAAATGCTGCGTGTGTCCTCGCAGGATGTCGATCTGATTCTGCAAAACATACGGGACTGGGACTACCAGGCGATTCTGGAAGAAAACACAGAGACCGAAGCAGATCATCCACCGTCCGCCTGAATCACCTGGCAAAAACCGACGGGACTTATTTATTTCAGCAGGTTTATTTCAGGACCACCAACATGACCCAACTCGATATTCAATTCGTACGCTCCCGGTTCCCTGCCTTTAGCGAAGCTTCGCTGGCCGGATTTGCCCACTTTGAAAACGCCGGCGGCTCGTTTGCTTGCGCCGAGGTGGTGGAGCGGCTTGATCGTTTTTATCGCGCAACCAAACTGCAGCCTTACTATGTGTTTGAACCGTCCAAAACAGCCGGCCGATTGATGGATCAGGCGAGGCAACGGTTGGCAGACTGGATGGGTGCCGCTTGCAATGAAATCAGCTTCGGACCTTCAACGTCACAGAACACCTATGTGCTGTCACAAGCCTTGCGTCAGTATTTACAGCCGGGGGATGAGATTATTGTTACTAACCAGGATCATGAAGCCAATATCGGTGCCTGGCGCAGGCTGGCTGACAGCGGCATGGTCATCCGTGAATGGCAGGTTGATCCCGAAACCGCCGAGTTGAGTACCGCAGGCTTGAAAAACGCTTTGAGTGAGCGCACCCGCGCAGTGGCTTTTACCCATTGTTCCAATGTGGTTGCCAGCATCAATCCGGTGCGCGAATGGGTGGATCTCATTCATCAGGCGGGAGCACTGGCTTTGGTGGATGGCGTTTCCTTTGCACCGCATGCCCTGGCCAATATGCAGGAACTGGGCGTTGATGCCTACTTTTTCTCTTTGTACAAAGTGTATGGCCCGCATCTGGGTGTGATGTTCCTGCGCCGGGAGTTGAATGAAGCCTTGCCCAATCAGGGTCATTATTTCAACTCGGAAAAGCCCGCTTATCGCTTTACACCGGCAGGACCGGATCATGCGCAGGTGGTGGCCGTAAACGGTGTAATGGATTATCTGGAGTCGGTGTATGCGCATCACTTAAATCGGCCCGCCACTGCGGTCGAACAGGCGCGGGCGGTGAATCAATTATTCCGTGAGCAGGAAGTAGCGTTATTGCAGCCCTTGCTGGATTATTTGCATCAGCATCCAAAGGTTCGCTTGATCGGTCGGCGAAAGGCAAGTGAGCGGGCCGCTACGGTAGCATTTACCGCTGATAATATGAGTTCAGCCGAAATCACTCAGGCGTTGGCAGACCGGAATTTTGGTGTGGGTGTGGGTGATTTTTATGCCCGCCGTTTGATCGAGGCTCTGGGCATCGACCCGAAAGAGGGTGCGGTGCGTCTGTCATTTGTGCATTACACCCATCCTGATGAAGTGCAGCGATTGATCCATGTGCTGGATGAGGTGTTGGCCGTTTGAAGTCATGTCCTTGCCAAATGACAGCCGGCTTGGGAACATAAGCGCTGAAAAGCGGGTTTAAACTGCAAAAGGTAATGCACAACGTTTTCAAAACCGTTATCCTTCAACCAAGTCGATTGCGGTCGCGGATTTCGGTAGGGTTCTAACAGATTATGAAACGTACGGACACGTCGAATCCGGACTATTACCATAAGGTAGTGGATTGTCAGACTGGCTGCCCTGCAGCGACTGATGTTCCGGAATACATTCGACTGATTGCACAAGGTCGGTTTTCCGATGCCTATATGGTCAATCGTGAAAGCAACCTGTTCCCTGGCATACTCGGTCGTGTTTGTGACCGCCCCTGTGAGCCGGTTTGTCGGCGCGGTCGCATGGACGAAAAGCCTGTGGCAATCTGCCGCCTCAAGCGCGTTGCCGCCGATCACAAAAGCGATATCACCGAACGACTGCCGGTAATTCCAAAGCGCAAGAATGGTAAAAAAATCGCGCTGGTCGGCGCAGGTTGTGCCTCGTTGACGGTGGCCAATGACCTGATGCCTTTGGGCTACGAGTGCACCATTTTTGAAGCACAAGCCGTACCCGGCGGCCTGATGCGCTACAACATCCCTTCCTTCCGCTTGCCCCATGAAGTGCTCAATGAGGAAATCGGCTACATCATCGACATGGGTGTTGAAGTGCATTACAGCCACCCGGTTAAAAGCATGAAAGCCCTGTTGGACGAGGGCTTCGATGCCGTATTTGTAGGCACCGGTGCGCCACGCGGTAAAGAACTGAACTTGCCGGGCCGCCACGATACGGACAATATCTATATCGGCATTGACTGGCTGGAGTCGGTCGCGTTTGGCCATATCGACTCGATTGGCGAAAACGTACTGATCATCGGTGTGGGTAATACCGCCATGGATTGTTGCCGTACTTCTTTGCGGCTGGGCGCAAAGAACGTCAAAGTCATGGCGCGCAAGCCGCGCGAGTTCTTCAAAGCATCGGTTTGGGAACTGGAAGACGCAGAAGAAGAAAACGTCAAAATCATCATCAATCATTCACCCAAATCCTTCGTGGTCGAGGACGGCAAACTCCAGGGCATGCTGTTCGATGAGATGGAATACGACATTGAAAACGGCCGCATTATCGATGAACGCGTTACCGGTGAAGTATTTATTCCCTGTGATGACGTGGTGTTGGCCATTGGCCAGGAAAATGCTTTTCCGTGGATCGAGCGCGATCTGGGTATCGAATTCAACAAATGGGAAGAACCAACGGTTGATACAACGACCTTTGAATCCACCCGCAAAGGGCTGTTCTTTGGCGGCGACTCGGCTTTTGGCCCCAAGAACATCATTTGGGCGGTAGAGCACGGCCACCAGGCCGCCATTTCCATTCATCTGCACTGCCAGGGTAAAGCGCTGACCGAGCGTCTGCCCAAGACACTCAATCTTGGCAGTCGCAAGATGGGCATGCATGAGTGGAGCTATTCCAACTATTTTGATCCGGCTGCACGGCGCCAAATGATGCATGTGCCGCTGGCACAACGCTTCGCTGATCTGGGCAAAGAAGTCGAGCTGGGCTTTGACGCCGAACAGACCGCCAAGGAAGTAGAGCGGTGTCTGAACTGTGATATCCAGACCGAGTTCACCGATGATCTGTGTATCGAGTGCGATGCGTGCCTGGATATTTGTCCTACCCAATGCCTGACCATCATGCCCAATGGTGATCTGGACGAAATTGAATCACGCATGGTGGCCCCCCGCCTTGAACCCGATCAACCCCTGTTTGTTTCTGATGGACTGAAGCAGACCGGTCGTGTGATGGTCAAAGATGAAAACTTCTGCATACACTGCGGCCTCTGTGCCGAACGCTGCCCAACCGCCGCATGGGATATGAAGAAATCCCTGCTCGGATTCCCCAAAGCCATAGATCATGGCGACAGCACCACGGAAAAAACACCATGTCAGCAACACAAAGCCGGGTAAACGACTTTGTCCTGAAAATTGCCACCGTAAACGGCACCGGATCAGCCAGCGCCAACAGCCTGGTGATGAAAGCCCTGTTCCGCATGGGTATCCCGGTAACCGGCAAGAATCTGTTCCCGTCCAACATCCAGGGTTTGCCGACCTGGTACGAGGTTCGCGCCAATAAAGACGGCTACATGTCGCGCTCCGGACGAGTCGACCTGATGGTGGCGATGAATGCCCAGACTTACAGCCAGGACCTGAATGAAGTCAGTCCGGGTGGCTTTCTGGTTTATGACTCCACCTGGCCCCGCAGCCATATGCTGGCGCGCGAGGACATCACCGTACTCGGTGTGCCCCTGTCCAAACTGTGCAACGAACACTTCAAGGTAGCGCGCATTCGCATTCTGATGAAGAATATCGCTTACGTGGGTGTGTTGGCTGCTTTGTTGGATATTGATCTCGACATCTTCCGCACCTTGCTGGAAGAAACCTTTGCCGCCAAGCCCAAGCTGGTGGATGGTAACCTCGAAGCCATCATGCTGGGTTACAACTACGCAAAAGAAAATTTCACCTGCCCTTTGCCGGTCAAAGCCGAGAAGATGGGCGACAATGCGGGCAAAATCCTGATCGATGGCAACGCGGCCGCAGGCCTGGGCTTTGTTTATGCCGGTGCCACGGTCGGCGCCTGGTACCCGATTACGCCTTCCACTTCGCTGATGGACAATTTCAAAATCTTCTGCGAAATGTTTCGTACCGATGCAGCCACTGGCGAGAATAAATTCTGCATCATTCAGGCCGAAGATGAATTGGCTGCAGCCGGCATGGTGCTGGGTGCCAACTGGGTCGGTGCGCGTGCTTTTACGCCCACCTCCGGTCCGGGCATTTCCCTGATGAGCGAATTCATCGGCTTTGCCTATTACGCCGAGATTCCGTCGGTGTTTGTGGATGTGCAACGGGTGGGGCCTTCAACCGGCATGCCCACGCGCACACAGCAATGCGATTTGTTGATGTGTGCTTATGCATCCCATGGTGATACACGCCACCCCTTGCTGTTACCCGCCGACCCGGGGGATTGCTTCCATATGGCGGTGCAGGCTTTTGACCTGGCGGAACGGTTGCAAACACCGGTATTCCTGCTCAGCGACCTCGACATCGGCATGAATGACTGGATGGTACCGGAGCTCAAGTGGGATGACAGCTACCAACCGGATCGTGGCAAGGTGCTGAGCTCGGATGACCTGGATGAGTTGGATAAATTTGTTCGCTATACCGATTTTGATGGCGACGGGATTCCCTATCGCACACTGCCGGGTGTAAACCCCAAAGGGGCTTATTTTGTTCGTGGCTCGGGGCATAACCGCCAGGGTGGTTACACCGAAGATTCTACCGAATACCAGGAAGTGATGGACCGCTTGATGATCAAGTGGAATACCGCCAAGACCCTGGTTCCGCCGGCGATACTGAGCCCCGCCAGTAAGAAAACCCGATTGGGCATCATTGCCTATGGCTCGTCACACGGCGCGGTTGTTGAAGCGCGCGATCGCCTGGCCGAACGCGGGGTTTATGCAGACTACCTGCGTTTGCGTGCGTTTCCGTTTGGTGCCGAGGTTGAAGCGTTTCTTGCCAGCCATGACACCCTGTTTGTGGTGGAACAAAACCGCGATGCACAAATGAAGTCCTTGTTGATGTTGGAAACCCAAACCAATGCCAGCAAGCTGGTATCCATTCTGCACTATAACGGCATGCCGATACCCAGCGAATGCGTTGTTGAAGCCATCGGCAAGCACATTGAGGCGGAGGTGGCCGCATGACCTATATCGCCAAACCAAAAATTGATTTGCCAGGCCAACCGCGCAACGCCCTTGGCCTGTTGCAGCGCGATTATGAAGGCAGCCTGTCCACTCTGTGTGCGGGCTGTGGTCACGACTCCATCACGGCAGCCCTGGTGCAGGCCTTGTGGGAACTGGCCATTGAGCCGCACAAGCTGATCAAACTCAGTGGTATTGGCTGTTCGTCCAAGACCCCGGCCTATTTCGTCAAAGGAGCACACGGTTTCAATTCGGTGCATGGCCGCATGCCGTCGGTGGCTGCGGGCGCACATGCAGGCCACCGCGACCTGGTGTGTATCGGCATCTCGGGCGACGGCGACTCCCTGTCGATTGGCTTTGGTCAGTTCGGCCACGCCATACGGCGTAATCTGAACATGCTGTACCTGATCGAGAACAATGGGGTTTATGGTTTGACCAAAGGCCAGTTTTCAGCTTCGGCGGATCCTGGCAGTAAATCCAAAAGGGGCGAAGTCAATCAAATGCAAAATATCAACCCGGTGGCTACTGCCATTGCCATGGGGGCCAGCTTTGTAGGGCGCAGTTTTTCCGGCGACCGCGAACAACTGGTGACTTTGATCAAAGCCGGTATCGCGCATCAAGGCGCTGCTTTGCTGGATGTGATATCACCGTGCGTGACTTTTAACGATCACGCAGGTTCTACCAAGAGTTACGCTTACACGCGCGAACACATGCACCGAGCCAGCGAGGCAGGGTTTGTTCCACCCGCAAAAGAGATTACCACCCAATACGCAAACGGTGAGTCGGTACGGGTAAAAATGCATGATGGCTCCAGCATTATGCTGAATAAAACCGAGGCCGATTACGATCCGACCAATCGCAGCAAAGCCCTGCGCTATCTGGAAAGGCACCGCCAGCGCGGCGCCATCCCAACCGGCCTGTTGTTTATCGACGAAACGTTACCCGACATGCACACCATTGCCGGTACGGCAAAAAAACCGTTGCGGGATTATGGCTATGCCGATCTGACGCCCGGCAGCGCCGCATTGGAAAAGCTGCAGCGCAGCATGCGTTAATGGCTGTTACAGGCCACTAGCCATTCAACCGGTACAGGACTGCGCTGCCCGCAACTGTTCTGCTTTACTCAGCTGGATCCATCCCGACACTCAGGCTTTCCGGTTCCGTACAGCCGGGGCGTGCTGCTATCGAAGCTGAAAGTGAATTCCGGCCTCCCTGCTGGCAGCATCGAACAGGTCAGCGAAAAGAACCCATGGTCGTAATTAACCCGCATGCTTTAGACTAAGAGCGGCACCGACCGTTGTGGCGGTCAATGAATGATGAATTTACCCGGGAGACAGCAATCGACAGGATAATGCAATTCGGCATTGAATTCGGACAGCAACTCACCGCGCTGTTCAGCGAGACTGCTTTGCTGTGGCAACTCATTGTCGTGTTGTTATTGTTTTTGTCGGCCCGGCTGACCGCCTGGAAACTGGAGCCCAGACTGGAAGCACGTATTCGTGCGATAGAGTCGCCGAACCGGCGTCGTTTACGTCAATTTGCCATTCTGTTACGCCGCCTCGGCTGGGTATTTTTTATTCTCTATTCGGCCCTGGCATTGGCCATCACGAAGCTGACCCATTGGTCGGGCTCCATGTACCTGATTTCTACCTTCATGTTGCTGGCGCTGGCCTGGTTGGTGATCCGATTGCTGTCACAGATGATCGACAGCCGCTTTTTGGCGCGTTTGGTATCTGTTGTGGTTTGGACTTACGTTGCCTTGCAATTGACCGGCTTGAACAGCGAGGCCGTGGTACTGCTGGACGCACTGGGCTTTTCCATTGGCAATTTCCGGGTATCGGCCTGGTTGGCAGTCAAGGTACTGGTACTGATGGGTGCCCTGCTGTGGGTTTCCATCAGTCTGGGTGATTTTCTTGATCGGCAGTTGCAGCGATCGGAAGACCTGACCCCCTCGCTGCGGGTGCTGATTGGCAAGATGCTCAAGATCACCCTGATTGTTACTGCAACTTTGGTGGGTTTATCCAGCCTGGGCATCAACCTCACCATCTTCACGGTATTTTCCGGTGCCATCGGTGTCGGTGTGGGCTTTGGTCTGCAGAAAGTGGTGTCAAATTTCATCTCCGGCATCATCATTCTGATGGACCGCTCGATCAAACCGGGCGATACCATCACCCTGGGTGAGACCTTTGGCTGGATTCGGGAATTACGTGCCCGTTTTGTCAGCGTGGTCACGCGTGATGGCCGTGAATACCTGATACCGAATGAGGACTTCATCACCCAGGAGGTGATCAACTGGTCTTTTTCAGATGAACTGGTGCGGTTGGATGTTCATTTCGGTGTTGCCTATGACAGCGACCCACATGAAGTGAGGGCCTTGGCCATTGCCGCCGCCGAGAGCTGTCCACGAATAAACCGGGGCAAAAAGCCGGTGTGCTGGCTGACGGATTTCGGTGAGTCATCGGTCAAGTTCGTTTTGCGTTTCTGGATCACCGATCCGCGCGAAGGCCTGACCAATATCCGTGGCACGGTATTGTTGGCTTTGTGGGATACCTTCAAAGCGAACAACATCAACCTGCCCTTCCCGCACCGCGAGATCATCATGCGTACGCCGGTGGAGGTGGTCAGTTCACCACCAAAGGACCCCTGATGTAGGAGGCAGCCATGCTGCCGACATTGAGGTTAATCCTATGTGGGAGGCAGCCATGCTGCCGACAAATAAGGCTGAATCGCGACCATGGGTCGCTCCCACAGCATGGCTCGCTCCCACAACATGGCTCGCTCCTGCAATTTGCAGCACCGATAAGATCAAATGGGTAGTTCGGTTGTGTGCTTGATCTCGGACAAGGCAATGCTGGAGGTGATTTCCTGGATACCCGGTACCGCCGAGAGCTTTTCGAAAAAAAACTTTTCATAGGCATCGATATCGGCCGCCACTATGCGCAGCAGAAAGTCGATATTGCCCATCATGACGTAGCACTCCAGCACTTCAGGGAAGCCCTGCATGGCCGCTGAGAACGCTGACAGATTCGCTCGCCCGTGTGAATTCAATTTCACCTGAGCAAAAATCATCGCACTGAAACCGGCTTTCTTTCGATCCAGTGTAACGACCTGCGGTGGAATCAGACCGCTGTCACGCATGTGTTGGATGCGGC
>CAZRTG010000130.1:0-10386 GCA_964602895.1 uncultured Wenzhouxiangellaceae bacterium
TCATCTGGCCATACACCAGTGCCACTTTGTTCAATACGTCGGCATCTTTCATCTCGTGGTAGAAATCGTTGCCCTCACGGGTACGTTCTCCCACGCCGGCGAATACCGAATAACCACTGTGCTCAATGGCGATGTTACGAATCAGCTCCATCAGCGTTACCGTCTTGCCTACACCGGCACCACCGAACAGGCCTACTTTACCGCCCTTGGCGATGGGCATGATCAGATCGATAACCTTGATGCCGGTTTCCAGCACATCGTTACCACCCGCCTGCTCTTCATAAGTCGGTGGTTTACGGTGAATCGGCATGGATTTTTCTGCCCCAATCGGACCAGCCTCATCAATCGGGCGACCCAATACATCCATCACACGACCCAGGGTTTTTTCACCCACGGGTACGGAGATGGCAGCGCCGGTATCCGAGACTTTCAGGCCACGCTTCAAGCCATCGGTGGAACCCAGAGCAATGGTACGGACCACGCCGTCACCCAGTTGCTGCTGCACTTCCAGCGTGATATCGGTTCCGTCTACGGTCAGCGCATTGAATATGCGTGGCATCGAGTCGCGCGAAAACTCAACGTCGACCACGGCACCAATAACCTGAACAATTGATCCAGCACTCATAAAACTCGCTCCATTTACGTGGGATCAGAGTAAAAATTGACATGTTTCAATTTTACCCGACACCATTAAGTTTCAATTTTTACTCTGACCCCAGTCACCCTAGACAGCAGCTGCACCACTGACAATTTCTGAAATTTCCTGGGTAATCGCTGCCTGGCGGGCTTTGTTGAAGACCAGCTTCAGATCAGCAATCAAATCGGTGGCGTTGTCGGTGGCGCTCTTCATGGCGATCATGCGTGCGGCATGCTCGGACGCCAGATTCTCCAACACCGCTTGATAAACCAGCGCTTCGATGTAACGGGTCAGAACGCTATCGAGCAGCGATTCCGCATCCGGCTCATAAATATAGTCCCACACATCGCCAATGTGCTCGTCTTCGGTGGCCGGCAAAGGCAACAACTGCTCCACCGTGGGCTTTTGCGCCATGGTGTTGATGAAGTCGTTATAAACGATGTACACCTGATTGACTTCTTTATCGCGGTAGGCATTCAGCATCGTGGTCATCACGCCAATCAAGTCATTGATCTGTGGCTTTTCGCCCAGGTTGCTGGCATGCGCCGCGATTTCAACCCTGACATTGCGGAAAAACGATGAGGCTTTTTTGCCCAGCGTTACCACGCTGATTTCAGCACCCTTGCCTTTCCACGCGCTCATGTCCTTGAGTGCCAGCTTGAACAGGTTGCTGTTCAAACCACCGCACAAACCACGATCCGTGGATACGATGATGTATCCGACCTTCTTCACTTCATCATGCTGGATGGTGAAGGGGTGTCGATACTCAGGATTGGCTTTACCCAAATGGCCAATGATGCGGCGCATCATTTGCGAATAAGGGCGGGTCGCCTTCATCAGCGCCTGCGATTTGCGAATTTTGCTGGCAGAAACCATCTCCAGCGCCGAGGTCACCTTTTTGGTGTTCTCGATGCTCTTGATTTTGCCGGTAATTTCCTTGCCGCCTGCCATTGGATCCTGCTCCGCTTAAATTTGGGGTCAGAGTAAAGGGTCAGAGTAAAATTTCTTTAGGGCCAGTGTGATGGATAAACACATCATTTACTCTGACCCTTTACTCTGACCCCAGCTCTCTTACCAGCTACCGCTGGACTTGAATTCAGCCACCGCCGCTTTGAGGCTGGCTTCGACTTCATCGCTCCAGTTGCCTGCATCCAGCGTTGCCATCAATTCGCCCTGGTTGGCACCCATGGAATCAATCAGGGCCGACTCAAAAGCACCAATCTTGCTCAGTTCTACATCGTCCATAAAGCCACGATCCACGGCATACAAAGACACCGCCATCTCGCCAACCGACATGGGGCTGTACTGCGCCTGTTTCATCAGTTCGGTTACGCGTTGGCCTCGCTCCAACTGGGCGCGGGTGGCATCATCCAGATCCGAAGCGAACTGGGCAAAAGCCGCCAACTCACGGTACTGGGCCAGTGCCAAACGCACACCGCCACCCAGTTTCTTGATGACCTTGGTCTGTGCTGCACCACCTACACGCGAAACAGACAAACCGGCATGTACAGCGGGACGAATACCGCCATTGAACAGATCGGATTCCAGGAAGATCTGGCCATCGGTAATGGAAATCACGTTGGTCGGTACGAAAGCCGATACGTCACCCGCCTGCGTTTCAATAATCGGCAGTGCGGTCAATGAACCGGTTTTACCTTTGACCGCACCGTTGGTGAACTTCTCAACGTATTCGGCATTTACACGAGCGGCGCGTTCCAGCAAACGGGAATGCAGGTAGAACACGTCACCCGGATAGGCTTCGCGGCCCGGCGGACGACGCAGCAACAACGATACCTGTCGATAAGCCCAGGCCTGCTTGGTCAAATCATCATAAATGATCAGCGCGTCTTCACCGCGATCACGGAAATACTCACCCATGGTGCAACCGGAATACGGCGCGATGTACTGCATGGCCGCCGATTCAGATGCCGACGCATTCACCACGATGGTGTGCTGCATGGCGCCATGCTCTTCGAGCTTGGCCACAACATTCGCCACGGTGGACTGCTTCTGGCCAATGGCCACGTACACGCATTTGATTCCGGACTTGGCCTGGTTGATGATGGTGTCGATGGCAATGGCAGACTTACCAATCTGGCGGTCACCGATGATCAGCTCGCGCTGACCCCGGCCAATCGGCACCATGGCATCGATGGATTTCAAGCCGGTCTGTACCGGTTGATCTACCGATTTACGCTCAATGACACCGGGCGCCACTTTTTCGATAGGCGCAAAGCCGTCATTCTCGATCGGGCCCTGTCCGTCGATGGGATTACCCAGTGCGTCCACCACCCGGCCCAACAGGCCACGACCATGTGGAACCTCCAGGATTCGACCGGTACATTTAACCGTATCGCCTTCGGTGATGTGCTCGTAATCACCCAGGATTACTGTACCCACCGAGTCGCGCTCGAGGTTCAGTGCCAGACCGAAGGTGTTACCGGGAAACTCGATCATTTCGCCCTGCATGGCGTCTTCGAGACCGTGAATGCGAGCAATACCGTCGGACACGCTGACTACGGTGCCTTCGTTACGCGTTTCGGCTGAAATGTTCAGCTGCTCTACACGCTGTTTGATCAACTCGCTGATTTCAGATGGATTCAGTGTTGCTTGCATTGTTTTCTTTCCTGTTAAATAGCCGGGGTCAGAGTAAAGTGCCAGAGTCAATCTGGCATTGCACTCGCATAAACCCCGAATTTGTAATTGACTCTGGCACTTTACTCTGACCCCATTTCTCGTTAGCGCGACAAGGAACTGCGGAGCTTATTCAGCCGCCCACGCAGCGAACCGTCAATCACCTGATCACCCGCATAAATCACAGCACCGCCCAGGACACCGGGGTCGATTTCGCTGTCGAGCTCTATAGCGCAATTAAAGCGTTTGGCCAAAGCCTCAGTCATGCGTTTTGCCTGGTCATCGTCCAGCGGCGTAGCCGAAACCACGCGCACCTGTAACTGCTGCTCTGCCTGTTGTTTCAAACGTACATACAAATTGGCGATCTCGGGCAATAGCGGCAAACGGCGGTTATCACCCAATACATCCAGGTATGCCCGGAAACTCGCGTCAAAATGATCACCACCCACCGAATTGAGCAGATCAACCGCCTGCCTGGGTGAAACCAACGGGTTCTCCAGCACGTCCGCTACCTGCTCATTGCTGGCAGTCTGGCTGGCCAAAAGCAGCATGGATTGCCAGGCAGCAAGCGCATTACTCTCCTGTGCCAGGCCAAAAGCCGCTTTAGCGTAAGGTCTTGCCAGTGTCGTCAGGCTGCTCATGATCAGATTTCTGCAATCAGCTCATCGAGCAGCTTGCGATGAACGTCTGCGTCGATTTCTTTTTCCAGTAAACGCGAAGCACCGAGTACGGCCAGGCTTGCGACTTGCGCCCGCAAAGCTTCCCGGGCCTGATTGGTTGACTGGGCAATATCCGCCTCGGCAGCGCCGACCTGACGTTTGCGTTCGGCAATCGCATCATCTTTAGCCTGATCAAGGATCTGGCTGTGGCGCTGGTTAGCCTGGTCAACGATTTCACCGGCCTTGCTACGGGCCTGGTTGATCGCTTCAGTGGCCTCAAGCTGCGCTGCTTCCAGAGCTTTTTCAGCTCGATCGGATGCCGCCAGACCTTCGGCAATCTTTTCCCGTCGCTCATCCAGGGAGTTGAGCAAATACGGCCAGATAAACTTCATACAGAACCACACGAAAATCAACATCGCGATAGCCTGCAATACCAATGTGGCATTCAGATTCATGCCTTACCTCGCTTAGGTGTGACTGGGCTCAATGCACTAATGACAAATGTCCCAAAATTCAAACTGATCAAGACCTTGTCCTTAGCCACCAATTAGCCGGCCAGAGCTGCCTGCAGCTGACCCACAAACGGGTTGGCGAATGTGAAGAACAGTGCAATACCTACACCGATCATCGCTACAGCATCCAGCAGACCAATGGCCAGGAAGAATTTGGTCTGCAGCATCGGCGCCAGTTCCGGCTGACGAGCAGAACCTTCCAGCAGGCGACCGCCCAGGATACCCACACCGATACCAACGCCCAAAGCACCCAAGCCGATCAGCAGTGCTACAGCGATTGCGGTCATACCAATTACAGTTTCCATCGTTAACTCCCGTTTAAAAATGATGGTTTACAAAAAAAACAACTCATTAAAAAAACAATTGGGGTCAGAGTAAAAATTTTGCGATTTATCTGGACTCCAACCTTATTCCCAAAAATTTTTACTCTGACCCCATGCCGATCAATGTTTTTCTGAAGCCATGCTCAGATACACAATGGTCAGCATCATGAAAATAAAGGCCTGCAAAGTCACAATGATCAGGTGGAACACCGCCCAGCCAAAATGCATCAACTGTCCACCCAGGAAGGCCAGGCCACCGACCAGCAGCATTTCCGCCAGTAACAACCACAGTGTCTTTTTGGTGCTCAACTTGCCTTTCATGTTCAGCCACAAAGTGGCAAACACGGCAACCGTAGCGATAATCCAGAACCAGCCTGGAATATGCTCACCAAAAAGGGAGCTCAATCCGCCGGCGACCATGCCTGTGCCGGCCGTAAACACCATGGCGATCAGAATGAAAATCAATTCACCTGCATACATGTTGCCAAACAATCGCAAACCCAGTGAAACCGGCTTGGCCAGCAATCCAACCAATTCCAATAACAGGTTGAAAGCCATTACCGGCAGCCAGAAAATCTTGGGTATACCCAGTTGTTTGGGATTAAGCGGGTTCATTACCAGCTCAGAGACAAAACCGCCCACGCCTTTAAAGCGAAAGCTATAAACCAGAATCAACACAAATACCGCTATCGACATGCCCATGGTGGCGTTTACATCGGCGGTGGGTACGATTTTCTGGTAAACATGATGCGGATCCACACCCAGTAGCTTCTCACCGCCCTGCTGAGCCAACCAGGGCAGCCAGTCAACCGGGATCAGGTCCATGAAATTCATGAAAAGAATCCAGACGAACAGGGTCAGAGAGAGCGGTGCGATCAAGCGGCTGGTGCCATGAAAAGAATCCCGCACACTGTTATCTACAAACTCCACAATGATTTCGATTGCGGACTGGAAACGTGACGGCACCCCGGAATTGGCCTTCTTGGCAACCTTGCGGAAAAGCCAATAAAACACCACACCCAATACCAAAGACCAGAACATGGTATCCACATGCACGGCCCAAAATCCCATGGCGGAAGCTTCTGCGGCTGTATGGGCAAATCCCCAGGTCCCGTCCGGGTGCTGACCGTAAGTCAGGTTCTGAAGGTGATGCTGGATGTATTCACCGTGGGTTAGTTCGCTGCCGCCCGCCATAATTCCAATTCCAGTTTCCGTGTCTACATCCTACGAAGGATGTGTGTCTCTTCAGTTAAAAAATCAAGCGTCAAGTGGCTGTTACAGGCCACTAACGTACGGCCCTTCCCAAAACAATCCAGCCCATCGCCATCACGGTCAGCATGCCTGCAAAAAACCAGCCCGCTGCCAATGGCTTGACCCAGATAAACACCAGCGCGCACAGCAGCCCGGTTAAAAACAATTTGCCGAACTCTCCCAATGCTGCGGTGCGCAAAAAGGCGTTGGTATCACCGCCTAACTTGCGAGCAACCAGCAACACAAAAAGTGCTCCGGGTAAATAAGCTGCGAGACTGCCAAACAATGACGAGTAACTCGCGGTCGGGCTTTTGAGTAATAACAACCCGGCCAAACCCATGGCCGCAATGGATTGAATCCTTAGCCCGGCCCTCAACGCCCGAACGGTAGACTGTGCGTATTCCTGGCCTGATACCGGCTTTTCCGGTGTCTGGCCCAGCGCTGGTCGTGATTCCGGCGATTGCATGCTCTGTCCTTTTGCCTCGTGCCTGTCTCTGCTTTACAAGGCTCAACGCTACAGGGCCATACCCTGCGACAACTGCCTTGATGCGCTTTTCTGCCCCATAAACGGGCAGCCGAAACACAAACCGCCGCAAAAGACCGCGCATTTTAACACCGTCCAAACGGCCGGGGCAATTCACCCGGCCGTTTTATTTCATTTTGGAGCGATTTAAACCGGGCATAAAGCACTTTATGTGTCGGTTTCGGACCTTATGCAAATTTTGTGAGACTGACAGGTTCAGACGATCACAGAGAACCAACCCCCGCTATTCCGGTGGCGGTGCCGGAAAACTGACGAATGCTCCCGCGGGTTGGAGGTCGGGGGGCAAATAGACAGGCGAAGGCTCTCCGACAGGTTGTAGCTGACGGATATAGGCGTAAATAGCCCTTAAGTCCTCTTCATGCATCTTGTTCAGGTTAAAAGAAGGCATCGGTAGACGGGCACGCAGATTCCGGGCAAAAACAACCCATTGATCTTCGCTCATTTCAGACAGAGTGAGGCGAAGATTCGATGGGTAGGTTGTACCCCAGGGACCTTTCCATCCCAGTTGGTCACCTTTCAACCACTCGGACTCGGGCACATTCCCGTCCTGCATGGCATATCCGCTGGTATGGCAGTCATTGCATCCGGCGATGATGACCAGATAGCGGCCGCGCTCAATCCTGGAATCAGGCGACACGTCAGTTGCTGCGGGGATAGCACTGCTTATGAATAAAAATGCTGAGACCAGTAGAATCACAAACCATTGCTTGCTCATGTTTTTCTCCTGACTTTCAAGGGAAGCAAATTCTGGCAGCATCCAATACCGGCACATGAGCCAAAAGTTGGGTCTCCTTTGATGGATCCCGGGTCAGGCCCGGGATGACGCTAGTTCCGGGTCAGGCCCGGGATGACGCTAGTTCCGGGTCAGGCCCGGAATGACGTTGGAGATTCGGATACTGAACTTCAGTCTTCCAGTTTGAAATGGACCAGGATGCCTTCCAGTTCATCGGAGTTGTTATAGGCAATCACCAGCTTGCCCTTGCCCGATGACTGGTGCTGTACTTTGACCTGGGTACAGAGCTTCTCTTCCAGGCGGTTTTGCAGGCGCAAAATATCCGGATCCAGCTTACCTACGGTCTTTTTCCGGGTGCCCTGCTGCAAACGCCGTACCAGCGCTTCGGTTTCACGCACCGAAAGCTTCTGTTGCACCACTTCCCGCGCAGCCTTGACCTGCAAGCCCGCATCCAGCGACAACAGCGCCCGGGCATGGCCCATCTCAATCAGACGTTCATCGACCATGTCTTTGACTTCCTGCATCAACTCCAAAAGGCGCAGCAAATTGGACACCGCAGCGCGTGACCGGCCCACGGCATCGGCGGCTTCACGGTGCGTCATGGCAAATTCGTCGATCAAGCGCTTTAAAGCAGAAGCTTCTTCCAGTGGATTGAGGTCTTCACGCTGGATATTCTCGATCAGCGCCATGGCCACGGCCGCTTCATCGGGCACATCCCGTACCACCGCGGGAATCGTATCCAGCGATGCCAGCTGTGCTGCCCGCCAACGGCGTTCGCCAGCAATCAATTCATATTCACCATCCGCCACTTCGCGGACCACCACCGGCTGCACCACCCCTTGTGCACGAATGGAACTGGCCAGTTCTTCCAGCCTGTCGGCATCAAATACCGAGCGCGGCTGGAAACGGCCGGGACGTATGCTGTCCACCGGCAACTGGCGCATCTGATCACTGGCCTCGCGATCACTGACCTGTTTGAGGGTGTTCTTGCTGAGCATGGAGCTCAAACCACGGCCCAGTACCGGTTTCTTTCGAGACGTCATATCTTGGCTTCCTGGCTGGCTTCGGGATTACCGCTCAGCACCTTGGCGAATCGGTCCGAATTCTTTTTTTCGTGGCGACGCAGCATTTCACCGGCCAGGCTCAAATAGGCCAGCGAACCTTTGGACTCGGGGTCATAGTGGGTCACCGGCAGGCCATAACTGGGCGCTTCGGCAATCCGGACATTTCTCGGCACCAGGGTACGGTACACCTGCTCACCGAAATTTTCGATGAGTTGATCGGAAACCGCGGTCGAGAGGTTGTTGCGTACATCAAACATGGTGCGTAACACACCCTCGATCTCAAGTCGCGGATTGACGCTGGCACGAACCTGCTCGATGGTGTCGAGCAAAGAGGTCAGTCCTTCCAGCGCATAATACTCACACTGCATGGGTATCAAGACGCTGTCTGCTGCAGTCAGCGCATTCAAGGTCAGCAAGTTCAATGAAGGTGGACAGTCAATAATGATCCAGTCGTATTCACCGCGGATTTCCTTGATGGCATTTTTCAGGGCAAACTCGCGGCCTTCCTTGTGCATCAGACTCATTTCAGCAGCCGTCAGGTCACTATTGGATGGCAACAGGTCAAAACCCATGTCTGCTGGTGAAACGCGCGGCTGGCTGATGGTTTGATCGCCTTGCAGCACGTCGTAGGCCGAGTGTTGCAAAGCCCGTACATCAATGCCGCAGCCCACAGAAGCATTGCCCTGCGGATCCAGATCGATCAGCAAAACACGGTTTTGCATACTGGCCAGTGCGGCCGACAGGTTAACGCAAGTGGTGGTTTTACCTACGCCACCTTTTTGATTGGCGATTGCTATACAGCGCATCTTGGGAGTCAGGTCATTGAGTGAGGGACATCATGACGAGGTGGCGTTGTTCTTGCAATCCCGGCACCACAAGTTCTTGCACCGAATCAACATTTATCCAATCCGGTAAATCCCTGCGCTCATCCTCGGGATCACGCCCTTTCATCGCCAGCAGGCGTGTTTGGGCGGTCATCAAATGCCGGCTGGCCACGGCAAAATCCTTCAGACTGGCAAAAGCCCGGCTGATAATGCACGAATAGCTCAGTGTAGTCAGATGGCTTTCCAGGCGTGCTTGCACCGGTTGCATGTTTTCCAGACCCAGTTCCCTTTTTACCTGGCGCAGAAAACGCACCTTCTTGCCGGCGCTGTCCAGCAGGGTGAAATCCAACTCTGGCCTGAGTATGGCCAGCGGCACACCGGGCAATCCGGCACCGGTACCGGCATCCAGTACCGGGCCCACATTGACCCAAGGCAACAGCGACAGCGAATCCAGCAAGTGACGCGTGACCATTTCCATTGGGTCGCGAATGGCTGTCAGGTTATAAGCGGCGTTCCAGCGCTGCAGCAAGGCCAGATAGGCCAGCATCTGTGCGGATTCCACTGCAGTCAGTGGCCGGCCGAGCAGACTTTCAGCTCCTGCGCCAAGGCTTGCCGCAAGAGTTCCGGCAGGGGTGCTACTCAGCCTGCTCATACCGATGGTCGATACAACACCTATTCGATTGCAGGATTCAAAGCCGCATCTCCGGCCATCAAAGATCGGCTTTTTTCATGGCACTGTTGATTTTCTTGCTGATGGATACCGCAGCGTCGGAATGTTCCATATCCTTGGTTTCCGTCACGATGCGCCAGATCGGCTCTTTGGTTTCCAGGTCGTAATAGGATGATTCAACCAACGCGCTCTGACTGAAATCGGTAATGGCTGGTCCCTGTTGCACTGAATAAACGTCCGTGAAATAAGGCTGGCCCCAGTTATAACCTGCATAACCCACACCAGAGCCCTCATAGCGCAACCAGTAATTGGAACGCTCATAGGTGCCACTGACTCCGCCACCGGAGTAAAACATGACGATAACGCCATCAACACCATCCTGCCGCAGCGCTTTAACCGCGGCTTCCGTGTTGATTTCACCACGAATTCCGCCGCTCAAGCCAGGCAGACTGCTGGCTGCAACCACATTGCGTTTGCCGGTGTTCAGTTTCTTGACCACGTCGATTTCAAAAGCCTCACGGATCAAACCATCCGG
>CAZRTG010000131.1:0-10380 GCA_964602895.1 uncultured Wenzhouxiangellaceae bacterium
GCCAAACAAAAAGCATGGTTTTTGTTTGGCTTCATTTTCAATGATTTACAACCATTGAAAATGTTGGCACATCCATGTGCCAAAGAAACTCTGAATAAATCAGAGTTTCCTTAAATGTAAAAAGAGCTTGCGGTCATGCCATCAGGCTATTACTATTCTGTACCAACACACTAGTACGCTGATACATTAATACAATGAAACATCATGATCCGTCCCAACAGTACCAACTGCGGACTGCCGCACTTTCCTTGTGTCAGGCCATGGCTTCCTTGCGTTCACCGGACGAAGCACAGGCTTTTCTGGATGACCTGTGCACCCCGGCTGAATTCGAAGCCATGATTGATCGCTGGCGCGTGGCGCAGTTGCTCGATCAGGGAAAACCCTATCGGGAAATCTCCGAACTCACCCGGGTCAGTGTGACCACAATCGGTCGGGTGGCGCGTTTTATGGAAATGGGCACCGGTGGCTACCGTACCTTGCTGGACCGCATGAAAGGAATTACCCAATGACCCACCCTATGACCCGCTTACGCATCGCCATTCAGAAGTCCGGCCGCCTGTCGGACAAATCCCTGGACATACTCAAAAGCTGTGGTCTGAGTTTTGCCCACAGCAAAGACAAGCTGTTCTGGTACGGTCAGGATTTCCCGGTAGATCTGCTATTGGTACGCGACGACGATATTCCGCGCATGCTGCTCGATGGGGTTTGCGAACTTGGCATCGTGGGTGAAAACATCGCCCGGGAAGTGATGCTGGAGCGAAACGGCGGCGCTGGCCTGACCTGTTTGAGAACGCTGCGATTTGGCGCTTGCCGTTTGTCCATAGCCGTGCCTGAAGACTCGGAAATTTCCAGTGCCAAAGAACTGGATGGCAAACGCATCGCCACCAGTTACCCTGCATTAACCCGCTCCTTATTGGCCGAAAAGGGTGTGCAGCCACGTATTGTTGAGCTCTCGGGCTCGGTGGAAATTGCACCTGGACTGGGAACGGCCGACGCCATCACCGACCTGGTTTCTACCGGCTCCACCTTGCGTGCCAATCACCTGCGTGAATTGGAAGTACTGTTCACCAGTCAGGCAGCCCTGTATCGCCATGACCTGCCGTTGTTACAGGAAAAGCAGAAGCTGCTCAACCGCCTGTTGTCCCGTCTCGAAGGGGTTTTACAGGCTGCAGAAAGCAAATACGTGATGTTGCATGCACCTCGCGAAGCACTGGCCCGTATCACTGAATTGTTGCCGGGCGTAGAACATCCTTCCATCATGCCTTTGGAAGGGTCAGACCGAATCGCCATCCACGCGGTCTGTGTAGAAACCCTGTTTTGGGAGCACCTCGAAGCCCTCAAGGCCGAGGGTGCTTCAGCCATTCTGGTATTGCCGGTAGAGAAGATGCTGGCATGAGCTCCTATGGACTGAAAACCACGACCTGGTCCGAGCTGGATCCAGACCAACAGCAAGCCTTGTTGGCACGGCCTTCACTGGATTCGGGTAATCGCAAACCGGCTGTAGCGGACATCATCAGCGAGATACGCAATGGCGGCGATGCCAGCGTGCAAAAGCTGACCCAGCGCTTCGATGGAGTTGCCGCACTGCACTACCGTTACGACAAAAGTGCCCTGGCAGCGGCCTGGAAACTCATTTCCCCGGAGCTGGGGCAGGCCCTGCAACAGGCGGCCGGACGCATCCGGGCTTTTCACCAGGCCGATGTACCCGCCGATCGAGAAATCGAAACCGCACCGGGCCTTCGTTGCAGTGTGGTTTACAGGCCACTCGAAACGGTAGGTCTTTATGCGCCTGGAGGCAGTGCACCACTGGTCTCCACGGTGCTGATGCTGGCCATTCCGGCACAGATTGCCGGTTGCAGCAACATCGTCCTGTGCTCGCCGCCCAATGCCGAGGGCCAGGTACCCCTTGAAATCCTGGCAGCGGCATCGCTGTGTGGCGTCACCGAGGTGTTCTGCTGCGGCGGCGCACAGGCCATCGCCGCGATGGCTTACGGCACGGAACAGATACCCCGTTGCCACAAGATTTTCGGCCCGGGCAATGCCTGGGTAACCGAAGCCAAGCAACAAATCTCACAGGATCCGGCAGGAGCAGCCATTGATATGCCGGCTGGCCCATCCGAAGTTCTGGTTATTGCCGATGCAGCGGCTTTACGGGGCAACGGTGCCGAATTGATTGCCTGGGATCTGTTATCGCAAGCAGAACACGGCCCGGATTCACAGGTGCTGCTGCTCACAGACAGTCGTGAATTGGCAAAAGCGGTGATCGAACAACTCGAGCGTCTGGCACCGGCGGCACCACGCTCAGCCATCCTCGAAAAATCATTACCCAACAGTCGCATCATTCTCACCACCGATCTGGATGAAGCCATGCAGGTGTCCGAGCGCTATGCGCCCGAGCACCTGATTTTGAACACCGCCGATGCACGCCAAAGGTCAGAACAGGTGCAGCAAGCAGGTTCCGTTTTCATCGGCCGTTGGACCACCGAATCGCTGGGTGATTACTGCTCCGGACCCAACCACGTATTACCCACTTACGGCTGGGCGCGTTCGCACGGTGCCCTGGGCACTACGGATTTTTTGCGGCGCATGACCCTGCAGGAAGCCAGCGCAGCGGCATTGCAGGAAGTCGGCCCCTGCGCAGAAATCCTGGCTGCCTTTGAAGGTCTGGATGCCCATCGCATGGCCGTGAGCGCACGTTTGCAACAGATCACCATTGAGCAGGGGCGGGCTGTATGAGCGTTGGCAAAACCAAAAGCATTGCCGATCTGGCTCGCCCGGAAATCGTTGCCATGAAACCGTATTCTTCGGCGCGCCTGGAAGCGCCTGGCCGTGGCATTTTGCTGAACGCCAATGAATCACCCTGGCCTTTGCTGGATGAAGAATTGGCCGGACTGAGCATCAACCGCTACCCCGATCCACAACCGGAGGCACTGGCAAGGGGCCTGGCTGATCTCTACGGTGTAGCCCACGATCAGGTCTTGCTCACCCGCGGCAGCGATGAGGGCATAGATTTATTGACCCGGGTATTCTGCCGTGCCGGTCAGGACGCCATTCTGCATTGCCCGCCTACCTTTGGCATGTACCGGATTGCAGCACAGGCACAGGGTGCTGCAGTGGTTGCAGTACAGCGCAGCATAGAATCGGGCTTCGAACTGGATGGTGAGCAACTGATTGAGGCCCTGCTGGGCGACGATCGAATCCGCCTGGTATTTCTGACCTCTCCCAATAACCCCACCGGCGACGTCCTGTCACGGGAACTGCTCTTGCGTGTGCTGCAAGCGGCAGAAGGTCGGGCCTTGGTGGTGATGGACGAGGCTTATGCTGAATTCAGTGAAGCGCCCTCTGCTTGCGACCTGATTGCAGAATTTCCACAGCTGGTGGTTTTGCGCACCCTGTCCAAGGCGTGGGCATCAGCCGGTTTACGCTGCGGTACGGTACTGGCACAGGCCGAGGTAATTACATTACTGCGCCGTGTGATCGCACCCTATCCTTTGGCTGCACCGGTGACCGCCATGGCTTTGCGGGTGTTACAACCGGATATGCGGCTGCGGCAACAGAAACTGCTGCGTGAACTGACTGCCAACAAACTGATCCTGTTGGAAATGCTGCAAGGGCGCAGCTGGATACGCCGCCTGTGGCCCGGTGAAGCGAATTTCGTTTTGTTCGAAGCCGACGATGCGACAGGTTTGTTGGCCCATTGCGCAGCACACAACATCATTCTGCGCGGTTTCCCGGCAGACCCCACGCTGCGCGATTGCCTGCGCATCTCGGTAGGCAGCAACAACGAACTGGCGGCCTTGAATACCGCACTGGATAAATGGAAGGAAGTTTCTGCATGAGCACCAAACGACGCATTTTGTTTATAGACCGTGATGGCACGCTGATCGCCGAGCCTGCCGATCAACAAGTCGACAGCCTGGAAAAGCTGGAACTGGTACCTGGCGTCATCCCCGCTTTACTGGCTCTGCAGAAAGCCGGTTATGAGCTGGTCATCGTCAGCAATCAGGATGGTCTGGGTACCGACTCTTACGCACAAGCCGACTACGATTTGGTGCAGGGGAAAATGCTGTCGCTGTTCGAATCACAGGGCGTCACGTTTGGGGCCGTCCATATCGACGAGCACTTCGAGCACGAAGGCTCGCCCAACCGTAAGCCGGAAATCGGCATGGTGCTGGACTATCTGAAATCAGGGGAGTTGAATCTACAGGATAGCTGGGTGATCGGCGACCGCGATACCGACCTGCAACTGGCAGCCAATATGGGCATAGGTGGCTTCAAGCTGGAAGCGGGCCAGCTGGATTGGCAGCGGATCGAACACCAGTTGCTTAATCGCCCCCGCCAGGCAACGGTAACCCGGAAAACCAACGAAACGGATATCCACGTAGCGGTTGATCTGGATGCCGGCGGCAGCAGCGATTGCCAGACCGGCATCGGTTTTTTTGACCACATGCTGGACCAGTTGGCCAGCCACGGCAATTTCCGTCTGGAACTGAGTTGCGCCGGCGATCTGGAAATCGATGAACACCACACGGTAGAGGATTGCGCACTGGCGTTGGGCCAGGCATTGGATCAGGCCTTATCGGATCGCCGTGGCATCGGTCGCTATGGCTTCACCCTGCCCATGGATGAATCCTTGGCACAAGTCACCATCGACCTGTCCGGCCGCCCGGCATTCGAATTCGATGCCGCCTTCGGCCGTGACCGGATCGGTGAGTTGTCTACCGAGATGGTCAAACACTTTTTTGCCTCCTTGAGCCAGTCATTGCGTGCCGCAATCCACATGCAGGTCAAAGGTGAAAACACACATCACATGATCGAAGCCCTGTTCAAAGGAGCCGGCCGGGCACTGCGGCCCGCCCTGGCCCGCAGCGGCCATGATCTGCCCAGCACCAAGGGCCGCCTCTGATGACACTGGCGGTCGTCGATAGCGGCGGTGCCAATATTGCTTCGGTGCTGCACGCCCTGCGGCGCCTGGGCGTGGAGCCCGAATTCACAGCCGATGCAGCCAGAATTCGCAAAGCCGATCACGTGCTGTTGCCCGGAGTTGGCGCCGCCGGCCGTGCCATGGAGGTATTGCAAAGCCATGGCCTGGTGCAGGTCATACGGGAATTGAAGCAGCCGGTGCTGGGTATTTGTCTGGGCATGCAGTTGCTGTTTGAATCATCGGCGGAAGGCGATGTGCCCCTGCTGGGCCTGATCCCGGCCCGGCTGGAGCGATTGCCGGAATCTGTCGGCCTGCGCGTGCCGCATATGGGCTGGAACGCCATCCAATCCTGTCAACCCGATCCTTTCAGCGACCCGCTGGATGGCGATTGGTTTTATTTCGTACATTCTTACGCCGCACCCCTGGGCCCGTGGACCCTGGCCAGCGCAGAGCATGGCATGGTGTTCAGCGCCATGGTCCGGCAGGCCAATTTCTATGGCGCCCAGTTTCATCCCGAACGTTCTGCAGCAGCAGGCGCACGCTTGCTGGAAAACTTTCTGCAAACCAACCCGATTACAACAGACAAAGGATTACCCAACTCATGCAATTGATTCCCTCCATCGATCTGCTCGATGGTGACGTGGTTCGCCTGCGCCATGGCGACTTCAACGAATGCAAGCGCTACCCCGGTGGCGCATTGCAAATTGCCAACCGTTATGCCGAGGCCGGCGCGCAATGGTTGCACCTGGTCGATCTGGCCGCTTCCCGCGATGGCGCCAAAGCCGATCAGGAACCCATGTTGCAATTGCTCGGCCAGGCCCGGCAACGCATACAGGTGGGCGGTGGGGTGCGCAATCTTGAGGATGTGCAATTGCGACTGGATCGCGGTGCAGACCGGGTGGTGGTGGGCACCATTTGCGTTAAACAAACTGCAGAATTTGCCAAATGGTTGAAACTGCTTGGTCCCGAAAAACTCGTCAGTGCACTGGATGTGGCCATAGACGACGACGGCATTCCCTGGCCGCAAACCCATGGCTGGACCGAAGCCGGTGATCGGAATCTTTGGGACCTGCTGGATGAATTGAGCGACCAGGGACTGAAGCATTTGCTTTGCACCGATATCAGCAAGGACGGTGCGTTGAAAGGGCCCAATCTTCAACTATACCGGCAAGTGACAGAACGCTATCCGCAATTGCAGTTGCAAGCTTCTGGTGGCATATCCGGCTTACGTGACCTGGCAGATCTGAAACCCACCGGGGCCGCTGCTGCAATTTCCGGTAAAGCCTTGCTGGAAGGATGTTTTACCGTTGAAGAAGCCATCGAGGTGCTGAGCACATGAGTTCTGTCTCGCTTAGTGTTGCACGTCGCCTGGTACCCTGCCTGGATGTACGTGATGGCCAGGTGGTGAAAGGTGTGCGCTTCCGCGACCACCGGGTAATGGGTGGCATTCTCGAACTGGCCGGCCGCTACCGCGATGAAGGTGCGGACGAGTTGGTGTTCTACGACATCACTGCCAGCCCGGAAGGCCGAAGTGTCGATGTGAATTGGGTGCGGCAGGTATCCGAGACCATCGATATCCCGTTTTGCGTTGCGGGCGGCATACGTTCTGTGGCCGATGCCGGCCGCATCCTGAACCAGGGTGCCGATAAAATATCCATCAACACACCGGCACTGGAACGACCGGAACTGATCAATGAACTGGTGCAGGCCTTTGGCAGCCAATGCGTGGTAGTCGGCGTCGATTCGATAGCCCATTTGGGCGACGACGGAGAGCCGGTTTACAGCGTTCGCTCACATACCGGAACACCCGACGCCATGCGCAATCCGGGTCGTGAAACCCTGGCCTGGTTGCGCGAAGCGGTGGAACGGGGTGCCGGCGAAATCGTGCTGAACTGCATGTCGGCCGATGGCACACGCAACGGTTTCGATACGCAGCAGTTGGCGCAGGCTCGTGCGGTGCTGCCCATTCCACTGGTCGCATCGGGCGGTGCCGGCACCATCCAGCACTTTATCGACGTGTTTCAGCAAGCAGATGTGGATGCGGCACTGGCCGCCACGGTGTTTCATTCCGGTGATATCCCGATTCCCAAATTAAAAGACGAACTGGCGGCAGCCGGTATCGAGGTACGACCATGCGCATAGAAAATCTGGAGCACATCGAGCAACTGGACTGGAGCAAAGGCGAAGGCCTGTTGCCCGCCATCGTGCAGGATGCCTTTGACGGCCGGGTGTTGATGCAAGCCTGGCTGAATGCAGAGGCACTACAAGTAACATTGCAAAGTGGCAAGGTTACTTTCTTCAGCCGCTCACGCCAGCAGCTCTGGATCAAGGGCGAGACTTCCGGTCATTCCCTCAATCTGAACGCCATACACGCCGATTGTGACCGCGACAGCTTATTGATCCTGGCCGAGCCGCACGGCCCAATCTGTCATCGCAATACCACCAGTTGCTACGACGAAGACCATGCGGTGTTTCCCGAACTGGCTTTTTTGTCTGAACTGGAAAACCTGATCGCAGATCGCCACCAGCACAGGCCGTCCGGCAGCTACACCACCGAATTGTTTGAATCAGGCATACGCCGCATCGCGCAAAAAATCGGCGAAGAAGGTGTAGAAACCGCACTGGCCGCCAGCAATGGCGATGATGCTGAAGTCTGCAATGAATCCGCCGACCTGCTGTATCACCTGCTGGTGATGCTGCGAGCACGGCAAATTCCCCTGGCCAAAATTATCGACACATTGAGCCAGCGCCACATGTAGGAGGCAGCCATGCTGCCGACCTTCAGGCTGAATCGCGACCATGGGTCGCTCCCACAGCATGGCTTGCACATGTAGGAGGCAGCCATGCTGCCGACCGGGCTGATGGGTAAATACATTAAGGGTGGGAAGAAGTTACCAGGAATTAATAGTTGTTTTTTGCAACTATATGGTAGTAAATTTACGAAATGAAAATCCAGACACCCTTGATACGCCAGGCCTCCCGGGAAATGGTTCGCGAACTGCAACTGCTGGATAGCGGACAGGATTTCGCCGGACACCGTTTTTCCGAATGCCATGTTTTGATGGAATTGGAGGTTCTGGGCCAGGCCACGGCTTCAGAGCTGTGTGAGCGACTGGTGCTGGAGAAATCCAAAGTCAGTCGCCTGGTCAAGCGCCTGGAAAAACGGGGTGAAATCGAAGTGCTGCCCGACCCGGCCGACGGTCGGCAACGATTGCTCCGCCTGACTTCTGCCGGTCGCAAGAACCTCAAACCGGTACATCGGCATTCCAATAACCAGGTTGATGCAGCCTTATCCTGCCTGCCACCAACGGATCGGGAACAGGTAGTGGCCGGCCTGACACGTTATGCCAAGGCCTTGCGTTATGCGCGGCTGTCACATGACTACCGTCTACGCCCGATTCGTCGCAGCGACAATCCCGCTGTTGCGCGCATCATTCGCGATGTCATGACCGAGCATGGCGCAGTGGGCTGCGGTTTTTCCATTCAGGATGCCGAAGTCGATGCCATGTTTGAAGCTTACCCGGCTCCAGCTGCCGGGTTCTGGGTACTGGAAAAGGATCGGCAAGTGCTGGGCTGTGGCGGTTTCGGGCCACTGACCGGTGCTGACGCTGGGGTTTGTGAACTACGCAAAATGTACTTCCGCACCGAACTGCGCGGCAAAGGCCAGGGCGCACGCCTGCTCGGTGAGATACTGGAAGCGGCCAGAGCAGCGGGCTATAAGCTGTGCTACCTCGAAACGCTGGAATCCATGAAACTCGCACGACAGCTCTACCTGCGGCATGGCTTTCAGGAGCAGGATAAGCCCATGGGAAATACCGGCCACTCCGCCTGTAACCGGTTTATGACGCTGGCTTTATAAAAAACCGGAGCAGGTCGCGAGCAAGGCTCGCTCCTACAAGACCAGGCGCTCGCCCGGGTCGGGGATATGCACCTGTGCGCCATTGCGTTGCTGCAGATAGTCTTTGAAGGCCAATTGCGTCTCACGCTCGCCGTGTACCAACCAAACCGGCGGGCGATTCTGCATGCATTCATACCAGCGTGCCAGGTCATCCTGGTCACCGTGTGCTGACAGCCCGCCCACCGTGTGAATCTGTGCCCGCACCGGAACATCCTCGCCATGTATTCGTACCGTTTCACTGCCATCCACCAATCTGCGACCGGTGGAGCCATAAGCCTGATAACCGACAATAATCACGTGGTGACGTGAGTCGGGCAGATTGTGTTTGAGGTGATGCACGATGCGTCCACCATTGCACATACCACTGCCGGCAATGATGATGGCGCCCGAACGTATCCGGTTGATGGCAATGGAATCCTCTGTGTCACGGGTCAGCCTCAGGTTGGGCAACAGCGGCATGCCCCCATTTTCTTTGCGCAACCGGGTGGCCTCTTCGTCATACAAATGGTGATTTTCCCAATACACTTTGGAGACTTCGATGGCCATGGGGCTATCCAGAAAAATCTGGAACCGATCCAGTTCCCATTCCTCGTAATGCTGACCCAGCAGGAACAGTACTTCCTGGCTGCGGCCAATGGCGAAGGCGGGAATCATGACGTTGCCCTTGCCTGCGCGAACCGTACTCAACACCTCGCCAATTTCCTTGACCGTTTCATCCCGGTTGCGGTGACGCCGGTTGCCGTAGGTCGATTCCATCAGCACATAATCAGCCTGATCGATACACTCCGGGTCTTTCAGGATGGGCGTGCCGTACTGTCCCAGGTCGCCGGAAAAAACCAGCTTGCGTTCGCGGCCATCTTCATTGGCGAACACTTCCACAGCGCAGGAACCCAGGATGTGCCCGGCATCCCGATAACACACCTCAACACCCGGAACCACTTTGAAGCGCTGACGGTATTTTTTGCCTTTGAGCTGGCGCATGACGTCTTCACCATCTTTCAAGGTAAACAGGGGTTTGATATTCCTGCCCGTCTTGCGTGACTGGTATTCAGCGTCCCGCTCTTCAAGGTGAGCGGCATCGGCCAACAAAATGGCGACCAACTCACCGGCTACCTCGTGCACATAAATGGGCCCGCGAAAGCCGCGACGGACCAACAACGGCAGCCGGCCGCAATGGTCCAGGTGCGCATGGCTGAGTACCACCGCATCGATGCTTTTGGCGTCGAAAGGAAAGGGATCGCGGTTGCGCGCTTCGTCCTTACGACCGCCCTGGATCAGGCCACAATCCAGCAATACGGTTTGATCACCCACCCGCAGAATGTGGCAGGACCCGGTCACTTCACCGGCAGCACCAAAGAATTCAATATCCATATATTTCGACCTTTCCGATATTTGAGATCACGATATTTAACTGTAGGAGGCAGCCACACTGCCGACCATTCACCCAAATCGCGAGCATGGCTCGCTCCCACATCATGGCTTCGATTGTAGGAGGCAGCCATGCTGCCGACCATTCACCCAAATCGCGAGCATGGCTCGCTCCCACATCATGGCTTCG
>CAZRTG010000132.1:0-1093 GCA_964602895.1 uncultured Wenzhouxiangellaceae bacterium
TCCACGATCAAGGCCACTTTGCCGCCACTGGCCACATGCAGGATGCCGGCTGTTCGCATGCCGCTGACAAACAGGCCGCGTTGGTCGGTGTAAACATTATTCAGGTGTAAGGTGTTACGAGCGGGCGGTCCTTTGGCGCCACCCGGGCTTTGAGGGCCATTGGGATCATAAACCGTACCCACGGCCCCATGCTTGTTGATGGCCAGGTGTATGGCCCAGACAAATGCCTGCTTATCGAGGTCGAAAGCCAGAACGCTCTCATAGCCGGTAGAGGTCAGATACAGGTGTCGGTCCAGTCGGCTGATTTCATGGCAATGTTTGAGGTACTGATTCCGGAAAGAACCACGGATACGAAAACTCCGGTCGTATAGAAACAGCTCATCACTGGCCGCGATGTAGATATCATCGCCGTCGAAGGCGATACCACGCAGGCCCCGGTCCCAGCCACGGCCGGTGAAATCGATTTCCGTAGTATTCCAATCCACCACCTGATCAACCTGTTGTGATTTGAAGTCGACCAGGAAGATACCGCCATGGCTTTCGCCTTGTGATGAGCCGCGCACAACGGATGTGGTGATCAGGCGTGGCAGAACAACAGAGGCTTGAGTCATGGATGATGGATGTTCTGTTCAGGTGGAACTGACATGTGGGCCCAGCCGGTCCAGTACATACTTGCGGATATCGAGATTGAAATCTTCCATAGGCGCATACACACCTCGTTCATGCACTCTTGAGTTCATGCCCTGCTGTACGCGTTCGCAAATGGCCCAGTCCTGCTGGTTGACCAGATGCCAGAAGTCCACAGCATCGGATGGATCAAAATCATCTTTTTCCATTTCATGGGGTTCAAGCAGAAAATGACAGTCGATCGTGGTCTTGCCGGCAGCAGTGGCCTTGAGGATGTAGTAAGTCACGTGCTCACGCGCCAGACTCATAAACAGATTGGGGTAAAGTAATTCGCCTTTGTGTCGCACCTGTTCGTCCTCACTCAGGCCGGGAAAACTGCGACGGCTGGATTCGCCACTGAAGGTAAACGTGGTGGCCCCTTCACGATGCGGAACGCCGCGTTCCCAATCCAGGCCGGCGCCACCGG
>CAZRTG010000132.1:1193-10320 GCA_964602895.1 uncultured Wenzhouxiangellaceae bacterium
TGTGCTGCGGAATAGCTGGAGCGGGAGTCAGCTCAATCCCGCCTGTTGGCTGCGCGCTTGCGTCTTTTGTGTGGCAGATAAGGCAGGACGAATAGCCACAGGCCGGTAAGCCACATCAGAAAAAGCGCTATGCCGGCGGGGAGAAACAGGCCCAGTTTGACAAGATCACCTCCAAAGAAAGATCCATCGTGAATGGACTCGATTAAGTCAGAGCGCCGGTACGCCGTTTGCAGCACCTGGCCCGTACCCAGGTCTATCTGTACCTCAAAACCGTTTTCAAGCAAGACCTTTACCAGGCCTTTGGAAGGTCGCACATCCAGCTTGTTGATGTCATCCCAGCCTTTGATGCCGAGTTCAGTATCCTGACTTGCACGGGTGAGTATTTCGGCAAAGTCGACCTGCGGCTCCTTGCTGCTGCCCCGGACCTCCATGGGTTGAATCCAGGCCGCCTGCTTTTTGATCTGCAACAGCAGACCACTGCAAATGATGACGAGCAGCGGTATGGCAATAAAGACGGTAGTCCAGTGATGAATTTTCCGTATCAGCTTGTTAAGCCTCATGCGGCCTCCGTTGGGTATCAAAAGGTGATTGCGCCCGAAAAGTATTTACGGCGAAAGCGGCGATTGAATCAGTGTTCGTGAGTGAAAGCCAGTACCCCAAAGGGTGCTGAGGAATATCGTATCGAAATAAATGCCGTGATATTATCGTTCGGACGAGACTGAGTTCTTATTCCGTCGCCTGTCACCGGTGACTATAAGTTCAAAACTCAAAGGCTCGGCTCGCCAACCGGCAGCCCCACTCATAAAACCAAAAGGTAAAAACTATGATCAAGAAACAGTTCAAAAGCCCATACTTTTTCCAACTCGCCTGTATCTCGGTAGGCCTTTTGGTGGCCGCCACATCCGTCGCCAAGGACAAACTTCCTGAAGTCGACAAAGACGGTTTGCACCTGATCAAGACCCCCAAAGTCGCAATAGCCTACGCCAAACCCGGTGCCAAGCTGGATGTTTACAGCAAGGTCATGTTGGTCGACTGCTTTGTCCAGTTCAGGAAAGACTGGAAGCGGGATTACAACCTGAATGAATTGGGCCTGGAGGGTCGTGTTGAAGACAAGGATGTGACGCGCATCAAGGCTGATCTGGCAGCTGAATTCAAAAAGATTTTTACCGAAACGCTGACCAAGAATGGCCATCAAGTCGTGGATACCGCTGGCCCGGATGTGCTGCTGCTTCGGCCTGCGATCATCAATCTGGATGTGACGGCACCCGATATGATGCGTGCCGGCATGGGTAATACCTGGATCAGCTCAGCCGGTGAAATGACCCTTTACATGGAGCTCTATGACTCAGGCAGCAGCGAATTGATCGGCCGGGTAGTTGATCCGCAGGCAGACCAAAGAGCCGGTGCCCAAATGGCCAGCAAAGTCACCAATAAAGCGGCAGCTGACCGGATTTTACGGCGCTGGGCGCAGTTACTCAGTGATCACCTGACAGCCGTTAAGGAAGCGGGTTAGTTTTGAGGGCATAACGATAGTTCAAGTCAGTTGTAAGTTTTCAAAAAAATCCCGGGTTTGCAATAAGTGCACCCGGGATTTTTTGTGTCTGAAAAATGATGGTTTGTGGCCAATGGCGGATTACTGCATGATGTGCTGCTATAAAAACTACCGAGCTGCGCCATGACTGAAGCCGCTTTGCGTCCCACCAACGTTCGTTGGCGCATTCTCGCCATCCTGATGTTCGTCAGCTTTGTCTCCTATCTGTTGCGCGGTAATCTGTCGATCGCCGGCCCTGCCATGGTCGAAGACCTGCAGCTTACCGAGATTCAGTGGGGCTGGATTATGGGGGCTTTTCCACTGGGCTATGCCTTGTTCCAGTTCCCCGGCGGCTGCTGGGGAGATCGCAAAGGCCCGCGATTTACACTGACCTGTATCACCCTGCTTTGGGGTGTTTTGATTGCCATCACCAGCTTAACACCCGCCAGAGAAGTCGCACCGGTGTATTTGATCATCGGACTTCTTTTGACCATCCGGTTTCTGGAGGGTATGGCACATGCACCGGTTTTCCCCATCATGGTCTGTGCCATTGAGCGTTGGTTCCCACCGGGTGGTTGGGCCTTGCCCAATGGCCTGACCAGTGCCGGACTGACCATCGGCCTGGCGGCCACCGCATCCGCTTTGCCCTGGTTGATTGAGGAATTCGGTTGGCGCATTGGTTTCCTGATTCTGGCACCGTTTGCCTTTGCAGCTTCCGCTTTGTGGTGGTGGTATGCACGTGACCGGCCGGAACAACACCCGTCGGTGAATGCTGCAGAAGTCGCTTTGTTAACGACCCCGGTTGCCTGTGGGGAAACAGACTTGGCCTGTGAGGCTGCCTGGCGACGAGTGCTTAAAAACCGCGACGCACTGTTTGTCACCATGAGTTACTCCGCCATGAATTTTGTGTTTTACGTGGTGTTCAGTTGGGGCTATTACTATCTGGTGACCGTACGTGGCATGGGTGCACAGGAAGCGGGTTTTATCACCTCCGCCCAGTGGCTGGCCGGTGCGGCCGGTGCATTTGCAGGCGGTTGGGCAGGCGATTATTTGTGTCACCGGTTGGGTGTGCGCTGGGGTTGCCGTTGGCCGATTGTGATCGGTTGCAGTATTTCGGCCTTGTTATTGCTGGGTGTTGCGTACCATCCCAATGCCTATGTGGCGGCAGCCATGCTGGGTGCCTGCTTCTTCTTCAACCAGTTTACCGAAGGCGCTTTTGCCGCCAATGGTGCAGCCATCGGTGGTCGTCATTCCGGATCGGTTTACGGCCTGTTCAATACCGGGGCCAATCTCATGGGCTTTTTCAATGCCATTCTGTTGTCCGGACTGGCGGCGAAATTTGGCTGGAAAACTGCAATTGCGTCAGGTGCCGGTTTCGCCATTCTGTCGGTGCTGTTTATCCTGTTTTCACGGGCTGATCAGCAGATGGATCAATCGGATTAGTGGCCTGTAACAGCCACTAATCCGCGTAATGTAACCAAGGCGGAAAGAGCAGTTAGCGGCGAATAATACGGCCGGGGAGTTTGCCCGTCACCTTGCCGTTTTCAAACACCGAAATACCGTTTACCCAAACCTGTGTAATTCCGCTATTGGCGGCCTGTGGGTTACTGGTGGTGGCATGGTCCAATACCGTATCCGGGTCGAACAACACCAGATCGGCTGCCATGCCGGCGGCAATCAGGCCACGGTCCTTGATGCCCATATGAGCGGCCGACAAGCCGGACATTTTGTGTACCGCTTCCTCCAGGCTCAATGCGCCCAATTCGCGCACATAGCGCCCCAGTATCCGTGGAAAGGTGCCCGTGCCGCGCGGGTGCAAGTCATCCAGTGAGCCATCGGTACAGACGTTGGTATGTGGCCATTTGAGCAGGGTGATGATGTCCTCTTCGGTCATGCTGGCCGCGATGATGCTGTCCGCCTCTTCGCCGGTTTGAGCTTTCATCGCTTGCGACTCACGCAGAAGGTCACTGAAGGCATCAACCGGTTCCTGGTTACGGGCTGCTGCAACCGCGGTCAGAGTCTGCCCGACCAGCGACGGGTCAGGGTCAAACTGGCTGAAAATGATGCCCTCGGGCGGTGCCAGTTCAGCCAGGGCAAACTCAACTTCCGAGCGGTTATTCGGATCACGATCCGGCAACAGCACATACATATTCGATTGCCAGTATTCATAAGGATAGATATCCGCCGTGATATCCACACCATCCGCACGCGCCTGGTTCAGCCGCTCGATAATTTCCGGCGCGCGACCCCAAAGGCTTTTCATAGCCAGCTTGATATGTGAAATCTGTACCGGGATACCGGTTTCTTTGCCAATGGCGATGATTTCTTCCAGGGCTTCGAGGAACCAGCGATCTTCACTGCGCAGATGGCTGATGTAACGACCACCATGCTGCGCTGCCACTCGTGCCAGTTGCGTCACCTCGGTTTGCTCGGAATAAATGCCGGGGTCGTATTCCAATCCGGTTGAGAGGCCCAGGGCGCCGGCTTGCAGATCGGCTTCCAACAGGCTTTGCATGGCCTCGGTTTCTGCTGCATTGGCAGCTCGAAGGTAGTCATTGCCCATCACGGCATCACGGATACTGTTGTGGCCCGAGTAGGCGGCTACATTGAGTGCCGACGGATGGCTTTCCAGTTTTCTGAAAAAATCGCTGAGTGGCAACGGTGAGCCACCATCCTGCCCCAAAATGGCGGTAGTAATGCCTTGCCCCACGGCTGCCAGAGCCTCGGGCTGCTCAAACAATTCGGAATCTGCGTGGCTGTGCGTATCGATAAAGCCGGGAGCCAGTACCTGGCCACCGCCATCCATTACGGTTTCGCCTTCCAGTGCTTGCAAGGAACCGATCTCCACAATGCGATCATCCTGAATCCGGACGGCTCCGGCAAACGCAGGGCTGCCGCTGCCGTCAATGATGCTGACGTTCCGGATCAGCCAACTGCCAGGTTGAGCAGCAGTGACAAGCGGTGATTCAGCTTCTTTGGGTCCACAGGCAGCCAGTAGCAGGCTGAGGGCGACCAGCAAGAATGTTATGACCAAGCTAAATCGTTTTGTATTCATAATGTGGTTGTGCATCAAGACATAGTTCATTGGCAGCGGATCCCGGATGTCTCGTTTCACTCGACTCCGGGATGACGGTTTTGGAATGCCCTTTCATAATTCGCGCATCGTCCTCTCACGCCGTCATTCCGGAATTCGCGTAGCGAATATCCGGAACCCATAAACCCCTCAACGCGAAATCGACTGCTGGATTTCGGATGTCTCGTTTCACTCGACTCCGGGATGACGGTGTTTTCATCAGGCCGGTCAGGGACAGGCTCCTATCCTAAAGCAAGTCTTTCAAACGGTAATACAGCATGCCCAGCGCCACCATCTGATTGCCGGCCTGGTTACCGAACGGTACGCGTATTTGTGGCATTTTCGCGAACAGGTCAAATTTCTCCAGGGTGCCGCCAATGGCATCGGCAATCACCTCGCCCATGATGTGCGTGGCATTAACCCCATGTCCGGAATAGCCCTGTACGTAGTAGATGTTGTGGTCAATCCGCCCCACCATGGGAATGCGTCGAATCACGATGCCGATGCTGCAACCCCATTCAAAATCGATGGCAGCGTCTTTCAGCTGAGGGTAAATCTTCAACATTCTGGGTGCGATGGCCGCTTTGATGCTGGCCGGAACCCGGCCTGAATAATTGCAACGACCCCCGTAAAGCATGCGCCCGTCAGCGGACAGGCGATAGTAATCAATGATGTTGTTCATCTCACAGATGGCCACATCCAGTGGATTGATCTGTTTGCGAATGTCTTCTGGCAAAGGTTCTGTGGCAATCATGAAACTGCCGGCCTGAAAGGTCGTGCCGGACAGTTTTTGTTGCTCCAGTTCATGCCAGATATGGCCGGCCATGATTACCGTTTTTGCTTCTACATAGCCGTCTGCGGTTTCCACTCGTGGGCGTGCGCCGTGCACAATATTCGTCACCGGCGATTGTTCAAATATCTGCACGCCCAGTTTGACGGCCGCATCAGCCTCTCCGGTGCACAGATTCAGCGGGTGCAGGTGGCCGTCGCGATAATTCAGCAGGGCGCCCGCATAGGCCTTGGTACCAATGGTTTCTGCAGTTTCAGCAGCATCGAGCAGGCGGTAATCATAGGGCAGGCGGTGCTTTTCCATCAGCGCCGCTTCTGCCTCCAGATCCGCCATTTGCCGCCGCTTGCTGGCCACATCCATGTAACCGGACTTCAGGTCACATTCAATGGCGTATTTCTCCACACGTTCATGGATGATCTCATGGCCACGCCAACGCAACTGCCACAGCAGATCCTCAAACTCTGCTCCAAACTTCTTCAAAATCTTTGACTCGCCACTGATGCCGCGGATCATCTGTCCACCGTTGCGGCCTGAGGCGCCCCAGCCAATGCGGTTGGCTTCGATTACAGCTACTTTGTAGCCCCGTTCCGCCAGAGTCAGGGCAGTAGCGATACCGGTAAAACCGGCACCCACGATGCAGATATCAGCCTGCTGCGCGCCGTTTAACTCTGAGTACCGGGTGGCCTTGTTGGCAGTAGCAGCGTAGTAAGAATCAATGTGTTGCTGGTTTTTATTTTCACTTTTCATGGACACAGATTAGCATTTTCAATGCTGTAAACGCAGCCACAAAAGCTGCGAGAAAACACTCGATACAAGAAGCATGTTGTGAAAATGATATTCTGGCGTTCTGTCGGTAGAGCAGTGAGTTGGATTTGAACAGATTCAGAAATGCCATCGCTTCACAGGATTTTGTAGTCACTGCAGATTTGAGCTTGCAGCGGGCTACAACCGTGGAGCACGTACAGCGACAGGCTCGTATATTCAAACCTCATGTTGCTGCCATGCAGGTTCCGGATGCGCACGATGGGCGCTTGCAGATGTCGGCCACGGCAGCAGCCAGCTTGCTGTTGGCAGAAGGTATGGACGCTCTGGTGCATATCACCGGTCGCGATCGCAATCGGATTGCTTTGGAAAACGACTTGTTGGGGTTGACGGTGTTGGGGGTGGACAGTGTGCTGCTGACCCGGGGCGAAGAACTGCCTTCAACTTACAAACCGCCCACACGACAGGTACTGGAACTCAGCGGCGAGGACCTGATTACCATGGCGCAATTGATGGGAGAAGATGAATCCATTGCAGCCAGCCAGACATTATTTATCGGTACTGCAGCCACCGTATTTGTACCCAAAAAGGACTGGAAACCCAAATCACTGCTGGCCCGGGTTGATGCAGGAGCCAACTTCATACAGACTCAGATTTGCTTCAATATGAAATCCATGCGTCGTTATATGCAACACCTGGTAGACGCGCGCCTGACCTGGCGTTGTGCCGTGATGGCCAGCCTGGCCGTTCTGCCCAGCGCTGCGGCGGCATTGGAACTGAAGCGTTCATTGCACGGCACGGTCATGGCAGACAAGTTGGTGAAGCGCATTTCACAGGCAAGTGATCCGGAATTGGAGGGTGTACGAATCTGTGCTGAGAAAATCCTGCAGTTGCGCGAAATTCCCGGTGTGTCCGGAGTGAACCTGATGTCAGCCGGTGACCCGGCACTGATTCCCGCAGTGCTGGATGCCGCTGGTATGCTCAAACCATCATAAACCGTTCACGATGAACCACCCACTGTGAATAAAATGGCACAAACCCTGACCCGGTCATTTCACGAGCCACAAGGCCTGCTTTATCACGGTGGCGCATTGTTGTATGCCCTGGTGGCATATGGCCTGGGCTTTGCCGGTCTGTTTTCCTCGCTGTGGTGGGTGAATTTGCTGGCGGTGTTGGCGCTGGCACACGGCATGATCATCGCCGCCTATCTGATTCACGAATGCGGCCACAACACCATTTTCAGACGTAATGAATACAACGCCAGGCTGGGCCGCTTTCTCAACTGGATCACCGGCAGTTGCTACGGTACTTTTGAGGACATTCGCTACAAGCATTTCCGTCATCATTTAGATAATGATGATGCGGTCTGGTGGGAATACGAGCCGTTTTTCAGGCGGCACCGCAACATTTACCGCCTGACCAAATTGCTGGAGTGGTTTTATATTCCTGCACATGAATTGATCATGCACTTCATCACCACGTTTACTTCGTTCATCATCCCGCAACGGCGTGACCAGCGTTTACGTAATGTGGTGGTCATAATGATCAGGGGCAGTATTTTTTTCGTACTGCTGTGGTTTTATCCCAAGGTGGCAATCGGCTATATGCTGGCTTACATCATCATGCTGCACGTTTTGCGGCTGGCAGACAGCACGCACCACGATTACGGCCCCAATCCCAGTCTGTTTCAGGAAAACCCACCGTCCCGTTTCGGAGGTCGTGCCACGGAGCAGGAACACACCTTCAGCTGCCCGATTTCTTTGCGCTTCATTCCATTGAACTGGCTGGTGCTGAACTTTGGCTACCATAATGCTCACCATGCGCGACCCACCGTACCCTGGTATCGGTTGCCCGAATTCGATCGCAAGACCTTTGGTGAACCTGCTGATCGGTTTATTCCCTTCAGTGCACAACTGAAAATGTACCATCGCTACCGCGTCTGTCGCGTGCTGCACGAAGGCGGTCCGCTGGATGATGAGTTGGGTGTTATGGGTGCCGATTACTTGCGTGCCTGCCAGCAAGCCCGGAATTATGGTGGCAATGCGGTGTCTTTTTTGACATCATTTTGATAAGAACAAGACTTTATGCAAAAACTGGAAATCTATCAGTCACTTTGGGCCATGGAGCAGCGAATTCCTGGCCAGGCAGAAAAGTCCGTTGTGTGGCAGTTTCAGGAAATTGCCGCCGCCGGATTTGATGGCGTGTGTATTGACCCGTCTCTGGATGAGATCGATGCAATGCGTAAACTCAAACCCCTGTTTGAGCAACATGACCTGGGCTGTATGGTCAACGTATTCCCCCACACGCTGGAGGAAATGCGCCCACTGCTTGAATTTGCAAAAGACATGAATGCCTGCCAGGTCAATGCACTGGGCACGCTTATCCCGCTACAAGTGGGCGAGGGTGCTGACATGGTCCGGCGCTGGGTGAATGAGGCCGTAAATACAGGTGTTACTTTGTTGTTCGAGACCCACCGCGACAGCCTGCTGAATGATCTGGGTTACACCTTGCAGTTGCTGGATATCGTTCCGGAAATGCGGCTCTGTGCCGACCTGTCACATTTCGTTGTGGACCGTGAAATCCGCCTGCCACTGAATGAACGCGATGCAGCCTATTTCAGCCGGATACTGGAGCGCTCGGATTGTTTCCAGGGTCGTGTGGCCAGTGCTGAACAGGTGCAGATACAAATCGATTTCCCGCAACACCTTAAATGGGTAAAGCAGTTCCAGGCCTGGTGGACAGCCGGCATGCAAAGTTGGCAGCAAAGAAATGGACCGGACGCCACGCTGGTATTTCTCTGTGAATTGGGTCCGCCGCCCTATGCCATAACGGATGCCAATGGCCTCGAACTGTCTGACCGTTGGCAGGAGGCACTGACGATGCGCCAGTGGGTAAAATCAGTCTGGGAAAATGTGCTGTAGGAGGCAGCCATGCTGCCGACCATCCTTTGATCGCTCTCGCACATCCTGTG
>CAZRTG010000133.1:0-10259 GCA_964602895.1 uncultured Wenzhouxiangellaceae bacterium
GCTGCATCACTTCTGCCTTTTGCAGCAACTCCAGATGTCCGGTGTTATAGGCAATATGCTGTGCATCCGTTGGAAATTCCAGGTTCCGATGCGCTTGATCGTGCAGGCCCAAAGCACTCCGCAAGGGCACCAGACCATCGCCCAACAGTCGATCTGCCAGCAGGCTGCGCTGCCCGGCCAGACGTAGCACTCCCCGCAGATCCGAAATTCGCACCGATCCCTACTCCTGGCCATAAACAAAAAAACCCCGGCCTGCGCCGGGGTTTTCACTACTTCCTGCAAAAAAGATCAGGACTTGTCTTTGTCGTCCACTTCTTCGAACTCGGCATCGACCACATCATCGGAGCCAGTGCCTTCAGACCCGGATTCCGGTCCCGCAGCATCCTGAGCTGCCTGTGCCGCTGCTGCGGCCTGCTCGTGGATTACCTGTCCGGCTTCACCCAGCTTGGTGACGGCGGCCTCAATGGCTTCCTTGTCGTCGCCTTTCATGGCTTTTTCCACCTCTTCGATGGCTGCTTCGATCCTGGCCTTGTCGTCATCACCAATTTTGTCGGCAACTTCCTTCAGGCTGGACTTGGTGGCATGAACCAGGGCATCGGCGCTGTTGCGTGTGGATACCAGTTCATGGAATTTGCGATCGTCCTCGGCATGCTCCTCGGCGTCCCGCACCATGCGCTGGATTTCCTCCTCCGACAGCCCGGAGCCCGCCTTGATTTCAATCCTCTGTTCCTTGCCGGTTGCCTTGTCCTTGGCACTGACGTGCATGATACCGTTGGCGTCGATATCGAAAGTCACCTCGATTTGCGGCAATCCACGCGGTGCAGCACCAATGCCGGCCAGGTCAAAACGTGCCAGCGACTTGTTGGCCGAGGCAATTTCACGTTCACCCTGCAGCACATGCAAAGTCACTGCGGTCTGGTTGTCTTCAGCAGTTGAAAACGTCTGTGTCGCCTTGGTCGGAATGGTGGTGTTCTTCTCGATCAGTTTGGTCATCACGCCGCCCAGGGTTTCGATACCCAGCGACAGAGGCGTTACGTCAAGCAACAATACGTCTTTCACCTCGCCCGATAACACACCGCCCTGAATGGCGGCACCAACGGCCACTGCTTCATCCGGATTCACATCCTTGCGCGGCTCGCGGCCAAAAAACTCGGAAACCACCTGCTGCACCTTGGGCATACGGGTTTGTCCGCCGACCAGGATCACATCGTCAATATCCGCAACCTTGAGGCCTGCATCGTCCAGTGCCGTGCGGCAAGGTGCGATGGTGCGGCTGACCAGGTCTTCCACCAGTGATTCCAGCTTGGCACGGGTCAGCTTGATGGCCAGGTGCTTGGGACCACTGGCATCGGCCGTGACGTAAGGCAAGTTGATTTCGGTCTGTTGTGTGCTGGACAATTCGATTTTGGCGCGTTCAGCGGCTTCACGCAGGCGCTGCAAGGCCAGCGGGTCATTTTTCAGATCCACACCCTGGTCTTTCTTGAACTCGGCAACCAGATAATCGATTACGCGCATATCGAAATCTTCACCACCGAGGAAAGTATCACCGTTTGTGGCCAGCACTTCAAACTGGTGCTCGCCATCGACTTCGGCAATCTCAATGATGGAAATATCAAAGGTACCGCCGCCCAGGTCATAAACCGCGATCTTGCGCTCACCACCTTTCTTGTCCAGGCCATAAGCCAGGGCCGCTGCGGTGGGCTCGTTGATGATGCGTTTGACATTCAAGCCGGCAATTTTGCCTGCATCCTTGGTGGCCTGGCGCTGTGAATCATTGAAATAAGCCGGAACCGTAATCACCGCTTCCGTTACTTCTTCGCCCAGATAGTCCTCGGCGGTTTTCTTCATCTTCATCAGCACACGAGCCGATACTTCCGGCGGTGCCATGTCCTTGCCGTTCGCGGTAACCCATGCGTCGCCATTACTGGCTTTAACGATTTTGTACGACACCAGATCGCGGTCTTTCTGCACCACATCTTCGTTGTACTTACGGCCGATCAAACGCTTCACGGCATACAAGGTGTTGGCAGGATTGGTGACAGCCTGGCGTTTGGCCGGTTGGCCAACCAGTACTTCGTCGTCCTTGGCAAAGGCAACAACCGACGGTGTGGTGCGGTCGCCTTCAGCGTTTTCAATCACCTTGGGCTTGCCACCTTCCATCACGGCTACGCATGAATTGGTGGTGCCCAGGTCAATCCCAATGATCTTACCCATGCTTCTGTCTCCCAAAATTCGAAATAATTCTAAAAAATTCCAAACAATTTGTTTAAAAATCGATGGCTTAAAAATGGGGCTGTCCGGTGGCTTTTCAATGCGCCCGTCAAGAATTTGTTACCGGGACGGATTTTTTGCCACTACCACCATCGCCGGCCGAATCAGCCGATCGTGCAAACGAAAGCCTTTTTGCATCACGTTCAATACTGTATTTTCCGGAGCATCGTTTGATGGCAACACCGCCACGGCTTCATGCCATTCCGGATCAAAGGCTTCCCCGTCCGGGTCAATGATTTCCAGGCCATGGTCGCCAAGAACCTTGCTGAATAACTTGAGCGTTAACTCCTGACCCTCGCGCAAAGACTCAACCGTGACGTTATCCGGTGCTATAGCCAGGGCCCGTTCCAGGCTATCGCGGACCTGCAACAGGTCTTTCATTACGCCTTCCAGAGCAAATTTGCGTGATCGCTCCTGATCCCGGATCAGGCGTTTACGCAAATTATCCATCTCTGCCTGCATGCGCAGCATGGCATCACGGTGCCTGACCAACTCCTGCTCGGCAGATTCAACGGCCTGCTCCAGTCCTTCCAACTCATCATCGACGTTGGTGGAATCGTTTGTATGGTCCGGATGCAGTTCGTCAAACGACTGACCTTTTGCTTCATTCATGTTTTCCGAGCTGTCATTGGGGTGGTTTGTCATGTCATGCCCTCGTCCTTTGATCCTGTTGTGTCTGGTTACACTGATTTGGTGCAAGCCTGATTTCTGAAGCATAGATGGGGCTAAGCAGCCTTGTTTCAAGCAAATAACCTACATGAAACGCGTTGCCGCCCAACGCACAGCATGCTAGTTTTCGCACCATGTCCTACTATCTCTCGATGAACACGGCCAGATTCTTGCGGAACCCATGTTAAGTCTGTTGCAAATTCGTAATTTCGCCATCATCGATGACCTGGAAATCGAGCTGGAGAAAGGCTTTACGGCAATCACAGGCGAAACCGGTGCAGGAAAGTCCATTTTGGTTGGTGCGCTGGGCCTGCTATTGGGTAGCCGGGCTGATTCCACCGCGATCCGCGCGGGTTGCACCAAAGCCGAACTCAGTGCCGAGTTCCGCTTGACCGATGACAGCCCTGCCCTGTACTGGCTGCGCGAAGCAGCCCTGGATGAAGCCACAAGTGACACCGTCAGTGAGTCCCTGAATACGAACAGTGGGCACGTTTGTCTGCTTCGTCGGGTGATAACCAGCAACGGCCGTTCCCGTGCCTGGATCAACGGCACTGCAGTCACGGTGGCCCAGATACAGGAACTGGGTGAACTGCTGGTAGAAATTCACGGCCAGAATGAACACATACGTCTGACACGTAATTCCGAAACTTTTGCCCTGCTGGATGGCAAAGGCGAGTATGCCGACGAGCTTGATGCGGTAAGCCATGCTTTTACTGCCTGGCAACAAATCGAACAACAATTGAAAGACCTGGCCAGCGAATCACCGCTCAGTGCGGCCGAACTGGATCTGTTGCGTTACCAGGTGCAGGAACTGGAAGGAGTAGTGATCCCACCTGAAGCCTATGCAGCTCTGGAGCAGGAGCACGACCTGCTGTCACGCGGCGGTGACGTGGTGGAGCGATTGCAGTCCAGTCTGGATGTGCTGCAGGCCGAAGACAACGCCAGCGGACCGGTGTTGCAGGCGCTGGCCGATAGCCTGCAGAAAGAAGCCACTCAGGACAGGGACATTGCCAATGCGCACAAAGCCCTGACCGAAGCGGCCATCAACTGTGAGGAGGCCCGCCAAAGCCTGGAAGCCGCACTGTCCCGGATTGACCTCAGTACCGACCGTCTGGCGAAACTGGAAAAACAGATGACCCGTTTGCATGCAGTGTCACGCAAACACCTGTCTGATCCGGTTCACCTGGGCGAGGTGTTGGCAAAACTGCAGGGCCGAATCGCGCGGGCAACCGGCCTTGAAGCGCAACGTGATCAACTGCAACAGAAACTGCTGGAGCACACCAAGCTGTATCGCCAGGCGGCCAAAACACTGCACAAAGCACGCAAGAAATCTGCGCTGAAATTGTCTCGCTCGGTCAGCGACCTGATGCAGGTACTGGGCATGGAAGGTGGTGTATTTGAGATTCAGGTCACACTGCAGGCAGATCGGGAGCCTTCCCGACGGGGGGATGACAGACTGGAAATGCAGGTCAGTGCCAATCCGGGTATGCCTGCAGGCCCCTTGCGCAAACTGGCATCAGGCGGTGAGCTTTCCCGCATCAGCCTGGCCATCAAGGTGGCCGGTAGCGTGGGTGAGCCTGCGGCCACTCAGGTATTTGATGAAGTGGATGCAGGTATCGGTGGCGATACTGCCAATGCGGTGGGCCGCTTGCTGCAGGCAGTTGCCGGACAAGGACAGGCACTGTGCGTGACGCATCTGGCACAGGTTGCCGTATGCGCCGATCAGCAGATCCGCGTGCTTAAAAGTGCCGCGGACCAAATGACCCGGGTTGAAACCACCCTCTTGGACGAAACTCAGCGGGTAGACGAGATCGCCCGTATGCTGGGCGGAAAATTAACCGATCAAAGTCGCGCACATGCCCATGAACTATTGACCAGCGCACTGACTCAGCATTAAAGGCTGCCGGCTGAAATATTCAGAGCATCTTGGCACATGGATGTGCCAACATTTCCAATGATTACAAATCATTGGAAATGACGCCAAACAAAAACCACACTTTTTGTATGGCGTACTCTGATAATTCATGGATGAATTATTCAGAGCGTTATTGAACTCAGGCCTTTTTCTTCGGACGAACGTAAATCACCAGGCTGTGATCTTCAATATCATAGCCATGTGCAGTGGCAATTTTTTCCTGCAGCCTTTCAATTTCATCATTGACGAATTCGATCACTTTGCCGGTTTCCACACAAACCATGTGATCGTGATGTTTGCCTGTATTCAACTCGTAAAATGCCTGAGCGCCTTCGAAATTATGTTTGTTGACCAGACCCACTTCTTCAAACTGGCTCAGCACCCGATATACCGTTGCCAAGCCGATGTCTTCTTTGGCTTCCATCAGCGCACGATAGATATCGTCAGCGGTCATGTGTTTGTGGGCTCTTTCCTGAAGAATTTCAAAAATTCGCTTGCGTGGCTGTGTAACCTTGAGCCCGGCTTTTTTGAGTTTGCTAACTAACATTTACATTTGCCCTGCCGCAGATAGAATTCAATGACATTGTATGGTCGCGAACGGAATATTGTATCATTCACCCTCTTCGTGAGTCGGCATTGTAGCCCGGACCTGATTTTATTATGAGCATGCTAAACCGAAACCTGATATTGGCCATCATTCTGGCCTGCAGCAGCAGCGCCTGCAACCTGATTTACAAGCAGAACATCCAGCAGGGCAATGCCCTGGAACAGGAAGATCTGGACGAACTGTACGTGGGCATGAACAAGCGTCAGGTATTGTTCGTGTTGGGTACCCCGTCCGTGCAGGACCCATTCCAGCAAAGCCGTTGGGATTATGTTCAGACCTTCAGCCGACGCGGTGGTGACCTGGTGCAGCGCACGGTTACGCTTGAGTTTGAAGACGACTTGCTCACAAAAATTATTGGCGCGGAGAATGAATTTGCCGAAACCACGGGCGCGGGCACCGGCACCCAAACGGCCTCGGCAGCGAAACCCAAACAGGATCCACATGCCCTGTCTGTGGAATCCGGCCGGGAAGAAGCTCTGGAGCCTGAAATCAAGGGCATTGGCCAGAAAACTGCGGAAGAGCGCAAATACGAAAAGGACAGCAAAGCCACCGATCAACGCGCCGCAGACGATACCACCTCGCCTGATATCGACGGTTGAGCAAAAACAGGGCTCCTAGTGGTGACGTAATTTGGCCAGATCTTCCCTGGCCTTGGCCTTTTGCTCCTCGGCTTTTCTGCGACGAATCTCTTTGGGGTCTGCCAGCAAAGCGCGGTATATCTCTACCCGGTCACCAGCTTGAACTTCATAGTCCAAAGCTACCTTGCGACTGAATATCCCGACTACGGGTTGCTCCTCGATGCCGGGAAACAATTGACGGATACCCGATAAAGCAATCGCTTCTGCAGCCGTTGTGCCGGGTACCACCGCGACTTTTGCAATCACCTGTTTTTCGGGTAAAGCATAGGCCACTTCAACCGGGATAAGTTGAGTGTCAGGATCAATTGATTCAATTGGCATACACAGCCTCCGCACGCAGACAGAAATCACTCACCAGGCGGTCGGCAACAAGAGTAAACCCCTGCCGGAACGCCGCAGAAAGCAAATTATTGGAAAAATCAAAGTCCAATTGCAAAAGAATCTTGCTGGCGGTCGGGCCCAATGCCTGAAAACGCCACTCACCCGACAGGCGTTGAAACGGTCCCTCCACCAACTCCATACCAATACGCTGCCCGGGCACCAACACATTCCGGGTAATAAAAGATTGACGAATTCCGGCAATTGCGATTTCCAGGCTGGCAAGCTGTTTGTCCCCGGAACGTTCAATCAAACTGGACGAGGCGCACCAACTGAGAAACTGCGGATAACTGACTACATCTTCAACCAGTTCATACATGTGATTTGCCGGAAAAGGCACCAGGGCGCTACGGGTTATTTCCATGATCCGTTAAATATTATCAATCCTGTAGTGCCTGCCAGCATAGCATGTGGCGTGTGAGCCAATTAGAATAGCGGCGCAGGAGCCTGTCGGACTTGACCGGTCGTAGCGAGGGAAAGCCGATTTGAGTCAGATTTTTCGATCTTTTGAGGCCAATAGCACCGCTATTAAACGGAAAAGATCGGAAAATCTGGCCAAATTCGGATTTTCCGTAATGGATCATGTTAAGTCCGACAGGCTTCCAGGCCGACTCAAAATTATGAATACCAAAAATACAGCAAGCAAAAAATCATCCTCCACCAAAACCATTGCCTTAAACCGGCGTGCCCGCTATGAGTACGCCATTGAGGACCGGATTGAGGCCGGGTTGGCGCTGGAAGGCTGGGAAGTCAAATCGCTGCGGGCGGGCCATATCCAGTTTGCCGACAGCTATATTCTGTTGAAGGACAACGAAGCATTTCTGTTTGGCACCACCATCACACCGCTGCCAACAGCCTCGACCCATATCAAGCCCGACCCCTTGCGTACGCGCAAACTGCTGTTACACCGACGACAGATCGACCAGTTGCGCGCTGCGGTTGATCGCAAGGGATACACCGTGGTTCCTACCGCACTGTACTGGTCGCAAGGCAAGGTTAAAGTTGAAATCGGCCTGGCCAAAGGCAAAAAAGAACACGACAAGCGCAAAATCGTCAAAGACCGAGACTGGGAACGCGAAAAAGGCCGTTTGAACAAGATTCGCTGAGACTTCTGCAACTACCGTGCCGAACTTTCCAGCCGTCATCCCGGAAGCGGCATAGCCGCTATCCGGGATGACGTAAGCTTCGGGGATCGGGATGACGCTAGTGCTGGGCCGGAATAGTGTAAAACTTACAGCCTCAACCCCCCATCAATACCAAAGTCACGGCCACTGATGTAGTCGTTTTCAATAATGAACTGAACCGTGGCTGCAATTTCATCCGGCTCGCCCAGCCGTTTGGCCGGAATGCCTGCCTGCAATTTCTCCAGTGCTTCGGGTTTCATGGATCGCACCATTTCGGTGCCGATAAACCCGGGAGAGATAGACGCCGCACGAATGCCAAAACGTGCCAGTTCCTTGGCCCAGGTCACGCTCATGGCTTCAACCCCGGCCTTGGTAGCCGAATAATTGGTCTGCCCCATGTTGCCATGACGCGAAATGCTCGAAATATTCACCAGCACACCACCATTACCCGCGCGTATCATCTGCTCTGCTGCAGCCCGGCCACACAGGAATACACCGGTCAGATTGACGTCGATAACCTGTTTCCAGTATTCCAGGCTCATACGCGACACCAGTTCGCCGTCCTTGAATTTCAGCAACAAGGCATCGCGTGTAATGCCCGCGTTGTTTACCAACACATCAAGCCGTCCGAAATGCTCCCGAACCTGTGCCATCGCCGCATCCACTTGAGCTTCGTCCGTAACACCACAAACTATGGGTGAGGCCTGGTCGCGGCCCAGTTCATCAGCCAGCTTGTCCAGGCCTTCAGCCTGCAGATCCAGCAAGGCCAGCCTGGCACCTTGTGCAGCCAGGCGTTTCGCCATGGCTTGTCCCAGGCCGCCGGCAGCGCCGGTAATTACAACTACAGTATTTTCGAGATTCATGCTTACTCCGTGCGGTAATGATGCGTAAAAAGGAAGCCGGGAAGTCTACCCGGATACGGCGCCTGTGCAAACCTGCAATGAAACAGGCTGGAAAACAGTCTGGATTGAACTCCAGCGGTGATTGCTGGTCTTAACCATCGTCAGCAAAGCATCAAGCCTGAGTATATTTCAGCCAACTGATGTAGAATGCGACGCGTTAGACCAAGGCTTCAGTATTGTTGGGAGAAGCGTTAACACCCTTGGGGGCGACCTGGATTCGACGTGGGTTGCGAAACCGGAGGTGCATGCCGAGCTGCAAGTAACTCGTAAAACTGTTTGCAAAAAACTTAGTTGCCAACGACGACAACTACGCACTAGCAGCTTAAACACCTGCTTAGAGCCTTCCGCCCGGTCACGTGCCTGTACGTCCGGATCACGGGAGTCACCCTATACAGGATCGCGACGAAGCACGCCTGGTGTGGACTCGTTAAAACCTATCCAGGATCGTTAATGGCCTTCCCTGCCCGTCGGGTAGCCATTAACTAAAACAAAGACTGGGATAAGCATGTAGAGCCAATGGCAGAGTACTTACGGACGCGGGTTCGATCAATATAGGTCGCCTTTACCTGTAAAGGTAAAGTGCAAACGGGGCTCACATCGGTGAAACCTAAAGCAACGCAAGTTGCCAGGGCAATACCGAGGGGTAGGAAGGAGGCTAACTCCAGGCCTGCCCTGTAGAGACTCATAGACTGGCTGAGGCAGCAATGCCGGAGCCGGCACTAGGATTCAAAGCATAGCTGCTGCGAATAACACGCCCCGCATCCTGGCAACAGGATGAAGGTATAGTCCAGCCCTTATCGAAAGATAAGGAATCAGCTGTCCCGCCGCCTCCACCAATTAAACGGAAAGCCCCCTTTTGGGGGCTTTTTGTTTATTATCATAAGAAATTCAGGTTGTTGGAGAACCCTATGGGATCATCTTCCAATCACGTTTCAATCAATCCAGCCGATGCTGCATATATTGCAGGAGTAATCGATGGTGAGGGCACCATCACCCTGACACGCAAGCACAGCAATGAAAATCGTCAACTGACCATTTCCATCAGCAGCACAGAGCGCGCTTTGTTGGAATTTATAAAAGCCACCATCGGCGTAGGCAAAATCACCAACAAAGCTACCAGCAAGGCACACCACTCACCCAGCTTTGCTTATGCGGTCTACAACCGGCAAGCGCTTGCCCTGCTTGCTGAAATACAGCCGTATCTTAAAACCTATAAACGTGTTCGAGCAGATTTAGTTCTCAAGAACTACCTGGAACTGACGCCCAGAAATGGTAAGTACACTTCAGAGATATTGAAGCGAAAGAAGATTTTTGAAGAAAAACTGCTGAGCGTCAAAGCCTACTCAAACTGACGCACGCCCAGATATCGACAAACGGCTTACCATATGATATTTCAAGTTCTTTGCGCACATTCTTCATATGTAATAACTGTAAAAAGTGGCCAACAGTGGCTAAAAATCTGACAAGTAAGATTACCTAGGCTTTAACCCACATTTTAGTCAACATCTAATCCAAAGCTTCTGACAATTCCGATTCCCAAACCCGCTCTTCAGCTAGCGCCGCAATCCTGCTCCAAGCACTAATTCAGACGCACCATCCTCAGCCACTTCAATTGTTACTGAACAGAAAGTGAATAGTCATTCGCCATCGAATTTATGGCTTCAAGCACTGTGACGCATGATTTTTCAGATTCGCCTGATATAAAGTCAAGATCAGGGGAAGCCTTAACGCGGACATATTTTGCGGAAGCTAAGT
>CAZRTG010000134.1:0-10257 GCA_964602895.1 uncultured Wenzhouxiangellaceae bacterium
GCCGCGTTTTACGCTGGTTGGCGCAACCACGCGGGCCGGACTTTTAACTTCACCATTACGCGACCGTTTTGGCATCGTCGAGCGTCTGGAGTTCTATAGCCCGGACGAGTTGACCCGCATCGTCACACGCTCGGCCGGAATTCTGAATATCGCAGTGGATGCTCCGGGCTCCATGGAAATTGCCCGACGCTCTCGCGGCACACCCCGCATCGCCAATCGCCTGTTGCGTCGTGTACGGGACTTTGCTGAGGTCAAAGGTGATGGTTTTATCGATCAGGGCATAGCAACTGCAGCCATGGCCATGTTGCAAGTAGACGGGATGGGTTTCGATACCATGGATCGCCGCTTGCTGCAGTTGATCATTGGCACCTTTGATGGGGGCCCGGTCGGTGTGGAGAGTCTGGCCGCTGCTTTGTCTGAGGAACGTGGAACGGTCGAGGACGTGCTGGAACCGTATTTGATACAGCAAGGCTACCTTGCCCGTACCGCGCGTGGCCGTATAGCCACATCCAAAGCCTACCGGCATTTGGGGCTGAAATCACCCAAGGCAGCCATGGATCTGTTTGATGAGGATAATGACGAACCAGAGGCAAACCAGGGGCAATGAAGTACGTGTGGGGAATCTATTGGCCCGGTGCAGGTCAATTAAACCAGTTTGGGAAATCTACCGGGCAAAGAAGAAAAAATGAGTGATAACCTGCCACCGCCCTTTATCTGGAAGATCCGTGTGTACTACGAAGACACCGATGCGGGTGGCGTGGTTTATCACTCGAATTATCTGAAGTTTTTTGAACGGGCTCGCACCGAGTTTTTGCGTGCCAAAGGCATACACCAGAACGAATTGAGAGACCGGCACAATCTGATCTGGGTCGTGCTGGATATGCAGATTCGTTTCCGCAAGGCAGCGAAGCTGGATGACGAATTACAGGTTACGGCCGAGCCAACCTGGGTGAAAGGCGTGCGGGTCGGTTTCCAGCAGCGCATGAACCGGGTTGCGGATGGTGTGGAAGTTGCCACTGCCGAATTGAGTGTGGCCATGTTGCACGCAGACAGTCTGAAGCCGGCACGTATGCCGGCCTGGTTGGAATTGGAGCTGACGAATGGGTAATGAGGTGCAGATCTGGCAACTGGTGATGCACGCCAGTTGGTTGGTAAAAGGCGTGATGCTTATCCTGCTGGCGGCTTCAGTCGCATCGTGGATGATCATATTCAACAAACGGCAGGTATTGCATAAAGCACAATCCGAAGCGGACAAATTCGAAGAGCAATTCTGGTCCGGCACCGATCTGACCAAATTGCATGAAGGCATCAGCTCGGGCCACCGTATTGCCAACGGCATGGAAAAAATATTCGATGCCGGCTTTTCTGAATTCACCCGCATGCGCCAGCAGGGCCGCATGTCGCCCAACGCCATGGTTGAAGGGGCGCAACGCTCCATGCGTATCGCTTTGACCCGGGAAACCGAGGAGTTGGAGAGCCGTTTGAATTTTCTCGCCACGGTGGGCTCAACCAGCCCTTATGTGGGCCTGTTCGGTACGGTATGGGGCATCATGACTTCCTTCCAGGCACTGGCCAACGTCAACCAGGCCACCATTGCCATGGTGGCTCCCGGTATTTCCGAAGCGCTGGTCGCTACCGCCATGGGCCTGTTTGCAGCCATTCCGGCGGTTATAGGCTACAACCGTTATTCCAACCAGGTTGAACGGTTGGAAGTGCGTTACGACAACTTCAAGGAAGAGTTTTCCAGCATCCTGCAGCGCTACGCGCACGGCTTGAGCCAGGAGTAGGCGGGCATGGAACCTGTACGGGTCAAGGTACGCCGTCGCCCCATGGCCGAAATCAATGTCGTGCCCTATATCGACGTGATGTTGGTGCTGCTGGTGATATTCATGATTACCGCACCTTTGTTGAATCTGGGCGTGGAAGTGGAATTGCCCAAAGCCGATGCAGAGCCCATGGAGGTTCAGCAAAATCAGGAGCCCCTGGTGCTGACCGTATTACGCAATGGTGACCTTTACCTCAATGCCGGTGGTGATACGGCGGGCATTGCCAGTGGCATGGTAGACCCGGAAACGCTGGTGACCCGGGTGTCCGCCATTGTGCGCCGCAATCCCGAACTGGAAATCCTGGTGGGCGGTGACAGGCAGGTTGAATACGGCCAGATTTACCAGGCCATGGTGCTGCTGCAGAAAGCCGGAGTACAGAAAGTGGGCTTGATGAGCGATCCGCTGGATGGAGAAGTGACTGCGGCAACCGACTCGGACGGCTGAGCACGTATGCGTCGTAGCCCCAACAATGCTTCCATGTGGCAACCCTTTGTGCTGGCCGTTGGTCTGCACCTGTTGCTGGCTGCACTGGTGGTATTGAGCACTTTGAACTGGAAGCCGTTCAAGCACCACAAACCCGTGGCACTGACCATTGAAGCAGTCATCGTCGATACCACCCAGATGGCGACGCGACGTGATGAGGCGCAACAGGCGGCTGAGGCAGCGCAAAAGAAGCAGCAACTGGAAGATCGTCGCGCTGAGGAACTGGCAAAGCAAAAGCAACGCGAACGCGAACAGGAAGTGAAGAGGCAACAGCAAGCTGAACTTGAGAAGCAAAAGCAGCTCGAAAACGAGAAGCAGAAACAAGCCGAAGCGGAAAAGCAGAAACAACTCCAGGCTGAAGCTGAAAAGCAAAAACTGGCAGAAGCAGAAGCCCAGCGCATCAGGAAGCAAGAAGATGAGGCACGCAAAAAGCAGGAAGCACAGGAAAAAATAGCGCAACTGCGGAAAGAGCAGGAGCGCAAACAGGAAGAAGAACGCTTGCGGCGGCAGCAGGAGCTTGAAAAGGTTCGCAAGCAACAGGAAGAAGCTGAGAAACAGCGCAAACTGGAAGCCGAAAAGCTGAAGCAGTTGGAGGCGCGTGAAAATGCTCTGGCGAAAGCCAGGGCGGATGAACTGGCAGCAAAAGCACAGGTAGATCGAGAGGCGCAATCACTCAACGAAGGACGTCTTGCTGATCTTGGTGACAAATACCAACTGTTGCTTCAGCAGATTGTAACCGACAACTGGTTACGGCCACCGACTGCAAAACCGGGATTACGCTGCACCCTTAAAATTGTGCAGATACCCGGTGGCGAAGTGATATCAGCTGCTATTTCAGGAAGGTGTAACGGTGACGAAGCGACACGCAGGTCCATCGTCGCTGCAGTAGAAAGAATTGATGCATTACCTTATCGTGGTTACGAAGAAGTTTTTGTCCGTGAGATCGATTTTGAATTCAAATATGACGGTGAATAGAAATATGAAAAAAATTCTGCTGGTTCTGGCTGCACTGCTGCTGGCACCCCTTGCCCAGGCACAGCTGCAAATCGAAATCATAAGCGGCAATGCCAGTGCGCTGCCCATTGCCATCGTGCCCTTCAATTGGGAAGAATCCGGTCCGCCACCGGTGCACAGTGTCGATGAAATCATTTCCAATGACCTGTACCGGTCCGGCCTGTTCAAGCCGCTGAATCGGGACGATATCATTGAGTTTCCGCATGAAGAGGAAGAAGTGCGCTTCGGCACCTGGCGCTTGCTCAAAACCGACTACATCGTCATTGGCAGGGTGCGTGAAGCACCCGGTGGCAGGGGTGGTCATGAGTTGATCTACCAATTGTTCGATGTGCATACCCAGGAACGCTTATTGTCACAGATCACTACGGTGGGTGAGGGTGACCTTCGTTTCGGTGCCCATCGGGTTGCCGATGCGGTGTACGAAGCCTTGACCGGCATTCCCGGGGCGTTCGCAACCCGCATTGCCTATGTTACTTCGACTGGTCTCGATAAAAACCAGCGCTTTGAGTTGGTGGTGGCCGATGCCGATGGTTTTGGTCCACAATCGGTGGTGGGTTCACCAGAGCCTTTGTTGTCACCCGCCTGGTCACCCGATGGCCGCAAGCTGGCTTATGTATCATTCGAGAAAGGCAATTCAGCCATTTATGCCCAGGATGTTTCCACTGGTGCTCGTGAATTGATCTCCAGTGGCCGGGGAATAAATGGTGCTCCTGCCTATTCGCCGGACGGCACACGCATGGCTTTGACCCTCTCACGTTCCGGAAATCCGGAAATTTATGTGCGGGATCTGACCACCGGGAGAGAAACCCAACTGACTCAGCACTGGGCCATCGACACCGAGCCAGCCTGGTCGCCCGACAGCCGTACCATCTATTTCACCTCGGACCGGGGTGGCAAGCCACAGATTTATGCTATCCCGGCATCGGGAGGCAGTCCGGAAAGGGTAACCTTATCAGGGGATTACAACGCTCGCGCCAGTATTTCTCCAGACGGTAAAAAAATGGTAGTCGCCCAGGGCCGTGGTAATGAATACCGGATTGCCATGTGGGACTTTGAAAATAGTCGCTTTACTGTGCTAACTCCCGGAAAATTAGATGAATCTCCCAGTTTCGCCCCGAACGGTAGTATGGTACTTTACGCAACGCGTGAGGGAGAACGAGGAGTGCTCTCAGCAGTTTCTGCAGACGGTAACGTTCGGCAGCGGCTGGTCCTCAGCGAGGGGGACGTTCGCGAACCCGCATGGTCACCTGTAATCAGGTAATATAAGCACAGTCACAAAAAGACCGCGCAGCATAAAAGCTGCGCGTACGAATCAATCAGGAGATATGTAATGAGTACCGCATTTAAATGGATAGTGGCTATCATGTTCGCAATGACAGTTGCGGCTTGTCAGCCCAAGCCGAAACCAACCGAGCCTGCGCCGCCTGTTTCTCAGCCAGCCAAGCCGGTGGTAACTGAAGCTGCACTGGATCCTTCGGATTACACCGATGCCCGTAATTTCGACAACCCGGCCAGCTTGCTGTCCAAGCGCGTCGTTTATTTTGATTTTGACAAGTCTACCGTTCGCCCTGAATACCGTGGCATCGTGTCAGCACACGCTGCTTACACCGCTGCTCACAGCAGTGCACGCGTAACACTTGAAGGTCATGCCGATGAGCGTGGCAGCCGTGAATACAACCTGGGCTTGGGCGAACGTCGCGGCAATGCCGTGATGGGCCTGATGTCTGCACAGGGTTCACGTGGCAACCAGCTGAACGTAGTCAGCTACGGTGAAGAGCGTCCGGTTTGCCGCGTCAGCGATGAAACGTGCTGGAGCCAGAACCGTCGGGTGGAGATCGTTTACACCACACGCTGAGTCATGTTTTTAATTCGTAATAAAAATATCAGTATGGCCAGCTTTGTGCTGGCCATGCTGTTTAGTGCGTCAGCAACTGCACAGAGCAATGATTCAGACAGCAATAACTCCAATGTTATAGCTAACCTGGTCATCAAAGTGCAGGAGTTGCAAGACGAAGTCCGTATGTTGCACGGCCAGCTTGAAGATCAGTCCATTCAGCTTGAAACCTTGCGTCAGCGCCAGCGTGACCAGTTCCTCGATCTGGATCAACGCATCAGCGGACAACGTTCACCAGCCTCGGCTACGGGCGTGCCCGCAGCTACCGGCACCGTGGCGGGTTCCGATATGCAGCCTGAAAGCACAGAGTTGCCCGCACCGGGTAGTGCTGATGAAGGTCCTGCCGTACGGCCACCCATGGACACCCCATCAGACACCATGGCCCTTGGCGTGCCCGATGTGCAAAGCCAGGCAATGCCAGCCAATCCGGCTGAAGAAAAAGCCGCTTACGATCAGGCGTTCCAGTCCTTGAAAGACTTGCGCTATGCCGATGCAGCAGAAAGTTTTCAGTCCTTTATAGCCCGCTATCCACAAAGTGAATACGCCGATAACGCCCAGTATTGGTTGGGTGAGTCCTATTACGTCACACGGAATTACGATATCTCCCTGGATGCTTTCAACGACCTGTTGAAAAACTATCCGGGCAGTTCCAAAACGCCTGATGCCTTGCTCAAAATTGGCTATGCACACTATGAGCTCAAACAATGGGATCAGGCACGTGCTGCACTGGAGCAGGTCAAGCAACAGTTCCCGGATACCACTCTGGCCCGGCTGGCGGATAACCGCCTGCGCAGCATGCGGATGGAAGGACACTACTGATTCGTTCTGACTTGATGTTGGAAAAATCTGCAGTCATCAACGCTTTAACTCGCTGTACAATCCATCCATGAACGAAGCAGTAGCGCGCTATGTCCCCGAATCCCGGGTTGACATGCTGAAAATCACCGAGATATTCCATTCCCTGCAGGGCGAAGCACGGCAGGCCGGTTTACCCACGGTATTCGTACGCTTAACCGGTTGCCCGTTGCGCTGTGTGTACTGTGACAGCGCCTACGCCTTCAGTGGCGGTGAGTGGCTGCACTTTGATGACATCATCACTCAGATCCAGTCACACGGCACACGGCATGTGTGCGTCACCGGTGGTGAACCACTGGCGCAGAAGCGCTGCGGTGAATTGCTGGTAAAGCTTTGTGATCTGGGTTACTCGGTGTCGCTGGAAACCAGTGGCGCCGTCGATATCCGCCTGGCAGATGAACGCGTCAGCCGGGTAATGGATATCAAAACACCCGGGTCTGGAGAGGAGAGTCGAAATCTCTGGAGTAACCTGGACGCATTGACTGCCCATGATCAGGTCAAGTTTGTGATCTGCTCCCGTGCGGACTACGAATGGGCGCGGCACATCACCCTGGAGAAAAAATTGGCCGATATCTGTGAAGTACTGTTCTCGCCCAGTTGGGGTGAAGTGAACGCTACAGAATTGGCTGAGTGGATCCTGCAGGATCGGTTACCGGTGCGTTTTCAACTGCAGTTGCACAAGATGTTATGGGGCGATACACCCGGCAAATGAATCAAACAGATCAGCCCAAAGCAGTGGTACTGGTTTCCGGTGGCCTGGATTCGGCTACTACCCTGGCCATGGCGCGCGATCAGGGCTTTGATTGCCTGGCCATCGCGGTGGATTACGGCCAGCGTCACCGTTCCGAACTGGAGGCGGCCCGGCGGGTGACCAACAGCCAGGGCGTACCCCTTAAAATCCTGCGAGTGGATCTGCGTGAAATCGGTGGATCCGCGCTCACCGCTGACATCGATGTGCCCACAGTGGCCAGCAGCGGCATCCCTGTGACTTATGTGCCTGCGCGTAACACCATCATGTTGTCGCTGGCTTTGGGCCAGGCCGAAGTGCTGGGTGCCAATGCCATATTTATCGGTGTGAATGCCGTGGATTACTCCGGTTACCCGGATTGTCGCCCGGAATTCATAGCTGCCTATCAAGCCATGGCCCGCCTGGCCACCAAAGCCGGCATTGATGCCAAAGGCGATGTTGGGGAGCTGACCATCCATACACCGTTGATTGACCTGACCAAGGCAGAAATCATCCGGCAGGGCACCGCACTGGGCGTGGATTACAGCCAGACAGTCTCGTGCTACCAGGCAGATGTCGAGGGCAGAGCCTGTGGCCTTTGCGATTCCTGCCGGATTCGCCGTGAAGGATTCAAAGCTGCCGGGATCAAGGACGTTACTCGCTATATCCAAACACCTTCAAAAGCGTAATTCAGCCGGTATGAATCGCCCCTTATCCCGATGCTGATCACCACCCACAGGCGTTCAGAAAACTCAAAACCACGTGACTGGAAAACGTCATGCTGCAACATAAGTAGGTTTTAACTTGAGGCACGGGAAGAATTCCCCTAAAATGCCGCCTCCTTTCGGCGGGCCGTTAGCTCAGTTGGTAGAGCAGAAGACTTTTAATCTTTTGGTCGAAGGTTCGAGTCCTTCACGGCCCACCATTTTCATCCTCTTTGACGGTCACGAAACCGGATTTGCCGGTCATAATTCTGACCAATGGGTTGTAAATCCGCTCAGGCAAAACCCAGAAAAACCAAGACAGCACGATCCAGGCGGACCATGTCCTCCGCATCAAGGCGCCCTACCTGTCGGCCGATTTTGGTTTTGGGCACCGTTGTGATTTTGTCGACCATCATGCTGCAAGCCGCTTGAAGGCCATTCCGCTCATTCGCTTCTATCACCAATCGAAACAGCGGGGCGGATGTGGGGTCTGTAGTGAATGCGCAAATTGTGATTGAAGCAGTTGCGTCGAATCGATCATCCTGCAAGATAACAACCGGGCGCGGTTTTCCGGCATAGTCTGCACCGCCAGAAACCGTCCAGATTTCGCCTCTCTTCACGATGCATCGTGGTCAGAAATGGCATCCACAAATGCCTGATCTGCCGATTCGTGACTGCTTAGCGCCACCGCTTTGGACTGAAGGTGAGCCTTTTTTGCAAAGGATGGCGACCGGACATCGGGAACCCAGAGCTGAAGCGGCCGCAACCCTGCTGCACGCAGCGCTGCACGATGCTTGGCTACCCGGTCGGCTACATTTGATTTGGCCATCATTTTCTCCAGCATACGTGTTACATGTAACATTATGAGGGCGATCAGTGTTGCGTTCAACGGTTATGTGTTTGTTCTCGCCATGATTCGCGAAAATGTGTGTTTGTCACTGTACCGCTGGTTCACGAGGTTTGATAACGATTAATTACTCGTCATCAGTAGTGTCCGGTCAAAAATCGAATAAATTTAGTTGGTTAGCAAAGTCTGTCTGTTCTGAGGCTTGCCTAGTTCCCGCAAAGGCTTGTGATAGCTGGATTTTCTCAAAAACTGACACCGATAAAATCTGTAGCAAAGTGTAGAGTGAGGCATCAATTTGCAACTCCTTTTTGACAATGGCAATCAGCACGTAAGTAGCGACGGCGCACCAGATTTGCGTTTTCACCGCGTTCTCGCTGGTACCGATAAAACGCTTGATGCGCAGATGTTGTTTGATCCATTTGAAGAACAACTCGACTTGCCAACGACTCTTGTACAGTGCCGCAATGGTCAACGCCGGCAAGGCCGTGTTGTTGGTCAGGAACACCAAGGTCTTGCCGGACTCCGGATCCTTGAAACGGATGCGGCGCAACTGCTCGGGATAATCCTGGGCGATGTAGAAGCCGTTCAAGGCGATGCGCTGGTCGCACACGATGCCGGTGCTGCGGTCGGTGGGCATCGAATACACCCGCCGTGCGTCCATGTTGCGCTTGGCTCGGGTGATAAAGAACGCTCCGGTCTGATGCAGTGCGAACAGACGGCGGAAATCCAGGTAACCTCGATCCATCACATAGAACGCGCCGGCTTCGAAGCACAACATATCCAGCACGTTGACCTCGTGGACCTTGCCGTCGGAGATATGAATGAAGGCCGGAATGTTGCCCCGCAAATCCAGCAGGGTATGCAGCTTGACCGCTGCTTTGGTGGAGCGAAACGGCGCCCATGGAAACAACGCCAAGCACAGGTCGATGGTGGTGGCATCCAGAGCGTAGACGGTGTTGTCCAAGTCGATGCCGAAGCTGTCGTTGCAATAGAGTTTGCGCGCCCGCTTGATGAGCAGTGCCGCCAGGTCGGCCCAGATATGCCAGTCGCGCCCCTCGTTGGCATCGGCCAGCGTCGAGCGTTTGACCGCAGACCGAAAGCCCATGCTGTACAGCTTCGTTTGATTCGCCAGCAAACAGGTTTCGATGTCGCGCAAACTCTCGCGGTAGGTCAGCTGCGCGAACGCCATGGCGCGGAATTGCTCGGTGCAGCTCAGACTGCGCACTCTGAAGTCGCCGCCATAGCGCGCCACGATACGCGCAAAACTGGTCCACGGTATGAATTCCATAAGTTGCGCGAACAGCGTCTTGCCCAGGTTCATAGCTCACCTCCAGAGGTATTAAGCTCTGGACATTACGCGAACCTGAATATGAGTAAACTGATTTCAAATCGACACCAAACCAAATCGCTCTGTAACCCGCGCCAATAGTTGATCTTGACTCGCGGTCATGTAAGTTAACCGGACACTACTGATCTGAATTACTGAGGAAACACATCATGCGTCATCTGATCGCTTTAGCAATGTCCTTGTCTTTGCTGGCTTGCTCTGCCCAGGCGGGTAACCCACCCGAGGTGGGCAGCGCCGCTCCCGGCTTCAAACTTCAAGACCAGAACGGCGATTGGCATGATCTGCAGGATTATCACGGCCAGTGGCTGGCGGTACCGAGGTAATGTAATAGGTAAGGTAAACCTCCCATTTATAACCTCTCTCAAAAGTAAAGATCAGGCTACCATGTCCAATACGTTCCCCAAATATTTAAAAATCAAGAAGATTCTGCATCGTTTGTTGACAAGTTAGACGCTCCTTCATCTTTAACTGTAAACTGATAACGTCCCATAAAACAAAATGTAATACTCGAAATAACACAAGCCACACATCCAACGATCAGGCTTGGGGTATAACTCCC
>CAZRTG010000135.1:0-10151 GCA_964602895.1 uncultured Wenzhouxiangellaceae bacterium
GGTCAGGTCGAACGCATCCAAGGCCTGCTCATCAACCATGAAACGACCAAAGCTGATGCCTTCGTCGGATTTCATATCAGGACGGGAGAAAAAATCCTCACCCCAACCGCTGCCGCTAACGGGTACGGATTGGGTGGGCGTTACCGCTACCACGCCAGGCACGGCGCGCAGGTCTTCAAGGTCATCTCGGAATAGCTGTCGCTGATCCACTTTTGAATCGAACAGATTGGTCACAAATATGCCCGTGTTGGCTTCATCCAGGCCGGAGGGCCGCGCAATGTCGGCTGATCTTTTTTGAATGATGAAAGCGGCATTGGTGATGATGGCCAGGGTCAAGGCAATTTGCAGGGCAATCAGGAATGCACCCATGCGATTGCGCAACAGGGCTCTGGCGATAGGTCCGAAGTCGTTCATAAGCAGTGCTCCACATTAAGCTTTCTTGATGCCCTGGTTATTGCATCCTGGGTCATTGGGTTTTCAACAGGCCTGCCGGTGCCTGACGCGATACCCGCCAAACGGGATACAGGCCAGCGAGAACGGCTGCCAGAATGGCCAGTGAGATGGCACTCAACAACATCACCGGGTCCAGGTGTACCAGGTGTTTGTAGTCGCGATACAGCACTTCAACGGCTCGCAGTCCCAGCCAGGCCAGGCCGAATCCGCAGACACCACCCAACACACCGATCAGGCCGACTTCCACCAGGTTTTGCCAGAATACCGATCGCTGGCTTGCGCCCATGGCGCGGCGCAGGGCGATTTCGCCGCTTTTGGCCAGGAATTTGGCCATCAACAAACCCACGGTATTGACCACGCAAACGAGCAGGAACAGGAAACTCAGGCGCAGCAACACCCGGTTGTCCGTGCTGACCACCTGATTGATCTTCAGCCACTCGCGTACCGGTGACAAAAAGGTATTCAAAGGTCGTTCAAACCGACCTGTGGCCTTTTGGTCACGTACATAGTTGTCCAGCATGTCCTTGTAAGCAGCCGCTTGCTGCGGCGTTTCCAGTTCAGCCCAGAATTGCGTCCAGACACACTCCGATTGCAGCAGGCCTTCCATGGGTTCCAGGCTCTCGTCCGGCTGTTTCCAGCAGTTAAAATTGCCATTGGGGGAAAGGAATAGCTGCGCGGCCAGTGAGAAAGGTACGAATACCTGTTCGGTGTCGGCCCAGGCGCGTCCCGAGTCGGTGTGATAGAAGCGTGGTGACGGCTGCCAGTCATCGATCACTCCCACTACCCGGTACAACCGGTCATTCAACTGGACACTGCGTCCAACGCTGTTTTCACCTGCGAACAATTTGTCATTCAGTTCCTTGCCGATCACCATAACCTGGTTGCGGTTTGCATCGTCCTGCTCCGACCAGGGGCTGCCAAACAGAAAGGGCACATCAAACATGGGGAAAAAGCTACGGTAGGTCGCCCGTACGTTTTCCTCAAAAGGCGGGTCTTCGCCTTCCGGTACCACCACAGCGTTGGCACCATACATTTGAGCCTGGCGAACAGCCGGTGTGTCCATGTGCATCAGGTTCTGGCCATCCTTGTAAGTCAGTTGCGGCTGCACGTCTTCGGCGGATTGCGTCGGTGGGTCATTCGGGTCCCAGTTATCCAGTTGTACGGCATAGAGCTGTGAGCTCTTGTGCGGTATGGGATCACCCGACATCAGGTAGTAAACGGTAAAAGTCGTCATGAAAGCGCCTATACCCAGGCCCAATGCGACTACCATCAACGAGGACAGGACCGGCGTGCGGCGCAGACTCAGCCAGGCCAGTCTCAGGTAGTAGTTAAACACGGGCTGCCTCCCGCGCATTGGAAGCCGCCAGGTGCAGATTCCGGGCGCTGCCCGCCACATCGCTGGCGCGGCCATCCAGGATGTGGATATTGCGGTGGGCCCGGGCTGCCAGCGCCGGGTCGTGCGTTACCATGATGATGGTAGTGCCCTGGCTGTTGATGGTTTCCAGCAAGTCCAGCACTTGCCCCGCCATTTCGGAATCGAGGTTACCGGTGGGCTCATCGGCCAACAGGAAGCGCGGCTTGCCAGCCAGCGCGCGGGCGATGGCCACACGTTGCTGCTGGCCACCGGATAACTGCGAAGGCAGATACCCCTGCCGTGAGCCCAGCCCCACCAGGTCCAGCATGTCACCCACGGCCTTACGGCGCTTGGCGCCATTCCAGCCGCGGTAGCGTAAGGGTACGTCCACGTTATCGGCCAGGTTCAGGTCCGGGATCAGGTTAAAGCCCTGGAAAATAAAGCCGATTTTCTCGTTGCGGATGTGCGAACGCGGGTTGTCACCCAGGTTGCCGATGTCCTGGCCATCCAGTTCATAAACGCCACTGCTGGGCGTCTCCAGCAGCCCGGCGATGTTAAGAAAGGTGGTTTTGCCGGAACCGGAGGGGCCGGTGACCGCCACAAACTCTCCTTCATCAACGTGCAGGTTCAATTCCCGCAAAGCATGGGTTTCAACCAGTTCCGTGCGGTAGACCTTGCTGATATCGTGCATCTTCAGCATGAATTTCTCCTTCTTGTCTTGATTAAAGTCAATATCCAGGCGGTCGTGTGCCGTTCAGTTGACGATCTGCAAAGTGTCGAATTGTTCAAATTCGGCAATGCTGGAAATAATCACCTGATCGCCTTCCTGCAGACCCGACAGCACTTCAACCTCATTCGAACTGCGCGCACCCAGTGTCACCTCGCGCTTCACTGCCAGACCATCCGGGCCCAACACAAAGGCCAGTCGTCCACCGCCGCTTTCGGCAAAGGAGCCGCGCTGCAGTTTGAGTACATCGTGTAACTCGTCAATCAACACCCGCACCGTGACGCGCTGGTTCTGCCGTAAGCCGGGCGGCGAGCCGCCGCTGAAACGAATGCGGCCGGACACTTCGTTATTGATCACTTCCGGCGACAGCGACACCAGTTCACCGCGCCAGTCCTGATTGTTGTAGACAATGGTTCCGCCCAGTCCTATGCCCAGGTCATCGGCATAGGATTCCGGCACCCGCACTTCCACCTCAAACGCGCTGAGGTCCACCACAGTGATCAGTGGGGCGTTCTGTTCCACCAGCGCTTTTTGAGTGACCACGATGTTGCCAACGATGCCGTTCACCGGCGAGTGTATGGACAACTCCTCAACCCGCCGGTTGAATTCGTCTACTACCAGCTTTTGCCGGTCGACCGCCAACTGGCGGGTTTGCGTTTCAAACTGCAGGCTCTCACTCTCCAGCCTGGCGTCGTCCACGGCATGGGTGTGTTCCACCTGCGCACGCGCCAGTTCGTCGCGGGCACGCTCGTAATCGATTTGGGAAATGCTGTTGGTTTGGATGGAGGTTTCAGCGCGGCGCATCTCACGCTCGGCGGCGGTCAGCTGAACCTGTGCCAGGTCGATCAATTGTTGGCCCTTGACCTGCTCTTTGCGGGCCTGGATTTTCTCGCGTTCCAGTTCCGCCACCAGTCGGTCCAGTGTGGACAGTTCCTGCAGGTACAAGGTGCGTACTTCGGGACTGTCGATGGTGGCGAGTACCTGATCCTTCCTGACCGTATCGCCGGGTTTAACCTCCAGATTGACCGTACCGGTAGCCGGGCTGTATAGGGTCGGGCTGACTGCGGCCACCACCCGGCCCTGAACATTGAGATCCCGCACCAGATCACCACGCACTACCCTGGCCATGCGGATGCGGTCCGCTGAAACACTGGCTTCAGCACTGAGCCAGTTGGAAAAAACCGAAAAGGCAAAAACCGCAATCAATACCAGTATGGCGGTCGGCAAAGCAAACCTGAGCCACGGCAAAGTATGCTGGGTTTTTACCGGTACGTCCTGAGCAGAAGTATCTCTGATAGCCACAATAAACCCTGAAAATAGGAGCAATTAAGGCAATAGACGACCTGAAACGCAAAAGGGTTACATTTTTATTTTCACCATTACTTCAGGCATACATCGCATCCGCGTGCGGTAAATCGCCGCCCGTGTTAACGTCAGAGCCAGCCAAGCGATTTATCCAAACCTTTATGTCTGCAGCCATGAAAACCCAACCGCCCACATTCGACAACAGTTACACCCGGCTACCGGAGCGCCTTTATTCACAAGTGCTGCCCAGGCCATCGGAACAGCCGGAATTGATTCGTGTGAACCGTGAATTGGCCGCTGAACTGGGCATCGATCCCGAGTGGTTGGCCTCCGGGGCAGGCGTTCAAATGGTGGCGGGCAATACCCTGCCGCCGGGTGCAGACCCCATCGCCATGGCCTATGCCGGCCACCAGTTTGGCACCTGGAACCCACAGCTGGGCGATGGCCGGGCGGTGCTGATCGGTGAAATACTGAGCCCGGCCGGTGAACGTTTCGACATCCAGCTCAAGGGTTCGGGACGTACGCCCTATTCGCGCGGCGGCGATGGCCGTGCTGCGCTGGGGCCGATACTGCGCGAGTACATCGTCAGTGAAGCCATGGCTGCCATGGGCATACCCACGGCGCGCACACTGATGGCGGTGAGCACCGGAGAGCCGGTATACCGCGACGGGCGCTCCCTTCCGGGTGCCGTTCTGGCGCGGGTGGCACGCAGCCATATCCGCATCGGTACGCTGGAGTATTTCGCAGCACGCCGCGACGAGGAGGCTTTACGGGCACTGGCCGATCACGTTATCGCCCGGCATTACCCGCAGGCGGCAGAGGCTGAACAACCCTACCTTGCACTGTTCGAAGGCATAGCTCAGCGACAGGCCATTTTGGTGGCAAAGTGGCAGAGCATCGGCTTTATCCACGGCGTGATGAATACCGACAACATGTTGCTGTCGGGCGAGACCATAGACTATGGCCCCTGTGCTTTCATGGATGATTTTGACCCGGCTACCAAATACAGTTCCATTGATCACGCCGGGCGCTATGCCTATCGCAACCAGCCGGCTATCACCCATTGGAACCTGGCCTGCCTGGCGCAGACCTTGTTGCCCATTGTGGGACTTGAGCAGGAAGCAGCCGTAGCAGCGTTGACGGACAGACTCAGTGACTTCGCGCGTCATTTCGAGCAGGCGCACCAGAGCGAATTAAACCGCAAGCTGGGTCTGGCGGATTCAGACGAAGCATCCCGCCAGCTGGGAACCGACCTGTTTCAATTGATGGCAGAACAGCGCTGTGATTTCACCCTCAGTTTCAGGCGTCTGGCCGAGCTGGCCAATCCGGAAGCTGTGAGCGGGAATTCGCCGGGTATCCGCTCCTTGTTCGACTTTCCGGATGCATTCGCGCCCTGGCTGGAGCGCTGGAGCGCGTTGGCGAACGTGGGATCAGCAACCGCAAAAGCCAGGCTTGCCACCATGCTGGCCGCCAACCCGGTCTATATTCCGCGCAATCATTTGGTGGAAGCCGTCATCCGATCGGCGGTTGACGAGGAGGATTTGGGCCCATTCCACCGGTTGGTGGATGTGCTCAAAAAACCTTACGAATACCAGCCTGGCCTGGATCGCTATGCCACGCCGCCGTTGGCGGAAGAAATCGTCCAGGCCACTTTTTGCGGTACCTGAAGTGGTGGTTTCTATGCGAGCTCAATTTCCGTAGTTACGGGTTCACGATAGAATCACGCGATGCAGATCAGCCCGGCCAACACCGACCCGCCAGAGCCGCCACGGATTGTGATTCTGGGAACTGACCCAGATCTACTTTCTGATTGTCCGCCAGATGCGGCTGTTGGTAGCGCTCAAATGGTTACTTGAATACCTGACGTTTCCACGCAGTTCGAGGCTGATCATTGGACAGAATCCCAAACGGCAAAAGTAAAACTATTCTGGCGAACGCATTATCGTGTCAAACCTGTCTGGGTCGAGCAGTTGACCGCAGGCCAATTAACTTGCCCCTTCCCCCTTGGTGATGGCATCCAGAAAAAGGGTTCCGTAGCGCTCCAGTTTGACCTGTCCAACGCCATTGATGTCGAGAAATTCGTCTTCGGTAGCGGGTCGTCGCTGGCTCATTTCCACCAGGCTGGCATCACCGAAAATGACATAGGGTGGAACGCCTTTTTCTTCGGCCAGTTTTTTACGCAGAGCGCGCAGTGCTTCGAACAGGTCCATTGAACTGTCGTCCAGTTTCAATGCGGCAGCCGGCTTTTTCGTCGCCTTTTCGCGGATACGCGGGCGCGCCAGTTCCAGTGTTTGTTCTGAACGCAACAAACCCTGGGCATCTGCGGTGAGCTTCAAAACAGAATACTGTTCGATATCCTGGAACAGGAAACCGTGGTGGATTAATTGCCGGGTGATGGAAGTCCATTCGGCATGTGAGTGTTCCATTCCGATACCGTAGGTGGACAAACGGTCATGACCGAAATTTCGAATCCGTTCATTGTCTGAACCGCGCAGCACATCCACCACATGCCTGATGCCAAACGACTGGCCCACCCGGTACACACAGGACAGCACCTTGCGTGCAGCTTCGCTGGCATCAAAACGCTCCGGCGGATTCAGGCAGACATCGCAATTGCCGCAATCCCTGGCCATGTTCTCGCCCAGGTAGCCCATCAGCACCCGACGCCGGCAGGTCAGGCTTTCGGCAAAACCCACCATGGCATTGAGCTTGTGTGATTCGATACGTTTCTGTTCTTCGTTCTGGCCCTGCTCCAGCTGGAAGCGTGCGGTGGCAACATCCTGGGTTCCGAACAGCAGCAGCGCATCGGCCGCCAAGCCGTCACGCCCGGCACGTCCGGTTTCCTGGTAATAACCTTCCAGGTGACGGGGCATGTCGTAATGCACCACAAAGCGCACATTGGGCTTGTCTATACCCATGCCGAAGGCCACGGTAGCCACCACGATGGTGATGTCATCCCGCAGGAAACCTTCCTGTACGGTCTTCCGGGTTTCGGCGTTGAGCCCGGCATGATAGGCCGCGGCTTTGAAACCCCGGTCGGCCAGGTGGTCGGCCACTTCCTGGACCCGTTTGCGCGAGAGCGCATAGACAATGCCGGATTGCTCCTGTTTGCCTTCCAGGAAACGCAATAACTGCACTTGTGGGCGGTGTTTTTCCAGTACGGTGTAGCGGATGTTGGGGCGGTCAAAGCTGGTGATAAAGCGCTGTGCATTCTGCAAACCCAGCACCCGCACAATGTCTTCACGGGTTTGCGGATCGGCGGTGGCGGTCAGTGCAATAAAGGGCACATCCGGAAAATGCTCCCGCAGGCCACCCAGGGCGGCATATTCTGGCCGGAAATCATGTCCCCAGTGGGAAACGCAGTGGGCCTCGTCGATCGCCACCAGTGACAGCGGCAATTCGCTCAGGTTGTGGATAAAACCCGGCATCATCATGCGCTCGGGGGCCACGTACAACAGATCCAGCTCGCCGTTGTGGAGGCGTTCCAAAACATCCCGGCCTTCGTTCATATCCAGCGAGGAATTGTACATGGCGGCTCTCACGCCATTGGCCAGCAAAGCATCCACCTGGTCTTTCATCAGCGAAATCAATGGCGAGATGACAATGGCCAGGCCGGGCCTTTGCAGGGCAGGCAACTGGTAGCACAGCGATTTGCCACCACCGGTGGGCATCAGCACGAAGGCGTCACCGCCGTCGATGACACGTTCAATGATGTCCTGCTGCATGGGCCTGAACTGCTGCAGGCCAAAGACGCTGTGCAATGTGTCAAAGATGGAACTCATGGGTAAGCCTTCAAATCCGGGTGACGCAACAGGCGGGGTTTATCAGCGGGCAAGTATAAACCAGCGGTTCACTCGGGGCTAAGCTGCCAATGAAGTCGAATCCAAGGAATCTCAGAATTTCAGTGCACGAGAACACAGTGCACGAGAACAGTTGCTGCGGAAGTTTCTCTTCAGTTGTGGCGTCGATAGAAAATCGGGGTAAAACACTTTTTCTTTACCCCATACGCAAATACCGCAACATCTGAATTCTGAGAATGGCAATGCACAACATGAAACGACGCGAGAATTGGGGTGGGAGGCTTTGTGCCAAAGAAAGCGACCAACCATATGGTGGCAGGTTTTCGCGAATCGACCGACCGAGTTCTCCCGGTATCATCCGGCCGGCGATTCTCGCTATCCTGCTCCTTGACCCCGCACTCGGCGGATCCGGGAAAAAACTCATGCGTTCACGCTGTAACCGGGCAAGCAGGTTTTTGCCCTGCAAAAGCAGGTGCGTATCACCGGTGTTGGCACCAACTGCGCCATCGCCGCTTCCCAATGCCGCATTGGCAATCGCGTCCACCAGGTCCTCTTTGAATGTTTCACTCCAGCTCCTGGCATCAAACCATCGTCCAAGCTTGTCGCCCTGCATATCCAGAATGGCATTGAGCCGTGTATAACTGCCCAGAATGTTCCCGGTGGCGATCTCCCGGACTTCAGTCCGGCCATTGACCAGGTAGTTCTTTGCATTTTTGACTTCAATTATGGGGCTGCCGTCATCAAGGCCTGCATAAACCATGAATGGTTTACCAAACCGCTGTGCTCTGGCGCTGAGTTCCACCTCCCCGTCTTGCGTGAAACAACGGTAGTACTGAAAAAATTTTGAATCACGTTGCGCCCGTTTGGAGTAGAGCATGTGGCTCAATGCCAATGACCGGGTATCTTCGTTCACTTCAATTGCCTTGCCAATAAAGGTCGGAGGAAGCATGCCACAGCGAAAGACACGATCCGCAAGCCCGGTTCATCCTGGCTTTGTGTCCATCTTGTCCAACAGCGCCTGGAAGCGGGGATCGCCCCGCAAGCTGGCAAAATCCGGGTCGTGTTCCATCCAATTGCGGTACAACCCGCCCATGGCGATACGATGTTCCAGCAAGCGCAACGCTTCATCGTGTTCGCCCGCCAGGGCGAAAGCACACAGCGCGTTGTACACCGCACCCGGATCATCCGGGGCCAGCCGCAACAGTTGCCTTGCCAGTTGCAAGCCTTCTTCTTTATGTCCGGCTGCCACAAGCACAGAACTGCCCATATGCATGGCCCTTTGATCGTCCGGGTTCAGTCCCAGGCGTCGCCGGATCGCTTCAACCGCTACCACTTTTGCAGCATCGTGCACTGCCTTGTCATCGGATGCCCGCAGCGCACCCTCGCGCAAAGCGGCTGCCTGGAACTCATCGGGCTGCGCCTCGTGTGCGCGGCGGAACAGTTCGGCCGCTTCGTGCATTTTTCCTTCGGCGTAGCGTGATCGGCCGAACAGGTAAAGTGCATCGTAGTTGGCGGGTTCAATCTGCAGCGCTCGTTCGAATTCCCGCGCGGCACCGTCAAAATCGCTTTTCAGAGTCAGTGCAAAGCCCCGTGAAGAGTGTGCTTCGGAGAGTTCAGGAGCCAGCTCCAGCGCTTTATGACTGGCCTCGTCAGCCGCAGCCAGTGGGCCAGGAGAATGATCAAACCATTGCGCGATGATGCTTTCTGTGTCGGCCAGCCCGGCCCAGGCACGCGCATAGTCGGGGTCAATGGCGATGGCCTTTCGGAACATCTGCCGGGCGAAATCAAGATTGGTTTGAGAAAGGCTGTGAAAGTACTGTCTTCCACGCAGATAGTAATCATAAGCTTCTATCCGTTTGGTCGGAGGCTCGCATTCCGGGCAGACATCGGGATCAAGTTGCAGTGCATCGACGATTTGTCGTGCAATATCGCTCTGTACCGCAAACACATCGGTCAGTTCACGGTCATAACGCTCCGACCACAACAAGGCATCGGTAGCCGGGTCGATCAGCTGTGCCATGATGCGTAATTGCCGGTCAGCCCGCCGTACACTGCCTTCCAGCACCAGCCCTACACTCAGGCGTGAGGCGATATCCCGGACCGGCAGCTTGCTGTCCTTGAAAGAAAAAGACGTGGTCCGGGAAACCACGCGCAAGTCAGGTTGTTTGGCCAGCAAAGCCAGTATCTCTTCGGTAATGCCGTCACTGAAAAAGCCGCTGTCTTCTTCGTTACTCAGGTTGGTGAAGGGCAGGACAACAATGGACTTGCGTGGGTCAGCCAGAATCAATGCGCCAGGGCTGGACGGATTGCGAGCACTGTCTTCTGTTGCAGGCAGCCCCTGCGACGTTAGCGTCGCGGGTAATGTACGTCTCAGTCCTTCGGGAGACAGTTCAAATACCCAGGCCATGATCAAGGCCGCAGGAAAGCCCAATGCTGCGAGGACGATTACCAGACGCCCCGACCATTCCGGCAACAGCAGCGCCGGAAAAATGACCGAAGAAACTTCAATAAG
>CAZRTG010000136.1:0-4150 GCA_964602895.1 uncultured Wenzhouxiangellaceae bacterium
CTCCAATCACCTTGCCGTACCGCTTGCCAATACCAGGGTTGACCGCTCAGCAGGTTCAGCATCAGGGTGATGGTGTGTTGCGCCACCGCTTCGGTGGCATAGTCACGGATATTACAGACCGTGATGCCCAGTTCGTTCGCCGCCTGCAAATCAACATTGTTGCTGCCGGTTGCGGCCAGCGCCACCAGTTTGAGGTCGGGTGCTGATTGCAGCAATTCGCGGCCGAGCAAACACTTGTTGGTCGAAAGCACATGGGCATTCTTCGTACGTGCAACCAGGTCTTCGGCTGGCGTGTGGGAATGAAACTCCCAACTTGGCAACACAGCTCGCAAGTGATCGAGCTCCAGATCGCCATTGTCCAGGGTCTCGAAATCGAGAAATACGCCATGCCCGGCACTGTGCGTTTTCTTTTCTTTGGCCATTATGGAAAAAGGCCGTCATCGACGACCCTCTGTATAGTTTTAACTGCGTTCATTGAGCAGAACTGGTGGCCACCGTCACGCCTTCAATACCAACGGATTTGGCAGCATCCAGAATCGTCACCAGAGAATCGGTCTGCGCTTCGGGGTGCGCGGCTATGATTAAAGTCGAATCCGGCTTCTCGGCTTTCTCACGTTCCAGGTTGGCTTGAACCGCGGCTTTTTCCAACACACGGCCCTTGATGCTGATCAGGTTGCTGGCATCTATCCTGACCACGATCGGCCCTTTATCCTGTTTGATTTCCTTGGGCGGCGCATTGGACGGGCGCGAAACCTCCAGACCTTTTTCCTTGACGAAAGAGGTGGTTACGATAAAAAAGATCAACATGATGAACACGATGTCCAGCATCGGTGTGATGTTGATCTCGGCTTCATCGTCAATCCGGTATTTTCTGCGCATGGCTCAAACCTCTCTTATGGATCACTCCACTGTAACCGACTTGGCCAGATTTCGCGGCTGATCGACATCGGTACCGCGCAGCACCGCGACGTGGTAGGCCAACAGTTGCAGCGGAATCGTCAACACCACCGGTGCCAGCAAAGCGCCGCCGGTTTCCACTTCTATAATCTCGCCATGACGTTCTTTCAGGCTGGCACCGGCATCAGCATCGGCAAACACCAGCATCTGGCCGCCACGGGCCCGCACTTCTTCAATATTGCTGATCAGCTTTTGCAGCAGTGGATTGTTCGGCGCAACCACAACCACCGGCATTTCGTGGTCCACCAGGGCCAGCGGGCCATGTTTGAGCTCACCGGCCGGATAGGCTTCGGCGTGGATGTAGGAAATTTCCTTCAGCTTCAGCGCACCTTCCATGGCGATGGGGTAATGACTGCCGCGACCGAGGAAGAGCGCGTGCTGCTTGTCGACGAATTTTTCTGCCAGTTCTTTGATGGACTCATTCAGCTCCAGTGCCTGATTCAGTTTTTCCGGCAAATGATGCAACTCGCCCACCCAACCCGCGATCAACCCGGGGTCCACGTCATTGAGTTGTGCCAGCATCAGCACCAGCAATTGCAGAGCCACCAGTTGGGTGGTGAAGGCCTTGGTCGATGCCACTCCGATTTCAGGTCCGGCGCGGGTCATCAAAACAAACTCCGCCTCGCGCACGATGGAGCTTTCCGGGACGTTGCAAATAGCCAGGGTGGCCAGATAACCCGATTCCCTGGCGTGCCTTAAAGCCGCCAGTGAATCGGCGGTTTCACCTGATTGCGAAATGATCACAAACAGCGCATGGTCAGGTACCACCGGATCGCGATAGCGGTACTCGCTGGCGACTTCCACCATGCAGGGAATGCCGGCCAGTTGTTCCAACTGGTAACGGGCCACCAACCCGGCGTGGTAACTGGTGCCACAGGCCACGATATGCACTTGCCGTACCCGCTGCAGCATCTCATCGGCACCCACACCAAAAATATTCGGCAGGACACGGTCAACACCGATGCGCCCTTCAAGGGTTTCAGCCACCACTTGCGGCTGCTCGAATATTTCTTTCTGCATGTAGTGCCGGTAATCACCGCGTTGTACCGCATCGGCATTCATCTCGGCTTCTTTCACCGGACGATCTGCTTTTTGATCGTGCACATCGCGGATTTCATAGCCTGCCGTATCGATGCGCACCACATCGCCTTCTTCGAGGTAGATGAACCGATTGGTCACCGGCAACAAAGGATGAATATCGGAAGCAATAAAATTCTCGTCAAAACCCAGACCCAGCACCATCGGGCTGCCGACGCGGGCACCCACGACCACGCCGGGTTCCTGGGCACTGATCACAGCAATGGCAAATGCGCCGCGTAGCCGCACGGCCGCCTTGCGCACCGCTGCAAACAGGTCATTACCCTGGCTGAGCAAGTGATTGACCAGATGGGCCATGACTTCGGTGTCGGTCTCGGAAGTGAATTCGAAGCCGAGCTGTTGCAACTCCGTGCGCAACTCTTCGTGGTTTTCTATGATGCCATTATGGATCAAGGCCACGTTGTCGCGCGACATCAGGGGATGGGCGTTAAGCGTATTGGGTTTGCCGTGTGTGGCCCAGCGTGTATGGGCGATACCACAGACACCCTGCAACGGCGTTTCATCCAGCAAGGCCTGCAGATCCCTGACCTTACCGTAGGTGCGCAGGCGACGGATGGTCGGACCATTCTGCATGGCGATTCCAGCCGAGTCGTAACCACGGTATTCCAGGGTACGCAGGCCAGCAATCAGGATTTCAACCACATCGCGTTGCGCGCTGGCTGCCACTATTCCACACATGACTATGAATCCTTTTTCTTCTGCGGCCTGTGCCAGTCCTTAAAAGAGACTTGCTCGGCACGACTGAGTGTCAGCTCTCCTGCCGGAGCCGATTTGCGTATGGTTGAACCGGCGCCAATGGTGGCCCCCTTGCCTATGGTCAGCGGGGCCACCAGTTGGGTGTCCGAGCCGATGAATACATCGTCTTCAATAATCGTCGGGTATTTATTGGCACCATCATAATTGCAGGTAATGGTACCGGCACCGATATTCACCCGATCGCCTACCTGAGTATCGCCCAGATAGCTGAGGTGATTGGCTTTGCTGTTTTCACCCAATCGGCTGTTTTTTATTTCAACAAAATTGCCGACACGCGAGCCGGCGGATAACTCGGTGCCCGGGCGCAGCCGTGCATAGGGGCCGATTTCACAGGCGCCGGTGGTGCGCACACCTTCGAGAATGCTGTATGCCTTGACCACGGTACCCGCTGCCAGCGAGCAATCGGTGAGCACACAACCCGGGCCGATTTTCACGCCATCACCCAATTCAATACGGCCTTCGAGCACAACATTGATATCGATCACCACATCACGGCCGACCTGCACTTCGCCACGCACATCAATACGCGCCGGATCCAGCAGGTTGACACCCCTTGCCATCAGCTCGTTCGCCATCCGCTGCCGGTACCGGTGTTCCAACGCAGCCACCTGGCGACGGTCATTGGCGCCCTGCAGGTCGTGAGGGTCGGGCGCCTGAACCGCACGGATTTCATAGCCTTCCTTGTGCGCCATGCCGAAAATATCGGTCAGATAATACTCGTTCTTGCTGTTGGCGCATTCCAGTTGCTTCAACCAATGTCGCAAGGGGCCCGCCTGGGCCAGGATGATGCCGGTATTGACTTCACGAATGGCGCGTTGGGTTAGCGTGGCGTCGCGCTCTTCCACAATGCGGTTGATACGACCCGTGCGATCGCGCTCAATGCGGCCATAACCTTTCGGGTCATCCAGCACCATGGTCAATACCGCCAGTGACGGCAAAGGCTGCCGCAACATCTGCAGCAACACGCTGGTTGGAATGAGCGGGTGATCACCCAGCAACACCAGCACATGGGCATCGTCCGGAACAGCGGGCATGGCCTGATCGACCGCATGGCCCGTGCCGTGTCGTTCGGCCTGCTCTACCCAGTTAACGCTGAAATCCCGGAAGGCTTCACGCACCCGGTCGGCGCCGCTGCCTATCACCACATGCACGACATCGGGTTGCAGGCTGCTGGCCGTTTGCAGCAAATGCGCCAGCATGGGTCGACCGCCTACCGTGTGCAGCACCTTGGGCAGATTCGATTGCATGCGCGTGCCCTCACCGGCGGCCAGGATAATGATGTGCAGGCTGGGGTGTGGGCCAATGTGTGATTCTGGGCTCACGATGTGAGTCAACTCCG
>CAZRTG010000136.1:4250-10034 GCA_964602895.1 uncultured Wenzhouxiangellaceae bacterium
CCGGCAAGCCTGGTCAGTCGCCTGCGGCAATATCAGGAAGTCCGTTCGGCCCAGTTCGTATCCTGGGCAAAAGACGGCAAGGGCATGCTGATATTGACCCGTTTTGGTGATCTCGACCAGGTGCACCAGGTTGATTTTCCGGGCGGAGCCCGACGCCAACTGACTTATTTCAAAGAGCCGATGACCGAAGTATGGCGTCAGCAACGTGGCTCGAAGCTGGCACTGACCATGGACCGCGGCGGCAGTGAATTCGACCAGATCTTCCTGTTCGATCCGGACAATGCCACCAGCCAGATGGTCAGCGATGGTCACTCAAGGAATTCAAGGCTGGTTTGGGACAAGAATGGCAAGCGGCTGGCTTACCAGTCCACTCGCCGCAACGGTCGCAGCAATGACATCTGGATGATGGATATCTCCCGGCCGGGATCTGCCCGACTCGTGCTTGAGGCCGAAAATGATCATTGGTGGGGCCCGGTGGATTTCACCGCAGATGGCAAATCACTGCTGGTGCAGCAAATGACAGGCGTCACTGATTCACGTATTTACCTGCTGAACCTGGTGACCGGCGACAAACAACTGCTCAGTGGCAGCGCTGAAGACCCCTCAGCCAACCGTGCAGCAACGCTGGATGCCAATGATCAGGGTTATTACTTCATCACCAATGCCCGCGGCCGGGCGGCTGAATTGGCCTGGCAATCTTTTACACCCGACTCCCCTGCCGAGTACATCACCACGTCGATAGTCTGGGACGTGATTGAGTTTGCACTCAGCCATGATGGTAAACGTGGCGCATTTACGACCAACGAAGGAGGCATAAATCACCTGTATTTGCTCGACACGCGCACGCGCAAATATGCCCGGGTCAGCGCTCTGCCCATGGGTGTGATCTACAAACTGCAGTTTCACCCGGACAACCGACACCTGGCCATGACCCTGAATGGCGCGAAATCTCCCAGCGATGTCTTTGTGATGCAACTGGGTCGTTCACCGCTGAGTGTCAAATCGTTGCAGCGCTGGACTTTCAGTGAAGTGGGCGGGCTGGACACCGAGCAGTTTGTGGAGCCTGCATTGATGCATTATCCCAGCTTTGACCTCGAAAACGATGCACCACGCCAGATCCCGGCTTTTATTTACCAGCCTGAGGGAACGGGACCATTTCCCGTTATTATTTACCTCCACGGTGGGCCGGAAAGCCAATACCGGCCCGTGTTTTCAAGTACTTTTCAAAGCTGGACGGCAGAGCTTGGAGCCGTCGTAATTGCGCCCAATGTGCGCGGCTCTTTCGGCTACGGCAATGATTACATGTCACTGGATGATGGTGTGAAGCGCGAAGACGCCGTCAGGGACATTGGCGCTTTGCTGGACTGGATACAGTCGCAACCACAGCTGGATGCCAACCGGGTGGCTGTGTATGGCGCCAGCTATGGCGGCTACCTGGTTCTGGCTGCTGCGGTGCATTACAGCGACCGTTTGCAAGCTGCGGTGAATGTGGTGGGCATCAGTAATTTCGTCAGCTTTTTGGAAAATACGCAGGAATACCGCCGTGATTTGCGGCGACAGGAATATGGTGATGAACGCGATCCGGAAATGCGCGCTTTCCTGCAGTCCATCAGTCCACTGACACATGCTGAACGCATCAGGGTGCCCCTGCTGGTGGTGCAGGGCCAAAATGATCCACGTGTGCCGGTTACGGAGTCAGAACAGATTGTCACCGCCTTGCGCCAACGTGGCCAACCCGTTTGGTACATGAATGCCCTCAATGAAGGCCATGGTTACGACCGCAAGGAGAACCGTGATGCCTACCAGCAGGCTGCGTTGTTATTTTTACAACGCTTTTTATTGAAACAACAACCGCAGGCTGTTACCGGAAGTTGAGTCCAGAATGCCGCTCAAAACACCGTTTAAGGAGCCCTGTGGGCCTGGACAGTATCAATGCTTCCGGTGGTTCTGCTTTTCCTCCGGTATGATTCCTTCATCAATACCCTGTGTCAGGAGCTGTAGCAATGATTGCAGATGCATCTGCCTACTGGAATGAATCTGACGGTTTGATCTGCGCTTACGAGTTGGACCGAAAAGGCGGCGGAAAGCCTTTGCAGATGGATGATGTGAACCAGCCCATCGCAGAAGGCGGGTTGCTCTGGATTCACATCGATTTTTCCAAAACCGCTGGCAGGGACTGGTTACTGCACAGAAGCGGAATTGCTGCCACGGTGCTGGATGCCCTGCTGGATGACGAGATCCGACCGCGCGCCTTACAAACAAACGAGGGTGTTCTGGCCATTTTAAGAGGGGTCAACCTCAACCCGGGCTCCTCGATTGAGGACATGGTATCGATCCGCATCTGGCTGGAACCGAACCGGATCATTACCACGCGGCGAAGACGTGTTATATCGATGCAGACGCTGCAGCAGGATTTGGCCCAGGGTACGGGTGCACGCAGCCCTGGCAACTTCATAGCAGAGCTGGCCTGGAATCTGGGCGAGCGCATTGCCGACCTGGTTGATCGGCTGGATGGAGCGATTGAAGATGCAGAGACCACCATCGCCGACACCCCAAGTGCAGGCAAACGCAGTGAGTTTGCTGAATTACGGCGTAAAACCGCACGTATTCGCCGTTATCTGGGGCCACAAAGGGAAGCTCTGGACCGATTATCGCGTATGCAGCATTCGCTGTTTGCAGAAGACGAACTGGCGGCCCTGTCGGAAGAGGCCAACCGCATGACCCTGTTCCTGGAAGAACTGGACCTGGCTCGCGAACGTGCCATGGTGGCACAGGAAGAATTGCTCAGCAGCCTGGCCCAGGAACAGAATTCCAAGATGTATTTGCTGGCTATGGTATCTGCCGTATTCCTGCCATTGTCTTTTCTCACCGGCCTGTTCGGCATGAACGTCGCTGGCTTACCCGGCCTGGAAAACCCCATGGCCTTTATGTGGGTGGTCGCGATGATGACCGGGATAGGTGCCGGTATCATGCTCCTGTTCCGTTGGAAGAAATGGTTATGAGCGATACGGCAGATGAACGAATCCGGGTGGGTTGGCGTGAGTGGGTAGCCTTACCCGAACTGGCGGTTCCGTGGATCAAGGCCAAAGTGGATACCGGTGCCCGCACTTCGGCGCTACATGCTTTCAAAATGGAATCTTTCGAACGCGACAATGAAGAATGGGTGCGGTTCTGGCTGCATCCCGAGCAATACAACCTCGACCAGATCATCGTTTGTGAGGCACCCTTGCACGACAGGCGCATGGTTACCGATTCGGGTGGTCACAGCGAAAGCCGTCCGGTCATCCTCACACCCATCACGTTGGGCGGCAAGACTTGGGATGTTGAGATCACACTGACTTCCCGCGACACCATGCGCTTTCGCATGCTGCTGGGGCGCACTGCACTGCGCGGCCACGCACTGGTGGACCCGGAAACCTCCTACCTCACGGGCAAAAGACGCCGCAAGAAACCATCATCCGCAAGAGCCAAAACATGAGTAGAAAAATGGTACCGGGGAAACCCTTCAAAATTAATGACACCGTGGTGGCTCCTGGCACACGGGCGATTATCGACCTGCCCGTTGCCAGGCTTTACACGCACGACTCATTGATGATGCCGATTCAGGTAGTCAACGGCAGACAGGCCGGCCCTACTTTGTTTGTATCGGCCGCTGTCCACGGCGATGAGATCAATGGTGTTGAGATCATCCGACGCTTGCTTACGCGCAAACAGCTGTCACGCTTGCGCGGTACCTTGCTGGCAGTACCGGTGGTCAACGTGCAAGGCTTTCTGGGTCAGAGTCGTTATCTGCCGGACCGGCGCGACCTGAATCGATCCTTTCCGGGCAGTGCAAAAGGCTCGGTAGCAGGCCGCCTGGCGCATCGCTTTTTGAATGAAATTGTCTTGCGCTCCGACTTTGGTATCGATTTGCATACCGGTACGCTTCATCGTTCCAATCTGCCGCAGATTCGCGCCACACTGGACGATGAGAAAACCACCCGATTGGCGCTGGCTTTTGGCGCACCGGTGATACTGGATGCCACCGTACGGGAAGGCTCCCTGCGTGCCAGTTCCATCAAGGCCGGCATACCCATGCTGGTATATGAAGCGGGAGAGGCTTTGCGTTTCAATGAGGTTTGTATCCGCACCGGAATCCGGGGAATCCTGCACGTGATGCACGAATTGGGTATGCTGAATACCAGTCTGGTAAAAACCAAACGCGTCGAGCCTATCATTGCCAAGTCCAGCCATTGGGTCAGGGCACCGATCAGCGGCATCGTTCGTGCAACCGTTCAATTGGGTCAACGTGTGACCAAAGGCCAACGGCTGGCTGTGGTGAGTGATCCGCTCGGGGACACACAGGAACATGCCCTCGCCACACATTCCGGGATTATTATAGGTCAAAGCAAATTGCCGCTTGCACACGAAGGTGATGCACTGTTCAATGTCGCCTCTTTTGAACGGATCGCGGATGCAGAAGACGTGGTAGAGGAGTTCACCGCCAATCTTGATCCCAATTTCACTTCGGGAACTTAAAGCAACTGCGGGCTTGAGGTTCCCCATTATAGGTAGCCATCATGAGAATCCTGATCCTTTCCACCAATGCACATCTCTACTCCACCGAACGAATGGTTGAAGCTGCCAAACAACGCGGCCATGAAGTCAGGGTAATCAGCCACCGCAGGTGCTACATGAACATCGCCTCGATGCGACCGGCGGTCCACTACAAAGGCCAAAGCCTGGAAGACTTTGATGCGGTTATCCCGCGCATTGGCGCATCGGTTACATTCTATGGCACCGCGGTAGTGCGGCAATTCGAAATGATGGGGGTCTATTGCGTTAACGAATCGGTTGCCATCAGCCGTTCGCGTGACAAACTGCGCGCACTGCAATTGATGGCCCGCAAGGGCATCGGCATGCCGGTCACCGGCTTTGCCAGCTCACCCGATGATACGGATCACTTGCTGTCGCTGGTTGGAAATGCCCCCGTGGTGATCAAGCTGCTGGAAGGCACACAGGGCGTGGGCGTGGTACTGGCCGAAACACGCAGCGCGGCTGAATCGGTAATCGAAGCCTTCCGCGGTCTGAATGCCAACTTCCTGGTACAGGAATTCATCAAGGAAGCCGGTGGCGCTGACATCCGCTGTTTCGTGATTGGCGACAAGGTGGTGGCCTCCATGAAGCGCCAGGGCAAAGAAGGTGAATTCCGTTCCAACCTGCATCGTGGCGGTTCTGCTCAACTGGTGCGCATTACGCCCGAAGAACGCTCGACCGTTGTCCGTGCGGCCAAAATCATGGGCCTGAACGTGGCGGGTGTCGATTTGCTGCGCTCCAACCACGGCCCGGTAGTGATGGAAGTCAATTCCTCACCTGGCCTCGAAGGCATTGAGAAAGCCACCGGCAAAGACGTGGCCGGCATGATTATCGAATTCATCGAAAAGAACGCCCGCAAAGGCCGCACCGGCACGCGCGGCAAAGGCTAACCTTGTAGGAGCGACCCATGGTCGCGATTTTGTACAGGGCTGGTCGGCAGCATGGCTGCCTCCTACATGAGCGAGCCATGCTGTAGGAGCGACCCATGGTCGCGATTTAAAGACCTGTCGGCAGCATGGCTGCCTCCTACATGAGCGAGCCATGCTGTAGGAGCGACCCATGGTCGCGATTTAAAGACCTGTCGGCAGCATGGCTGCCTCCTACATGAGCGAGCCATGCTGTAGGAGCGACCCATGGTCGCGATTTAAAGACCTGTCGGCAGCATGGCTGCCTCCTACATGAGCGAGCCATGCTGTAGGAGCGACCCAT
>CAZRTG010000137.1:0-3040 GCA_964602895.1 uncultured Wenzhouxiangellaceae bacterium
CCAGTGCATTGCCACGATTGTAGTGGGCATCGGCAGAGTCTTCGTTCATCCAGGCGGACAAGGCATTGCTGTAGCCACCGGAGCGATACCAGGCTTCACCTGAAAGATCCGGTGATTTGGCCAGGGCCGCGGCGCGGTTGCTGTCACCCGCCTGCAGCGCATCCCAGGCTTGCTGGTCGCGGCGTTGCCACAGGTCATCCCACCAATCCGCTTGAGCTGAGGGTGAATACAGACTGGCGCCCAGCATCAAGGCCGAGAAAAGCAACGGAAAAAGCAGCGGCAGGCAAAACAAAAGGCCACGGCGAAAGCCGACCAAGGTCAAGGGCAACAGCAGCAACAAAACATAGGGCCCGGCGTCTTTCCAACGCTGCTCCAACGAGTCTTCGCGGCGGGTGAACTCAGCACTCTCCAGGCCAATCCACGGCGTGGTGTCGGGCATGACTGCACTGATTTTTGAGTAGCGTCCGCCGCCGGCATTGGCCACGCGTTGCAAGGCGGTCTCATCCAGCCGGGCAATCACCACATTGCCGGAGCGGTCGCTGATAAAGCCACTCCCGCTGGCGATGGGAGCGCCCTCTTTGGTTCCTACCCCCAGTACTGAAGTGACAATGCCCCGGTCGGCCAGTTCGCGGGCTTTCGCCTCAGCCCGCGTGTCGGTGGCATCGGTCACCAGTAGAATCTCGCCGCGCTCGAATCCGGCGCGTTGCAATAATTCTGCGGCCAGATTCATGGCCTTGTCGGCACGGCTGCCGGCAACCGGCATCACATCCGGCTCCAGGGCAGGCAACAGGCTGGCGATGGTGTTGGTGTCATTGGTCAGGGGCGATACCACATAGGCATCGCCGGCATAGGCCACCAAACCGGTCTGGCCTTCGGTGGTTTGCTTGAGCAAATCAGCGATGCGAAAACGGGCCCGGACCAGGCGGCTGGGGCGCAGGTCTTCGGCCAGCATGGAGTTGGAAAGATCCAGGGCGATCACGCGAGCATTACGCGCCGCCAGCGAGTTTTCCGGCAGCTGTTGCCAGCTCGGTCCCGCCAAAGCCAAAGCTGCAATGGCAATGGCCAGACCGGCCAAAATACTGCCGGCTTTGCCGGGACGACTGGCGCCGCCATGACCGACGCTCAGCCAGCGCAACAAATGCGGATCACAGACTTTTTCCCAGTCACCCGCCGGCTTGCGCATGCGCCGCCACCACCACGGCAGCAGAATCGCCAACGGCAATGCCAGCAACCACAGCGGACGGATGAAATGCACCAGATCGAAGCCGTTCATGCCCGCACCTGCCGCAGCGTTGCAGAGAAGAGGCCAAACGGACGAATCAGGATCAGGGCAACGGCCAGCGCCAACAGGAAAGCCAGTGACAAGGGCCAATAGAACCACTCATCGACCGGACGAATGGATTCCTGGTCGCTCTCTACCGGCTCCAGTTCATCCAGTCGCCGGTAAATTTCGGCCAAAGCCTGTGCATCGCGGGCACGGAAGTAAGCGCCACCGGTGCGCTCCGCAATGGTGCGCAGGGTGTCTTCATCCAGATCTGCCGAAGGATTGACTTTACGGGTGCCGAAAAAGTCCCGCACCATCATCTCGTCGGCGCCAACACCGACGGTATAAATCGTCATGTTTTCCCGTGCGGCGAATTCTGCGGCCTGCAAGGGCTGCACCTCGCCTGAAGTGTTGGCCCCATCGGTGAGCAGGATCAATACCCGATCTGCCGAGGCGTCTTCGCGCAGTCGTTTGACCGACAAACCGATGGCATCGCCAATGGCGGTTTCGCGGCCCGCCAGGCCAATTTCGGCTTCTTCCAGCAGCTGTGCGGTGGTCTCGGTATCAAACGTCAACGGTGTTTGCTGATAGGCGCGGCTACCAAATAACACCAGACCCACACGATCACCGCGGCGGCGCTGGATGAACTCGCCGGCCACCCGCTTCACAACCGCCAGGCGATTCACCGACATATTGTCCAACACCATGTCCTGGGTATCCATGCTGCCGGAAATGTCCACAGCCAACAGTAAATCACGGCCAGTTACCGGCAGTTGCTGCACTTCACCCACCCACTGCGGACGCACGGCAGCGGCCAGCAACAGCAGCCAGATCAGGGCGGCTGCCAGGGCCAACAACGGCTGGCGTAACTGGCTGGAGCCAGTGCCTGCCATCAGGCCATACCAGGGTACTTTCAGTGCCTGCAGATTGCTTTGTGGCGCTGCTTTCAACCAGGCGCGCAATAACCAGGGCAGCGGCAGCAATAAGGCCAGCCATGGCCAGGCCAGGTTGAAGCCGGAAACCGTATCGAGTTCAGCCATAACGCTTCACCCACTCTTTGGCCATGGCATACAGGCCATCCGCATCGAATTCGGGCGCCGCCTGATAAGGGCCGGTTTCCAGCGCAGCAAGGCTGTCTGTATGGGCATTTTCCGGCAGCAATGAACGCATGAACTCAACCCAGGCCGCACCTTGCAAACGGGCACTGGCAGTGCCCGGGAAGGCCCGTACTGCCACCACGCGAAACAGCCGGTTAAGCTCTGCCAGATAGTCGGCAGCCGGCGCTGCCGGGTCATATTGCTTTTGAATGGCATCCAGCGCCGCCAGCAATTTAGCCCGGCGTTTCCGCACGGACCAGCGTTGACGGGCCAGTCGCAGCAACCAAAACAGCAATAGCAACAGCACAACAGCCAGAATCCACCAGGCCGGTGCCGGCGGCCACCAGCCGGGCTCGACCGCCCGGTGGATATCACGCAGTTGCTCCAACAGTTCAGGGCTGACTTCGTTCAAGGCGCCATTCTCAAAAACATTGGTCTCAAAACATTGGTCTCAACGTGGTTTGCCCACCAGAACACGCAGTTCCCGGCCGAGCACCTCGACCGGGTCGTCTTCGGTGCGTAACACCATCCAGCCGCACTGGTGTTTCTGAAACATACGCCGCGGTTCTTCAGCGTGTTGCAAGCTGATCTGTTTGAACCGTTTACGGTCGGCGTTGTGCTGCGTGTTCATGATGCTGGAGGTGTGGCCATCGCTGATGGGGTAGGCGCCTTCAGGCAA
>CAZRTG010000137.1:3140-9993 GCA_964602895.1 uncultured Wenzhouxiangellaceae bacterium
GGGCGTTCGCGTTCTTCCTGGAATACCTTGGTGTGGGGGCGTCCGGTACGCGCGGTGACGCGCCAGTCCATATTACGGATGTCATCACCGGGCTGGTAATTGCGTGATTCAAGAAAATCCACACCACGACCCCGAAAGCGCGAGCGATACGCACCGGCCAGCGCCGATGCCGCGGCTTGTCGCATGGGCAGGCGCAAAGAATGACAGCGGGGACGCAAGGCGATCAGCTCGGCTGCGGTCAGATGAATGCCATCGCCTGCACTGGCCCTGACCCCGCTCCCAACTCCACTGGCACCGTCTTTACTGTTGGCCGGGGCGTTGTCCTTAACTCGATCCCTGGAAGATTGCGGTCGGATCACGGCACCGGAACCCGGTCCAGCAGACGATCGACCAGTTGGTCAACCGTAACGCCATCGGCTTCGGCTTCGTAAGACAACAACACACGGTGACGCATCACATCATGGATCATGGCATGCACATCATCGGGCGAGACAAAGCTGCGGTTATCCAGCCAGGCGCGGGCGCGGGAACAACGATCCAGGCCGATGGTGGCACGCGGGCTGGCGCCGTAGCTGACCAGCCTGGCCAACTCCGGATCCCAACGGCCCGGATCGCGTGTAGCCAGCACCAGTTGCACGATGTATTCCTCCAGCGCGGGCGCCAGATAAAGGTCCAGCACGCCATTCTGTGCAGCAAATACCTGTTGTTGCGTGACCAGCACCGGTGCTGTTTTGTGCCTGAATAACTCATCTCTCGCCTGTTGACGCGCCAGATTCAGAATCAGTTGTTCAGCCTGGGCATCGGGATAGCCAATCGACACATGCATCAAAAAACGATCCAGCTGCGCTTCCGGCAAAGGATAGGTACCTTCCTGTTCAATCGGGTTTTGTGTGGCCATCACCAGGAACAACTGCGGCAGCGGGTAGGTAACCCGCCCTACCGTTACCTGGTGCTCGCCCATGGCTTCGAGCAAGGCCGATTGCACTTTGGCCGGTGCGCGGTTGACTTCATCCGCCAGGATCAGGTTGTGGAAAATCGGTCCCTGCTGAAAGCTGAAAGTGCCTTCCTGTGGCCGGTAGATTTCCGTGCCGGTCAGGTCAGCGGGCAGCAAATCAGGCGTGAACTGGATGCGGTGGAAATCGCCTTCGATGCGATCGGCAATCACCTTGATGGCAGTGGTTTTGGCCAGGCCCGGAGCACCCTCCACCAATAAATGGCCGTTGCTCAACAAGGCGATCAGCAAACGTTCCATCAATCGCTGCTGGCCAATGATCAGTTCATTGGCGGCCTTGCTCAGATTCATGAACGCGGCATGGGCGTCCTGCTGAACCGGGTCCTGCAGTTGGGTATTGTCTGCGGCCGGATCAACCGCTGTTTCCGAATGCTCCATAAATTCCTCTGGGGGCAAGTTTAAAAATAGCCAGTTTCAATAAAGTAAGTGTCAAAACAGACGGGGAAGTATACCGACTGTGGGTAGACAGGCCAGCTCCGAACGGGTTCCATTCAATTACTTACATCTCCTGCGGGTCGACATCCACGGCCCAGCGCACCTTGCGCGCAATAGCCAGTGATTTCAATGGCTTCAACCAGCCGTCCAGTTGCCGGTGCAACTCTGCGCGACTGACTGCCTGAGCCAGCAAATACATGCGATAGCGCCCCGCCACTTTTTCCATCAACGCAGGAACCGGCCCCCACAGCTGGCTGTTACCGGGTGGATAGCATTCGGCTGCCGCATTGAGAAATGCCACGACATCCTCTCGCGCCACCGCCTCGGCCTTGAGTTGGGCCTGGAAGCTTAATGGCGGCAATCCAGCCAGGCGACGGTCTTCAAGCAACCATTCTGAATAACGTTCATAGCCCTGCGCAATCAGCAGCTGCAAGGCATGGCTGTCCGGTTCAAACGTTTGTAACAGCACATGGCCCGGCTTGTCGGCCCGGCCTGCTCGTCCGGCGACCTGCAACAGGGTTTGGCCCAATCGCTCCAGCGCCCGGTAATCGGCGCTATAAAGTGCCTGATCCACATTCACCACAACCACCAGCGTAACGGCTGGAAAGTGGTGGCCTTTGACCAGCATCTGCGTGCCCACCATGATGCAGGGCTCACCGCTGCGAACCTGTTCGATTTGATCTTCCAGCACCCCTTTGCCACGGGTGCTGTCACGATCGAAACGCCAGATCGTCGTGCCAGGAAAGCGTTCCCGTAAGCCGGCTTCCAATTGCTGGGTACCTTCGCCTATGCCCACCAGGTCATCGGCACGACATTCCGGGCAAAAGCGCGGCACCGGTTTTTCACTGCCGCAATGGTGACAACTCAGCCGTCGCAGGCTGCGGTGCCAGGTCATATTGGCTTCGCAGCGTTGGCAACGGCCATGCCAGCCGCATTGGCCACACATCAGAACCGGAGCATAGCCACGGCGATTCAGAAACACCATGGCCTGCTCACCGCGGTTCAGGGTGGTGGCGATGGCATCCACAGCGGCCGTGGCCAGGCCATTAACGGTCAGTTGCTGGCGCAAATCGAGCACCTGCCAGGTGGGCATGGCCGCCCGGGTCGCCCGTTGCCGTAACCGGTGTCGGTGGTAACGTCCGCTGGCGGCATTGTTGATGGACTCCAGCGATGGCGTAGCACTGCCCAAAATTACCGGAATTTTTAAATCAGCTGCCCGCTTCACGGCTACATCGCGAGCCGAATAGCGAAATCCGTCCTGCTGCTTGAAAGAGGCATCGTGCTCCTCGTCCAGTACGATCAGTCCCAGATGGGGCATGGGGGTAAACAGGGCCGAACGTGTACCGATCAGCAGTCGGGCGCGTCCCGAACGGGCTGCTTCCCAGGCCGAAAGGCGTTCACCTGCTGACAAGCCTGAATGCAACACGGTGGGTGGCCAGCCCAAACGCTGATGAAAACGACGAATCAGTTGCGGTGTCAGGCCGATCTCGGGTACCAGTACCAGCGCCTGGCGACCAGACTGCAAAACGGGTTGCAACAACTGCAGATAGACCTCGGTTTTGCCGCTGCCCGTTACACCATCCAATAAATGGCTGGAGTAACCTTTGCCGGATTGCTGGATGGCGGAGATGGCCTGCTGTTGCTCGGCGGTCAGCTCAGGGCCTGAGTCGGCCGCTGAGTCGGCCGCTGAGTCGGCGGCTGTCGGAACTGGCTGTAAAGGTTCGGACAACACCCAGCCCTGCTCCATCACGCGGCTCAATGTGGCACGCCAGCGCTCGCCCAGTGTTTTCAGTTCTTCAACAGATTTTGCACCGGAAGCCAAAAAATCCAGCAAGGTATGCTGCGCTTTGGCGCGACCGGCAGGCAATTCCAGCCGCTCTGATCCGGTTGGGGTCAAACGGTATTGCAGCGGTGCATCCGGCAGTACGCCCCCGGCCTTGCGCAAGGCCGGCGGTAATGCAGCCTGCAATACATCGCCTGGTGCGTGTTTGTAATACTGCCAGCACCACTGCATCAGGCCCAGCAATTCGGCATCCAGCAAAGGTTTGCCCTGGTCCAGCACTTTACTGATCGGCAACAACCGGCTTTGCGGTAATTGCGACCGGGCCTGCTCCGCAACCACCACACCTACCAACTGGCGCGGGCCAAACGGCACGACTACTCGTGTGCCCGGTAACAAGGATTGCCCGTCGCTCGATGGCAAATAATCAAACAGCTCGCGCAGCGGTACCGGCAGTGCGACTTGTATCACCCTTGCTTTGGTAGCTGATTTGGCAGGCTGAGGCTTATGAGCAGGCATGGTGCAAGAATTCTAACAGCGGGATGACAATCTGGCTGCTTCAGTTATTATAGTAGCCGATTGGACTGCGGTAATAACAAGAGGAGAGAAGCATGAGCATGATGAAAGAGTTTCGCGATTTCGCAATGCGTGGAAATGTAGTGGATATGGCAGTCGGTATCGTGATCGGTGCTGCCTTTGGGAAAATTGTCTCATCTTTTGTCAACGATGTATTGATGCCGCCACTGGGTGTCCTGCTGGGCGGTGTGGACTTTAGCGATCTTTCGATGACCCTGAAGGAAGCCAGTGGCGAAGTTGCCGCCGTGACACTGAACTATGGCAGTTTCGTTCAGACCGTGGTTGATTTCGTGATCATTGCCTTCGCCATATTCATGGTGATCAAAGCGATGAACTCCCTGAAGAAGAAAGAAGAAGCAGCGCCAGCGGCTCCGCCAAAACCTTCAAAGGAAGAAGTATTGTTAACCGAAATACGTGATTTGCTGAAGCAGAAATAGCTTTCAGGGTTTAACATAAAAAAGCCGGACCACTTTCTTAAAGGTGGTCCGGCTCGTAGTTTCAACCTCAGTTAACCTGCGGTTTGAGTGCTTCTTTATCCATTAACTGTGAGAACTGGCGATTGAGCAAATCATTGTCGGCGGTTAATTCCACCAGATCACCGACAATAAGAGCCGCCTGACGCAGCATCAGGTCAGGCCCGTCTTCTTCCGTCGCCTCTTCGTCATCCGCTGCTTCTTCCAGATCTGTTGCAGTGAACTCATCGAAATCTTCTGCATCCGGAATTTCCGTACCATCAATCACACGATCCACGCCGTTGCGTTTGGCTTTGCGTTCAGCGCGTTTGGTCTCGTCTTTGGCCATCTCTTCGCGCGCCACCGACTCCAGCAAGGACACCTTGGTACGGTCGGAGTTTGCATTGAATTCTTCGATATCGGCCAACAACCATTCGAATTCTTCATCCGTGCTGGCACGAGCCTGATAGCGATTATCCGCAACCGCCACGATGCGGCTCAAATCACCGACGCGCTCGTAACGGGCAGCATCAATGCTGCTCCAGGGCAAAGCATTCGGTAATGAGCGTTCGCCATATTTCTGCGGATCACCTGCAGACGGGAAGCGGATATCCGGCACCACGCCCTTATTCTGGGTAGAACCACCATTAACCCGGAAAAACTGCGCCATGGTCAGTTTCAGCTGTCCGGCAGATGCGGTATCGGAAGGCGCATAATCGTCCAGATCAATCAGACTTTGCACCGTGCCCTTGCCAAAGGTGGGTTCACCGATGATCACACCGCGACCGTAATCCTGAATCGCAGCGGCAAAAATCTCCGAAGCGGAGGCGCTGTAACGATTCACCAACACCGCCAGAGGACCATCCCAGACCATACCGGTTTCCAGGTCTTCCTCGGTGGAAATGCGGCCGTTGGCATTACGTACCTGCACCACCGGGCCACGGTCGATGAACAGGCCGGTCAGGGTGGTAGCCTCCAGCAATGAACCGCCACCGTTGTCGCGCAGATCGATGACGATGCCGGTAACGCCCTGCTCTTTCAGGTCTTCAATCTGCGCACGCACATCGCGCGTACTGGAACGGTAATCCGGCTTGTTGGACGCACGACCTTCGAAATCCAGGTAAAACACCGGCAGATTGATCACACCGATTTTCTGCACCTGGTCGGTACCATCAATCGGCACTTCAATGACATTGCTCTTGGCAGCCTGCTCTTCCAGTTTGACCTCGTTGCGAACGATTTCAATCTGGGTAGGTGGAGCGGTAACGCTGACATCTTCCGGCAGAACATCGAGCCGGACAATGGTGTCTTTGGGGCCACGAATCAGCTCGACCACGTCATCCACGCGCCAGCCAATCACGTCCACCATTTTGCCGTCTTTGCCCTGGCCTACTGCGGTAACACGATCGCCGGCTTTGAGCCGACCATCCTGGGCGGCAGGACCGCCAGGTACCACGCTGGCAATGGTGGTGTACTCCGTTACCCTGCTGAGCAGTGCGCCGATGCCTTCCAGCGACAGCTTCATGGAAATCTCGAAGTTCTCTGAAGTACGCGGTGACAGATAAGAGGTATGGGGCTCTATAGACTGGGCAAAAGCGTTCATGAAGAACTGGAACACATCATCGGCCTTCAACTCGTTGATGCGCCGCTCCATATTGTCATAGCGTTCATCCAGGGTTTCAGCAATGGCCGCTTCGTCCTTGTCGGTGAGCTTCAGCCGCAAATAGTCGTTCTTGACGCGCTTGCGCCAGATCTCATCCATCTCGGCCATGTTTTCGGGCCAGGGCGCTTCGCTGCGATCGTATTCGTAGTATTCATCGATGGTGAAATCCATCGGCTGGTGCGCCGCATTGCGCGAAAAAGCCACGCGCTCACGTACACGCTCCAGGTAGATATTGAAAATGTCATACGCCGGTTGCAGGTCGGAATGACGCAGTGCGTCATCCAGGCTGTCCTTGTAACGCGCAAAAGCGTCGATATCGCTGGCCAGGAAATAGCTGCGGTTTGGATCCAGCAATTTGATGTACTGGTCGAAAATCTGCTGGGATAGCTCATCATCCAGCCGCGTGTCCTTGTAATGCCAGTTGGTCAGGAAACGGGTCGCGAGATTGGTCGCATAGCGCTGGTCCATACTGGGCTTGAGCTCCAGCGTTTCGGCCGGCTGTACTGTGGCCCAGACCAATGAGCTGCTCAACAGCAGCCCGATAATCATCACAATTCGTTTCACTAAACCATCTCCTGTTACATTCGAGTCACCAGCCAGTTATTGGCCTGGACCCTTCGGAACAACCCCACTGAAAACCGCAGCTTCAGGGGTCAAATTCCGTTTCGGTTCGAGAAAATTCCTCTCCCCTTATGATATTTATGCACTTTTCAGACAAGGAAAACAATCGGGAGTTGCCAAGTTGATGCTAATTATTGCCAAAAAGTTGCTGTTTTTTGATCCGTTGACCCGCAATTATTAATGCAGGAGGCTGGTATGCTGTGGGAGGCTGGTATGCTGTGGGAGGCAGCCATGCTGCCGATATGCCTGAATCGCGAGCATGGCTCGCTCCCACACAATACCCCTGTAGGAGGCAGCCATGCTGCCGATATGCC
>CAZRTG010000138.1:0-9972 GCA_964602895.1 uncultured Wenzhouxiangellaceae bacterium
TGAAAATGCACGGCGGTGTAAGAAAGGAAGAACTCAATAAAGAGAACCTGAATGCTTTGCGTAAGGGTTGCAAAAACCTCGGGCGGCATATCCGCAATATGGGCCAGTTTGGCGTGCCGGTGACAGTGGCCATCAACCACTTTACGCTGGACACGGCAGCAGAACATGCCCTGATAAAGGAATTCTGCGCCGGCATGGGTGTGGAATGCACGGTTTCATCACATTGGGAAAAAGGCGGTGAAGGTGCCTGCGATCTGGCCAGAGTTGTGGTTGACATGATTGCCGAACAAAAATCCCAGTTCCGAACCCTGTACGACGATGATATGAGCCTGTGGGACAAGACCCGGCATATTGCTCGCACCATATATGGTGCTGAAGACATCATTGCAGATAAAAAAGTGCGTGATCGTTTCATACAACTGCAAGAGGCAGGCTACGGCCATTTCCCCATCTGCATGGCCAAAACGCAATACAGCTTTTCAACCGACCCACAGTTATTGGGTGCACCAACCGGCCACGATGTGCCGATACGCGAAATCCACCTGGCTGCCGGTGCAGAATTCCTGGTGGTGATCTGCGGAGAGATCATGACCATGCCCGGTTTGCCGCGAAACCCGAGTTCAGAAAGTATCCGCGTCAATGAGAAGCGAGAGATTGAGGGGCTGTTCTAGTGGCTGTTACAGGCCACCGGAGATATTTGGGGCTGAAATTTGGGGAGGTAGGGTAATGAGTAAATGGATCAAGGATAACTTCGTTCTGGTCAGTGGCATCGTATTACCGATGCTGTTGGTTGGCGGATTTCTTGTACTCAACAACATACCAAAAATAATCGGCGATCCGCCCCGCTATGATTTCCTGCTGGTGGGCTATCAATACGACTATCAGAACCCTAGCGCTTATTACCTGTCGTTTGAAGTTCGCAATGGCCATTTGACTGGCAAGGCCATTCCCAACAATGATGACGTTAAATACAACAGCCGTAAGGGTGCGACCATTTTCCGTTACCACGTTGCGGATCAGCGTTTTGAAGAAATTCCATTCGATCTGCCTGTTGGTCTGGAAGACCTCGAAGAATCTGTTGCACTGGACTTGGGAGAAGCGGGCAAGCTGAAGCTGGACAAGCGCAAGACATCGCCCGATGGTTATCAGTTTGAATTTCAGGGCTACCGTGGACGCGGTGGCCTGCTGGGTGAGATTTTCGGTATAAACCGTGGTTACGAAAGTAACTACGTTTTGAGAAAAGACAGTAACTACATTGACCTGTCTGGCCCCACGGGCAAGCCCTACTACAACCAGAATGAGCTGGGATTCATGGGCTGGATAGTGGCGGAGGATTCCACACCATGAACAGCCGCGAGGAGGCGCTGTTACAGATTGCCGAGATTGCCAGTCGCTACCAGTTCAAAGCGGAAGAAATCATCCCTATACTGACACCGGAGTCGAAAGCCGATCCAGCCCAACGCTCCAGCGGCATCGTGGCCAAAATCCTGGCCTATCTGGGCGGTATTCTGGTGCTGGCGGGTATCGCCATATTTATTGGCATGCAATGGGACAGTTTCGGTTCTGCAACTCGCGTGCTGGTCACCCTGGGTACAGGATTTGCAATTTTTGTTTTTGCACTCGGCACCATGGGTGACGAACGGTATTCCAAAGTCACAACGCCCGTGTTGCTGATTGCGGCGCTGCTGCAGCCTACCGGCCTGGTGGTCATGCTGAACGAATATTCACGCGGCGGCGAACCGGAGCATGGCCTGCTGTTCATGTGTGTCGTTATGCTGTTGCAACAGTTTCTGACTTTCCTGGCAAAACGACGCACGGTACTGCTGTTTACTTCCCTGTTTTTTGGCGCGGCTGGTTTTGGCACCTTGTGCGACATCCTGCATATCGATTTTGCCCTCGTGGCACTTGCCCTGGGCATCAGCTTGATCAGTCTGTCCTGGGTGATCGGCAAAACCGCACATGAGCCCATCACACCCTTCTGGTACCTGGCCGGATCGGTATTTCTGCTCTACGGTGCTTTTGACCTGCTGGAAAATTCCCTGCTGGAAATTGTGTACTTCGGCATTGCGGCAGGCGTTATGTACCTGGGCACGGTGGTTAAAAGCCGCACCCTGTTGTTCACCAGCGTGATCGCCCTGATGGCCTTTACCGGCTACTTCTTCCGTGACAGTCTGGCAAACGCGCTGGGCCTGATCCTGATGGGCTTCCTGCTGATAGGCCTGAGTGCCTTTGCGATGAGCCTGAATCGAAAATACATTCAGGACAAACAGTAACAATGCGGGCCTTGCAGTGAGCAAAAAAACCCCGCACGTGGCGGGGTTTTTCAGCCTGGAGCCTGAACAGGCTCCTGAAGTCGTGACTTAACCCAGCAAAATGCCACCGTACTGAACAAAGAACGGTGCAAACACCAGGCTGAGAATTGCTGACAGCTTGATCAGGATGTTCAGCGAAGGGCCGGAAGTATCCTTCAACGGATCGCCTACGGTATCACCCACTACCGCAGCTTTGTGAACTTCCGAGCCTTTGCCGCCAAGGTTACCCGCTTCGATGTATTTTTTGGCATTGTCCCAGGCACCACCGGAGTTGGAAGATGCAATGGCCAGAACGCCACCGGTAACCAGCGAACCCACCAGCAGGCCGGCAACGGCTTCGACGCCAAACAGGAATCCAGTGATCAGCGGAGTGCCCATGATCAAAATGCCCGGCGCAATCATTTCCCGCAAGGCGGCCTGGGTGGAGATGGCAACGCACTGGGCATAATCGGGTTGACCGGTGCCTTCCATGATGCCAGGGATGGTTTTGAACTGACGACGCACTTCTTCGATCATGGCGAATGCCGCTTTACCTACCGACTTCATGGTCATGGCAGTAAACAGGAAAGGCAGTACTGCGCCGAGAAACACGCTGGTGTAAACCAGCGGGTCCAGCAGGCTCATGGCGATGGGCTTGCCCATCAGTTTCTCGGATGCCGTAATAAAGGCTGCAAACAAAGCCAACGAAGTCAGGATGGCCGCACCAATGGCAAAGCCCTTGCCGATCGCAGCCGTGGTGTTACCGGCAGAATCGAGAATGTCGGTGCGACGACGTACTTCTTTGTCCAGCCCAACCATTTCCGCGATACCTCCGGCGTTATCCGCTACCGGACCGTAAGCATCGATGGTCAAAGCGATGACCAGTGTGCCCAACATGCCGAGCGAGGCGATGGCAACGCCGTACATACCGGCCAGGCCCCAGGATATAAAAATGCTCACTGCGATACAGATATAGGGCAACACCGTGCTTTTATAACCCAGCGCCAGACCATAAATGATGTTGGTAGCGACACCGGTTTCGCAAGACCTGGCAACTTCCTGAACGGGCTTGTATTTTTCCGAAGTGTAATAACCGGTGAGCAGTCCCACCGCCAGGCCAGCCACCAGGCCAGACAGGAAACACCAGTAAACACCCATACTGGAGTAGGTTTCGCCACCCAATTCAAAGGCGGCAGGTATCATGGCCTTGGTAACAAAGTACATCACCACCGCCATCAAGGCGCTGGAAATGACCAACAGTTTCATCAAGGCAGGTGCGACATCATCTTCGGTTTTAACGCCCACCAGCAGCTTGGTCAGCAGGCTGATGGGAATGCCCACCGCGCTGATCAGGATGGGGTAAAGCAAGGCGTTGGGGTCGTAGGCAAACGCGATGGCAGAAATCACCATGGCAGCACAGGTACTTTCAGCACAGGAGCCAAACAGGTCTGCGCCCATACCGGCCACGTCACCTACATTATCGCCGACGTTGTCGGCAATAACTGCGGGGTTACGCGGGTCGTCTTCAGGAATTCCCTTTTCAACCTTACCCACCAGGTCGGCACCCACATCGGCAGCCTTGGTAAAAATACCGCCACCCACACGGGCAAACAGGGCGATGGTGGAGCCACCCAGACCGAAGCCTGCAATGACTTCCATCAGCACGTGGTTGCTCTCGGGGCCAAGTTCGGAGAGTAGCGCACTCATCACCACGTAAATCACCACCAGCCCCAGCGTGGCCAGGCCGACCAGCGCAAAGCCCATCACCGCACCCGAATTAATGGCCACATCAAAAGCGTGTGAGATGTCCTTCTTGGCAGAAACGGTAGTACGGGCATTGCCCTGTGTAGCCACTTTCATCCCGATATAACCGGAAGCAATGGAAATGGCACCACCAAACAGAAAAGCGATGGCGGTATAGACACCTTCGCGAATATCGGGAGTGTGCGCATCATCGATCAAAACAGCGATGATGGCGGCAAAAACCACCATGAATATGGTCAGAAATTTATATTCCTGCTTCAAAAACGCCATGGCGCCCGTGGCAATTGCACCGTGAATGAATCTTAAACGCGTGGCGTCTTTTTCATTCAGACCCATGTCCAGCGGGACATTGATCACCTTCTTCATATAGAAGAACGCGACAGCCAGTCCAAACAGCGACAAGGCTGTAATGGTGATTGTTATTCCGTACATTTAATGACACTCCCGAAATTGACTGCTTTTTAGTTGGCGCGAACTTTACCACAAACCATTGCTGGCTTGACAAGATTGGCCTGAAAAGGCCGCTATTTCCGTGTTTGCCGAAAGTTTGGGGAGTTCAGTTACGGATTTGTTGCAAGCTGGAGCAAAAGCGCTTTACCCAGGGTGTTGTTGGCCGGACGGCTATGAACGCATTGATGTGCCCCAACAATTCTTCCTCAGGCTCCAGAACCTGCTTGCCCAACCCTTGGGTCAGACGGCCCAGCTGATAGTTCATCCGTGCCTGTTTGTCTTCCACTGGAGATTCAATTTCACCAAAAACCTCCAGGGCGATGCAAGCTTCCCGACATTTTTCATCATTCCCTGCTGCCGGGCCTTTTTCAGAGAACTCACGCAGTATGCCGCTATCAATACCCCTGGGCAGATTGTCCCAGGCATCCTCCGGCACAGCTTCGGGCTGTGATTCCGATTGGGTTTTTGAACTGTCAAGCATCCGGTCAGCGAGTTGCGTCCATGCTTGCTGCTCCTGTTGCTGGCGCGCCTGTTTGACCAGATCACGTGCCTGGGCTTCCAGCACCTGCAATTGCTTGCTCAGCCCTTGTTGCACTGACGGTGGTAAGTCGATGGCCGAAATTTCTGCTTTCAATTCGGCAATGCTGCGCGGCAAATGCGCTATGGTTGATTCTTCAGGATTTACCAACAGCGCCTTAGCCTGGTCGCGCAGTGCTTCCGCTTGTTGAACCTGGGCTGCAGTTTCCATTTTCTGTGCAACTCGTTCCTGATCCAGTCGCGCGAATACGGCATCGCATGCGGCACGAAATTCCGTCCACAACTTGCGATCGACAGCTACCGGCGTCATTCCGGTAGCCTTCCAATCAGCCTGTAGTTGTTTGGCAGTGGCTATCGCTTGATGCAGGTCATCCTGCTCAGCCAAAGCCAGCGCACGCTCTTTCAAGTCCTGCTTACGGGCGATATTGCGCTGGTATTCCGCATGAATATGACTGTAAATACGATCACACACTTCGCGAAATGCTTTCTGGCTGGTGCGCTCGGCTTTGGGTTCAACCGGTTCAAAACTACGGAATGCAGCACGCGCGGCATCAAGGGTTTTCTGTACCAGAGGCCAATCGGGTTTTGGTCCGCTTTCTGCTGCCTCATGTCGGGCTGGCGTTCCTTCGACATCCGGCCAGGCCATTTGCGCCTCGTAGTCTTTCAACTGATCAACCAGCTTCATGCGCTCGACAAAATTCTTCCGCCTTTGCTCTGCCTGCAAGGCAAAGGCTGCCTTGCAGGGCTTCCAGGCCTCATCAGCGGCGGCTTTAAACCGGGTCCAAAGCTCGTTTTCACGCACATGCGGCAAGGGCCCCAATTGCTTCCACTCGGCCTGCAGTGACTGGATGTTCAACGCCAGTAACTCGACATCATCGGTGCTGCCGATCAATGCCAGCATCCGGGTGCAGAGCTCTTCTTTCTTGGGCTCGATGGCAAAGTTTTGCCAGTCGCGGAACTCATTCAGGCGTGCCGTTAAAGGGCCAAGCTCCTGCTCAAATTTCTGCTTGCTTTTCAATGGCAGCGATATCAGCAGCTTGCGCGCTTTGGACAGGGCCCGATCAGCTTCCTTGGGCTGCTCCTGATCCAGCGCCAACCCCATGGCTGCAGTCAATTCTTTCAAACGGGCCACCCGCTTTGGCTGTTCCTGATCCAGTTCCTTGAGCTGTTTGTTCAGCGCTTGCAAAGCGTCCTGCAACTGGCCGATCGCTTGCGGTGCTTCCAGATGAGTGGACTCCGGCCACGTCAGGTGAGCCAGGAACTTCTTCAGTTCCGCGATCTGCTTTTCCAACTGATTGTAGTTTTTGGCATCCAGCTTGTTCGCCTGATTCAGTAATGCGCTGACTCTGCCCTGTTTTTCCAACAGCGTCTGCGCTGTGCCGGCAATATCCCGCATGGCTTGAACCCTGGCTTTAAACGCCCTGGTCGATTCCGTCGCTGCTGCACTGATCTGATGTGCTTCTTGCCAGCGTGTTTCGAATGCTTTCAGGGTGTCAGCGAGACTTGACAAGGCGGCTTTGTCAGCAGGCGTGTTTAAAGCCGATTCAAACTCATCCAGTTCATTGAGAATCCTTGAGAATTGCGCCCGTGCCGCGGCAACTTCCGCCTGATTACGTACCGCTTCTGCTTTCTCTTCCTGGATCGCAATCAGCCGTTGACCACAAATGGCTTGATTACGCTGAAAGGCGGCCTTCTGAGCTGGCGTGGCGGCGGATTCCACGGTTTGCCAATCAAGCATCAATGAGCGGTACTGGCCTTCGTACACAGGTGTGTCCATTGAGTTTGCCAGGCCATCCATTTGGACTGACAGATCGCTGATTTTCTGCTGCTGCTCGGCTGCATGTTTCTTACGGGCTTCCGCCGCATCCAGCAGGGTTTTACAGTGGCGAAACACCGCTTTATCCCGACCCTTACAGACCTGCATCAGCTGATCGAGCACCTCCAGACTGTGGATACTCTGAGCAGCATGCAACCTGACTTTGGCCACCGGGTGCTGGCGAGCCAGTTCAGCGCGGGTTTGTTCGTTTTCCAAACGACCGATCGCTGCAGCGGTCAACTCAAAATCGTCACTCAATTGAATAACCTGCAACAGCACTGTTTCATCCGATACCGCTGAAATTCCTACTTGCAGGTCCGCTGAACCGGGCAACAACTGTTGCAATCGTTGTAATCTGGCCTGGCTTAACACAGGTTGAGAGAGCTTCTTTTCGATCAGTTCATCCAGCAGTTCCGCTTGATCAACTCTGGCCAGTGCTGCCATCTGTACCGAATGCTCCGGGTCTGTGCAAACCAACTCAAGCAGTACTGCCTGATCGTCCAACTCCGAGATCGCCTGCTTGCGAATTTCAGGGTTTTTGTGTTGCCATTTAGGCTGCGTGAAAGCGTCGAACAAAGACATGGATGGTAATCCTGAATTTTCTGATGGAGGCCAAACCGGTATTAATGGGCCGATTTTACTAGACTTCGGAGTTGGGGGTCGAACCTTTGTAGCCCGTTGGTCTTGATTGCCCGGCTTCAGAGTTGTGCGGAGGTGGGTGGTATGACTAAGACTGTCGGATGCGCACGACTTTCATGGTTTCAAAGTCGATACCACCAATGGACAGCGTTTCAGGGTAATAAGTGAGATTCACCCGTGCACCTTTCAGGCTTTTGAACACCTTTGTTCGTTTGTATTTGAAAGGCACATCATAGCCATCCAGCATGACTGTGTTGAGCACCCAGTCATCGGTTTCCCGTTGCACGTGGCTGCTCACCTTTGCCATATCCAATTGATTGAGCTGGTGGTGCTTCTTTAATAGCTTTTTCACATCAGACAATGAATTACTCCAGGATCAAGATGATTTTTGTCTCCGCCTTACGCCGCTGGACGCCGCACTCTCTCAAGCAAGTCAAAGTGGCCAGACCATCAGCAGCATCGGTACTCCGATCGCGACAATGAGTATTTCCGTGGGCAGGCCCAGCTTCCAGTAATCACCGAATCTGAAGCCGCCTGGCCCCAAAATGAGGGTGTTGTTCTGATGACCGATCGGGGTGAGAAAGGCACAGGATGCACCCACAGCAACTGCCATCAGGAAGGTGTCTATGTTAACGCCCAACTGCTGTGCGATGCTGATTGCAATGGGGCACATCACGGCTGCGGTTGCCGCATTGTTCATGAAATCCGACAGCGTCATGGTAACCACCAGAATCAGTGCCAGTGCAATCACAGGTCGGCCTTGCGCCAGATCCTCAAGCAGGCTCCTTGCCAGCAGATCAGCCGTACCGGTGGTTTCCATGGCGACTGCAACCGGTATCAGGGCACCCAGTAACACGATAACTGGCCAATCAATGGCGTCATACAGCCGTCGCAGGGGGATAACCCCGAACAGCATGTAGAGCAGCACTCCGGTGGCAAAGGCGATAACGGCAGGCATCAGGCCCAGTGCCGCCACACCAATAGCCAATACCATGATGGTCACGGCGGCAATGGCTTTGCCCCGGTTGGGTATACTCAAATCGCGGGCTGCCAATGGCAAGCAACCTGACTCCGACGCAAACCCCGCCAGAGCGCCGGGCGCGCCATGCATCAGTAACACATCGCCCGGCTCGAACAGAGCCGTGCGCAATCTTCTGATGGAACGTTGTCCCTGGCGCGAAATCGCCAGCAGGTTGAGGTTATAACGGGTGCGCAGTTGAACATCGGTTGCAGAGCGCCCGATCAACAATGAGTTGGGTTTGACCACCAACTCACGCAACACAACTTCCCTGGCTTCCGGATCCTGATCCTTGGCTGAGACCTTTTTGGTTGCAGGGCCGGGTGCGTCATCATCTGTTTCAGCTTCTCCATCGGCCTGCTCTGCCTTTACCTCTTGCTGCTCTTCAAGCACCAGGCCAAGCGAAGACAGAGAAGACATCAGTGTTTCCGGGTCTGCCTCGATAATGAGAATATCGTCAACATGAAGCACACGCAAAGCGTTCGGTGCAGATATACGAAAATCATTTCTGACCATGCCAATAATCTGTGCATCCGACTTTGCCAGTTCGTCATCAAGCTCTCGCAGGGTCTTGCCCGCACTCTTGGAGCCTTCAACGATCCGTACTTCCGTGAGATACGCGCCCGTTTCAAAACTGTCAACGCCTTTGTGTTCCCGAGCCGGAACGATTTTCCAGCCCAGCAGGGCCACGAACAGAATTCCACCACCGGCAATCGCCAGCCCAACCGGAGTGAAATCAAACATGCCAAAGCTGCCCATTCCGGCTGCCTCACGAAAACCGGAAACAATCAGGTTGGGGGGTGTACCAATGAGTGTGGTCATACCGCCCAGAATGGTTCCAAAAGACAGAGGCATCAGCACTTTTCCGGGAGGCAGTTCGAGACGCTTGGAAATCTGAATGGCTACCGGCATGAGCAGAGCCATGGCACCAACGTTATTCATAAAAGCAGAGAGCACTGCTCCAAGACCCGTGATCGCTGCGATGGTGAGCATGGGGCCAGTGCTTGTAGGCAGTACGCGTCGTGTCAGCACATCCACTACACCGGTGTCCTGTAAACCCCAACTCAGGATCAACACGCAGCCAACAGTGACCACCGCAGGGTGCCCAAACCCGCTGAAAGCACTTGCTGCGGGTACCAGACCAACAAACACACAAACCAAGAGGCAAGCAAAGGCGACCAAATCATGCCGCCAGCGTCCCCATAGGAATATGCCGATGGTCACACCAAGGATTAACAGGATTTCGATTTGTTCCTGGGTCATGGGCATGATTATATAGTGGTGGGGTCTGGGGAAAGCGCCAGAGTAAATTCTCAAAACCAGCCGCGTATCCCGCTCTATTCCAATCTTTGGCCCATAGAAGGCAACATGGCACCAGCATCATTCTTGCTAATTTGGTGATAATCGTGTAAGATACTGTTTTTTAAGTATTTTTATATTATTCATTTACTTATGTC
>CAZRTG010000139.1:0-9858 GCA_964602895.1 uncultured Wenzhouxiangellaceae bacterium
ATGGCAACATCAGTGCCCAGTTTTACCGACGGATGAATACAGGCCGAGGGGTGTATGCCGGCCTCCTGTCGGGTTTGTGGTGCGAACAGTGCGGCGATACGGGCATAAGCGAGGTAGGGGTCTGCAGCGACCAGACAGTTTTCCGGACAGGACTCAACATCTTCAGCTGTTACCACCACGACGCCGGCTGAACTGCCCGCCAGTTCACTCCGGTATGCCGGGTTTGCCAGGAAGCTGACCTGCGAATTCGTGGCATCGCGCAATGTGCCTACGCCATCTACCAGATGCCCGGGGTTGCCGTGTAGCTCAAGTTTGAAATGCTCGGCAAGTTGCGACAGGCTGTACTTGCTCCGGGAGGTCACCATCCGTGACAAACTGTCAGCGATTCAACTGCTCGAGTTGGTCCGCTGCGAATTCGGTCTCCAACTGATCGAGTATCAGGTCGGTGATATCCAGGTCCGGGTTGGCGTAAACAACGGGGCTCGAAAGTATCAGGTCATAACCGTTTCGTTCAGCGATTTCCTGTACAGCGAGGTTGATTTCCTCTTCCAGTTTTTGTACTTCTTCAGTGCGTCGGAAAGACAGCTCATCGCGCAGGTCTTCTTTGCGACGGTTGATGCTGCGCTGCAGTTCACGAAATTCGCGTTCGGTCTGTAAGGCGGCATCCTGGGTGAGGTCACCACGGGCCAGACGATCTTCCAATGTCTTTACACGAAACTCATCAATTTCAATGGCTTCGCTGCGCGAACGGAATTCCAGATCCAGGGTCTGGCGGCCGGAAACCACCTGTGGTGCATTGTCCAGTACCTTCTTCATGTCCACATAACCCACACGCAATGACTGCCCGTAGGCACTGGCGCTCAGCGCCAGACCGCAACAGACAATAGCAATGAATCGGACACATTTCCGCATACTACGTATTGTACACGCGAAACAAGCAAGCGCGAAACCAAACACCCATTGTCATTTGGGGTCCGCTTTTTGTTTGACCTGTTCCGGGAATGCCGGTATGGCGCTATTCAGAGTTGCCTCAGTGGGCCGCCTTAGAATGTAGTACCGAAGGAGAACTGCAGATCTTCGGTACGATCGCCTGGTTTGTCGCGGAACGGGAAGGCATAGCTGATTACGATGGGACCGATTGGGGCCTCCCAGGTAACCGAGAGACCGAATGAACCACGTAATTTATCGGCATCAAAAGCATCAATGTTTTCATAGACATAGCCGGTATCCAGGAACAGGGCGATGCGGGTACCGCTTTGACCACCCATGAACGGTGTGGGAAAGGCCAGTTCCATACCGCCGGTTACCTTCAGGTCACCACCTACCGATCGGCAGAATTTGTCCTTGGGACCCAGGGTATTGTCATCATAGCCTCTGAGGTCGCGTACACCACCACTGTAGAAATGCTCATAAAATGGCAGGCCGGTATCCAGTAACACCACGTCGCTGGGGTCACAGGACTCAGCCGGCGGATACGGTGGCTGGTCGCCCTCCAGGTTTTTGCTGGCCAATGACTTGCTGTCGTAGTTGTCATAGGCATCGCCATAACCCAAGTTGCCGCGCAGGGAATAAACCAGACCGCCCCAGATGGGCCAGTACTTGGCGCCGCGATAGGTCAGCTTGTAAAACTCGCGGGTACTGCCAGGTGCCGAAACCTGCAATACCAGGCTTTGTGAAGAGCCTCTGGATGGATTGAGGAAGTGATTGCGGCTGTCCCGGGTCCAACTGGCACTGAGATCGTAGACGTCGAACTCACGCTCCTTCTTGGTCAATATGCCGTCGCCGTTAAAGTCCATCGAAGTGGACAGTGGGTCGCCTGGAGTTGGTTTGATCTGAATCGCAGTACAGAAGCCATCTTCATCGAAAGCAGTGCACTGACTGGAGCCAATATTGATCTGTGAGCTGCGATACCCAAAGCCGGAACGCAGATAGTCCACCTCAGTGATTGGTATGCCGAAGTTCATTCCTACAGCATATTCACTACTGGTGAAGGTTGAGATGTTTGCCCGGCCCTGGTCAAATTCCTGGTAGCGGCCGTAGAATCCGCGACTGACGCCGTCTTCAGACCAATAGGGGTTGTCGTAAGACAGGTTCAGGCTTTTGATGATCTTGCTGTAAGAAACGCCAAGACCGAGCCGCTTGCCGCTGCCGATAAAGTTATCCTGCTGCACGCTCAAAGAGGCAATCAGGCCCTGGACCTGAGAAAAGCCCAGGCCTACGGTGAAACTGCCGGCTGGACGCTCGCTCACTTTGATGATGACATCCACCTGATCGTCCGTACCTGCTACAGGCGGTGTCTCAACTTCCACTGACTCAAAATAGGTCAGGCGTTGTAATCTGACTTTGGAGCGGTCAATGGCCGATTGTGAGAACCATGCCCCCTCCATCTGGCGCATTTCACGGCGTATGACTTCATCTTTGGTTTTGGTGTTGCCGGTGAAAAGAATGCGGCGTATGTAAACACGTTTGCCCGGGTCCACAAAGAAGTTGATGGATACCAGACGGTTATCTCTGTCCACTTCGGTGATGGGGTTCACATTGGCAAATGCGTAGCCAATGTTTGAAAGCACAGCCGTGATGTTGTCTACACTCTGCTCAATTTTCCGGCGTGAAAAAATCTCCTCGGGCTGGGCAACAATAAGGCGTTTCAGAGTGCCTTCGTCGATAACCATCTCGCCGGTGAGTTGGACCTCATCGACACTGTAAACCTCGCCCTCAACCACGTTGGCGGTGATGTAGATATCTTTCTTTTCCGGCCCGATGGAGACCTGGGTGGATTCAACGCTGAAGTCTACATAGCCACGATCCAGATAATAGGAGCGCAGTTTTTCCACATCACCGGAGAGCTTTTCGCGCGAGTATTGGCCATCCTTGGACCAGAATTTCCAGAAAGGCACCACGTCCGCTTCAAAGTCTTCACGGATATCCTCGTCGTCAAAAGTCTCATTGCCTACGATGTTGATATGCCGGATCTTGGCTACCTTGCCTTCATCGATCACAATGGCAATGCGTACCCGGTTGCGATCCAACTGGGTAACCCGGGCATCCACTGAAACCGCGTAGCGCCCCTGGCTGAAGTATTGTTTGATCAGTTCCTGCTGCAGCCGGTCCAGTACCAGTTGGTCAAATACCTCGCCTTCTGACAGCCCAATATCAAACAGTACCCGGAACAGGTCTGCTTCTTTAATGGCCTTGTTGCCGGTGATGTTGATGTTGGCGATGGCCGGACGTTCCAGCACGGTAATGACCAGGATGTTGCCTTCGCGACCGAACTGGATGTCTTTGAAAAAACCCGTACGGTACAGCTCGCGTATGGCGGAGCGCGTATTGGTCGGAGTGACCTCGTCGCCCACATTCAGCGGCAGGTAGTTGTATACCGTGCCTTCCGAAATACGCTGCAATCCGTCAACGCGGATGTCATAGATAATAAAAGGGTCTGCCGCCAGCGCCGTATTGGCGAGCAACATTAATCCCAATACCCAGGCTATTTTTTTTATCATGCGATCAAAACCCGATGCAGTTGCTCGCGGAAAGAAGGGAGTTTATCCGACCAACCGTAAAATGTCGTTAATAAATGCAAGGCTCATCAAGCCAACCAAAGCCAGCATTCCAAAATACTGACCGGCCATCTGTGCCCTTTCGGAGACCGGGCTGCCTTTGACCCATTCTATCAGGTAATACATCAGATGACCGCCGTCCAGCACGGGAATGGGCAGCAGGTTGAGTATCCCCAGACTGAGACTGATGGCACCCAGGAAAAACAGGAAGTTGGACAACCCACGCGATGCGGATGAATTGGCAAATTGGGCAATGGAAATGGGGCCGGACAGATTTTTTACCGATGCACTGCCGGTAATCATGCGGCCCAGCAGGCCGAAAGTAGCCGTGGTCAGCCGCCAGGTTTCTCCCACTGCAGACTGCAAACCCATCACAGGACCAAACTTCAGGATGACCGAAGAACGTTCCCATTCGGTACGCTGTTCCGCTGAGATCTCCTGGTTGGCTATACCCAGCAGCAATCTGCTGGAAAACCAGCCGGTGCTTTCTTTACGTGGGCGAATCTCCAGCTGAATTTCGGTGCCGTCACGTTCTACCGTCAGTGCCAAAGGTTTTCCCGCCTGGCCGTATTGTTGCACCAGATAACCCACATAATTCCAGCTCGGCACTGCTTCGCCGGCAATGCTGAGAATGCGGTCGCCCTTGTAAATGCCGGCTTCTGCTGCCGCGCTGTCGGCAGTCACTTCTCCGACCACGGCTGGTAAAACCAGGCGCCAGGGCTGGATACCAATTGCTTCAAGTGCATTTTCTTCATTGAACTCGGCGCCCAGTCCGGACAGTTTCAGCACATGTCGTGACTCATCACCGTTTTTGCTGGCGACCGTGATCGGCACATCTTCCCGGTCCAGCGCATGGGTAATCAATCCAAGCAGGGCATGGGTCCAGGTTTTGGTTACCGAGCCATCCAGCACGCGGATTTCATCCCCAGGTTGCAATCCGGCTTCAGCGGCAATGCCGGTGACTTCACCGATAATGGGTCGGCTTTCAGGAATGCCCACCATGAACATGATCCAAAAAGCGGCAATGGCAAATACCAGATTGAAAGCAGGCCCGGCGATAACGATGGCAATTCGCGCCCAGATGGGTTTACGGTTGAATGCCTGGCCCTGATCGACTTCTTCGACCTGGCCTTCACGTTCATCCAGCATTTTGACATAGCCACCCAGAGGCAGGGCTGCAAGCACGTACTCCACACCGTCCTTGCCAATGTGTTTCCAAAGTGGGGGGCCAAAGCCGATGGAAAAGCGCAATACTTTCACACCGAGACGGCGGGCTACCCAGAAATGCCCGAACTCGTGAAAAGTAATCAGCAGTCCCAGCGCTACCAGCAACCACCAGATAGAACCCAGTACTTCACCCATAAATTTTCCGTATCACTTCCATTGCTTGATGACTTCCATTGCCTGTATCCGTGCTGCCCGATCCAGACCCAAAACATCCTCCAGACTGTTGACCGCACTGCGTTCGGCGCGTTCCAGCACCTGACTGACCACTGCGGTAATTTGATCAAATCGAATCTGGCTGTCAAGAAAACACTGTACAGCAACTTCATTGGCAGCATTCAGGATAATGGGTGCACTGGCTGAGTCACGCATCGCAGAATAGGCCAGTCCCAGACACGGAAAACGGTTCAGATCGGGCTCACGAAAGGTCAGGTCGCCCATGCGCGTCAAATCAAGCGGCTCAACCCCGGCTTCAATGCGTTTCGGCCAGGCCAGAGCATAGGCGATGGGGGTACGCATATCGGGTGTACCCAGTTGCGCCAGCACCGAACCATCACGATAGGCTACCATGGAATGGATGATGCTTTGAGGGTGTACAACCACCTCCAACTGGTCGGGTTTCGCTCCGAATAACCAATGTGCTTCTATCAACTCCAGACCCTTGTTCATCAGGGTGGCCGAGTCGACCGAAATCTTCCTTCCCATTTCCCAATTAGGGTGTTTGCAGGCCTGGTCAGGCGTTATATTGGACATATCTGCCAATGGCGTGTTGAGGAAAGGCCCGCCGGAGGCAGTCAGGATGATGCGCTCCACACCGCAGGCTTCAAGCCCGGATTGCCAATTCGCAGGCAGCGACTGGAAAATGGCATTGTGTTCCGAATCGACGGGTAACACGATAGCCCCCGCATCTTTTGCAGCCTGCATGAACAAGCTACCTGCAATCACCAACGATTCCTTGTTGGCCAGCAATATCTTCTTGCCAGCTTTGGCGGCTTCCAGTGTGGGTTTCAGCCCGGCTGCGCCGACAATTGCCGCCATGACGATATCGGCCTCGGTAAGTGTAGCGGCTGCAAGCAGCCCCTCATCGCCCGCCAGCACTTCCGCAGTGCTGCCGGCCTGGCGTAATGCTTTGCCCAAATCAGCAGCGAGTGTGACATCAGCAATCACCGCATAGCGGGCATCATGTCGGGCACACTGCTCGGCCAGTAGTTGGACATTGCGGTTGGCAGTCAGCGCCAGAACATGAAAATCCTCGCTGTGTCGCGCAATGACATCCAGTGTGTTGACGCCTATGGATCCGGTCGAGCCCAGTATGGTGATGGCCAGACTCATGATCAGTTACCGAACATGAAAATGCCCAGCGCAAAAAAGGGCGCTCCGGCCAGCAGGCTGTCAAAGCGATCGAGCACGCCACCATGTCCGGGAAACAGTTGACCGCTATCTTTCACACCTGCTGTACGTTTGTGGATGCTGATAAACAGATCGCCACCGGCTGATACCAGTACCGTCACTATCGTAATCAAAGCCAAAGGCCAGGAAGGCGTTGCAAATGTGCCGCTGAAGTATGACAACAATTGGGCAGCCAGCAGTGCCAACAGCATGCCCCCCAACAAGCCTTCGCGGGTTTTGCCCGGGCTGATGCCAGGTGCAAGTTTGTTGCGGCCAAACTTGCGGCCGGTAAAATAAGCGCCAATATCTGCGGCCCAGATGGTGATCAACAACAACAGCACCCACCACTCACCTGCAGCCTGGTCGCGCAGCCAACTCAGGGAAAACCAAGCATAACTGACGGCAGCCAGGGCACTGAAAAGACTCACCATACGATAATTCAGTCCAGGGGTATTTCCGGGTTGGAATCCGATCAAGCGCAGCAGCATCAAACACCAACTGGCGCAGGCGGCTACCAACAGGGGCAGGGCGACCGAAGTCAGTGCATCCCAGTACAACAAGGCCAGAGCAAGCAACAGCGCCTGGAACGCAAGCAGTGCGGTACGCGCGGTCTTACCCAAAACAGCCAGGCGTGAAAATTCCCAGCTACCCACGAGCAGCAATGCTGCCATGGCGATACGGAAAGCCGCTGCTTCGATAACAAACAGTACGATAAAGGCAGCCAGGGCAATACCCAAAGCGGTAATGATGCGGGTTTTAAGCACCGTGATGTCTCACGAAACCTGCAGCCTGACCTGTTTACCGGTTTTACCGAAGCGACGTTCACGGCCCAGATAGTCTTCCAGGGCTGCATCCAGAGCGTCCGGACTGAAATCCGGCCAAAGCAAAGGGCTGAAGTGAAATTCGGTGTAGGCGCTTTGCCACAACAGAAAATTGCTGATGCGCATTTCTCCACCGGTGCGTATGAACAGGTCGGGATCATTGCGGCCACTCAACATGAGCCGTTCAGCCAAAATGGACTCGTTGATATCTGCCGGGTTCAGTTCTCCTCGGATACAGCTTTCAGCCAGTGAACGGGCAGCCTGAGTAATATCCCAGCGGCCGCCGTAATTGACAGCAACATTCAGTTGCATCTTCTGGCTTTCACAATTCTGTTGCATGGCGTGTGCGATGCTTTGCTGCATTTCGGCAGAGAATGCCGACAAATCTCCGATAAAGTTGAGCTTGACACCATTTTCATGCAACTCCCTGGCTTCTTTGTCCAGTGCTTTCATGAACAGGTCCATCAGGCGGTTGACTTCATTCAGTGGCCGGTTCCAGTTTTCACTGGAAAAGGCAAAAATGGTGAGTTCGGGAATGCCCAGGCGGCCGCAGTGTTCGACAATGCGGCGCAATGCTTTGAGACCTGCCTGATGGCCCAGGGTACGCGGACGGTTTCGGTTCTCGGCCCAACGTCCATTGCCATCCATGACAATGGCGATGTGTGCAGGTAATTTGCGTTCCTCGCTCATAGGGACAGCGCTGTCTGCAGAGGGCTGGTTGATTTGATCTGAAGCGCTGACAAGCTGCTTCAGATTTCCATCAGTTCTTTTTCTTTTTCTGCAACAATCTCATCAACTTTCTTTACCGCATCATCGGTGAGTTGTTGCACTTCATTTTCTGCTTTACGCACCATGTCTTCCGAAATTTCCTTTTCCTTTAACAACTCTTTCAGTGTGTTATTGGCATCACGACGGATATTGCGGATCGCAATCTTGGCATTTTCACCTTCGTTATGTACTACCTTGGTGAGTTCTATGCGACGCTCTTCGGTTAAAGGGGGCAAGGGAATGCGAATGGTCTGACCTGCTGTGTTGGGATTCAGGCCCAGATCAGAAGTCAGGATGGCTTTCTCAATAATCGGCACCATGGACTTGTCCCAGGCCGTAACGCTCAGTGTGCGTGCGTCATCAATCGCGACATTGGCGGCCTGGCTGATCGGCACCATGCTGCCATAAAAATCCACCTGAACGTGTTCCAGCAAGCTGGGATGGGCCCTGCCGGTACGAATTTTTGCCAGTTCGTGGCGTAAGGTATCGAGGCTTTTCCCCATACGGAGTTTGGCATCTTTTTTAATTTCGGCGAGCATTACAATGTCTCCTGTCAGGATGGGTGGCAACACAGGCATGATAGCCGAGCGCAGGGGGCAAATTCTAACAGTAAGGTCAACACAATGGGGTGAGTGCCCAAGGCACGATACGATGTGTGCAGTTCAGGAAACCAGGGTGCCCACGTTCTGGCCACTGACCAGCTTCATCAGATTGCCTTCATCAAACACGTTGAAAACGCGTATGGGCATGGATTGGTCGCGACAAAGCACGATGGCATTGGCGTCCATCACACCCAGCTTGTCTTCGATGACACGGTCATAACCCAGACTTTCGAACAGTTCAGCCTTGGGGTTTTTCACAGGATCGGCAGCATAGACGCCATTGACCTTGGTGGCTTTGAGCAGGATGTCCGCTCCGATTTCAACAGCCCGCAGGGCAGCTGCCGTATCGGTAGTGAAGAACGGATTGCCAGTCCCGGCTGCACAAATCACCACCCGGCCTTTCTCAAGATGCCTGATGGCCCTGCGCCTTATATAGTCTTCACACACATCATGTACCGAAATGGCAGACATGACACGGGCTGCGCAGCCCACACGTTCCAGTGCATCCTGAAGTGCAAGTGCATTGATGACGGTGGCCAGCATGCCCATGTGGTCGCCCGTTACCCGGTCGATTCCGGACTTGGCCAATCCGGCGCCGCGGAAGATGTTGCCGCCACCAATAACGACAGCAACGCCCACGCCGGCTTTAATGACATCGGAAATTTCCGTAGCGATCCGATGAATCATATTCGGATCGATACCATAGTCTTCATCACCCAGCAGCGCTTCGCCGCTGAGTTTCAAAAGGATACGCGAATAAACTTTATCAGCCACCTTTCACCTGTTGCATGACTTCGTCTGCAAAGTTGGATTCCTTTTTCTCGATGCCTTCACCCACCACCAGGCGACTGAAGCCTTTAACACTGGCCTTGTTCTGTTCCAGCAATTTCGCCACGGTGATGTCACCGTCTTTTACGAATGGCTGGCCCAGCAGCGTGATCTCGGCCAATTGTTTGCGCAAACGTCCGCTGACCATCTTTTCAATGATTTCGGCAGGCTTGTTACTGTCTTCTACCTGGGCCAACAGGATTTCTTTTTCCTTGGCCAGGAAGTCAGCCGGAACATCGCTTTCAGAAACAAAAGCCGGGCTTAATGCCGCCACGTGCATGGCAATGTCTTTGGCCAGCTCGGCGTTGCCGCCTTGCAGATCAACCAGCACACCGATTTTACCGCCATGCAGATAGGCACCGAGGGTGCCATCGGTTTTTGTACGTTCGAAACGACGTACCTGAACATTTTCACCGATCTTGGCAACCAGCGTCTGGCGTGCTTCTTCCAGGGTAGTCCCGTTGTGGGTCGTTTCCATCAGGCTGGCCACATCTGCTGCATTGCTGGCCAATGCATTGGCAGCAACGGCATCAGCAAATGCGTTGAAGCTGTCGTCTTTGGCAACGAAGTCGGTTTCACAATTGACTTCGACCATAACGGCTTGTTGACCATCGTCTGACAGGGCCTGGGCAATTTTGCCTTCTGCAGCCACGCGGCTGGCCTTTTTAT
>CAZRTG010000140.1:0-9541 GCA_964602895.1 uncultured Wenzhouxiangellaceae bacterium
GAGCGGCGCATTCGTAATGCGTAGGTCGGGTGTTCGAATCACCCTGTCGGCACCATTTAAACGCCTCTGATTCCTGTTGAAGAAGCATCCGTTGCCATGGATGTGGCCAGCTTTTCACACATCCAAAGCCATACGTGTAAAAATAGGTGAGGTGAATAGACAACGATCAGTCAGTACCCGGTATCGAATCGGGCAAGACAATGCGAGTGTGCTCGGCTTCGATTTTCACCCTCCTGTATTCGTCATTTCAGCCATGTTGGCGATCATGCTGGTGGTTGCCACCCTGATCATGCCGCAGTGGTTTGCGGGCTTTTTCGTCGGGATTCGTGTCTGGATCACCACGAAATTTGATTGGTTTTTTATTCTGGTGGTAAACCTCTACCTGGTGTTTCTGCTTTACCTGGCCGTATCGCGCTTGGGCCGCATCCGGTTGGGTGGACCGGATGCTGTTCCCCGTTACCGACGGCTGACCTGGTTTGCCATGTTGTTCTCGGCCGGGGTTGGAATCGGGCTGATGTTTTTTGGGGTTTTGGAGCCGGTCTCACACACCATTAATCCGCCGTTGGGTATCGACCCCTCCCACATTGCTGAAGCCAGAGCTGCCGGCATGTCTGCCGCCATATTCCATTGGGGTTTGCACGCCTGGGCTGTGTACGCGCTGGTGGCCCTTGCACTGGCTTTTTTTGCCTTTAACAAGGGCTTGCCACTGACGCCGCGTTCGGCTTTTTATCCGCTGTTCGGCTCGATTGTATGGGGCCCTGTCGGGCATATCATCGACATCATCGCGGTGCTGGCAACCTTGTTTGGTTTGGCCACTTCCCTGGGTTTTGGTGCCGAGCAGATGGTTGCCGGATTGAATTATCTGTTTGGTGTAAGGACCGGCATACAGACCAAAATCCTGCTGATTCTGGCCATAATCGGGATTGCTTTGCTGTCGGTGCATGCCGGCCTGGATCGCGGTGTCAGGCGGCTGAGTGAGTTGAATATTGGCCTGGCATTCATACTGCTGTTGTTTGTCATCACGGTGGGGCCGACCCTGGCGATTCTGGGCATCATGCTGGGTTCTGTTAAAGATTATGTGATGCATTTACCCAGCCTGAGCAATTGGATTGGTCGGGAAGATACCGATTTCGTCCATGGCTGGACGACCTTTTATTGGGCCTGGTGGATTTCCTGGTCTCCGTTAGTGGGTATGTTCATAGCCAGAGTCAGTTATGGCAGAACGGTTCGGGAATTCATCATTGGTGTGTTGCTGGTGCCTTCTGTCGTCGGCATTGTATGGATGTCGACGTTCGGCGGAACGGCTCTGGAACAGTATTTTTCAGAAGGTTATACCGGAGTAGCGAATGCAGTCCCGGAACTTGCCTTGTTCAAAATGTTGGAGCAACTGCCGTTTACCAGTATGGCATCGGCCCTTTCTGTAGTGCTAATCGCCATATTTTTCATCACTTCCGCTGATTCGGGCTCGCTGGTCATGGACACCATTACCGCCGGTGGCAAACTGAATTCACCGGTATCACAACGCATGTTCTGGTGCACTTTGTCCGGTCTGGTTGCTATTGGCTTGATGGTCAGCGGAGGCTCAGTCTCTCTGCGGGCAATGTGCATTTCCATCAGCCTGCCTTTTTCCGTACTTATCCTGCTCATGGCGCTGGGTTTATACCGGGGTTTGCGTGAATATGGCTGGAAGACCTTACCCGGGTGATAATTACCCCTTGAATCCAGTAGTATCATGAATTCAGTTTAACAAACGGGAATCATGACAAGCGCTCAGCCTGACTCTGCGGAAGCAGTGGATACCTTTCATAATATCCTGGGTGAAGTGCTTTGGCATTCCATCACACTTGATCCGGGCATAATTGAAACCAGCACACATCATTTCAATGAACTCCGGCGCATCCTGAAGCAGTTTCGTCCCGATGGTGGCCCGTTGAGGGTACTGGAAGTAGCGTCCTATGCGCATATTTCCGGCTATATGCTGGCCCATCAATTCGCTGCGAACGTTGTTTTGAGCGACATTTCAGTTGACACCCTGGCCCTGGGTCAGCAAGTCGCACAGGAGCAGGGTATCGACAGCCCTGCGGTGAGCAGGGTCGCCTCCGATTTTCATGATTTGCCCTGGAAAACGGGGCATTTTGACCTGGTGTATATCGCCTCGGCAGTGCACCACACCTGGCGCTGGCAGCAGGTCCTGAACGAGTTGATCCGTGTAACGGCCCCGGGCGGTCTGCTGGTGATAGACAATGAACCCTGTGCGCGGGAGTTTTGTTTTTATAGGTTCAGAGCCAACCGGCAAGATCAGTACCGGGCACTGGAGAAAGTTCTGGGACAGGAAGGTATTCTGCGTACCGTGGCAGAGCCCTATTTAGGCAGCCGCCAGGAAGAACTATTCGGTATGGTGGAGAATCAGTCCATCCCGATTGGAGAATTCCTCGACCTCATCAAAGACAACGGAGAACTGTGCGAGCTTACACTGTCACCGGAAATTTGCATGGGTGCCTTTGAAAAATCATTGATTGCCCGTAAAGACTCTGGAGCTGAAGCAGTTGCCACCTTCATCCGGAATAAATTGACCTCTTCCATCCGCAAAGCCCGTGAAGTACTGCTTGACCATGATCGTAAGCTGGGCTATTCCCTGCCCGGTTGAGATGAAATCGAGCACATGTCGATAAATACGGCTGCCTCAATTTCCGGTCTTGATCCCGATACTGGAAGTGAAAGCTACCGCATCGGCCTGAGCAGACTTTTCGGCGCGTCCATCAAACTGGTCATGAAAAAGAAAGCAACGGGGCCAGGGGAAAATTTTGGCGGAAGATTGCGCTATAACTGGGGAGAAAGAAATGGCGTTATCATCGGCTACCCCGCCAAACTCAATGGCATGTTGAATGATTGCATCGACCTTCTCCCGGATATCCAGAGGTCCGGCAAGGAAGCGTTAGCCGTGAGCTTCCCTGAAAGTGACTGGCTGATCTATGACAATGAAGCCAAAGTCCGGACTTTAACGCCTCAGGGAAAAAATCCCCGGATGAGGTGTGCCGGAAACCCGGACGCTGAAACCTATATCGTGCTGATCCGCCTGTATGCAGTCTATGACGAAATACCCTATAGATTGCACCTGAGCATAAAGGGTAATGCTTCCCCTTTAGTCAATCTGGAAATCTACCAGACTGATTCCTATTTAATGAAAGCCGAATTCAGTGGTAAGGAAATAATTGAGGAACTTGATTTGATCTTTTCTTCTGAATACCTGGATGCGTCTGTTGATACAACCACCCGGCCTGTTTTTAATGTTTCGGCAGTCAGGTTATGTGGCATCGGGCAGCGATAGTCCTGTATCCCGTTACTTTCCGTAGTAGCCCAGTTCGTGGCGCAACTTCAGGTTGCGCAGGATATTTTTGGGTTTGCGATCCTGCCAGCCACTGTTGAGCATCTCGGTAACAGCTTGCAGCACTCGTTGAGCTGAGGCGCCGTCGAGAAAGTTGGTGATGCCAGGGCCATAGGCCTGAATTGCGGCTTGCAGGTCTGCATCGGGTGCCAGCGCACGTTCGATGGCCGACTGCAGTTGCTGCGGTTCGGTGATGTCGATCATGCAGTCGCGCGGGGCACGGTTTTTGAAAGTGACAACCGGTTTATTGAGAATCAGGAATTCCTGCAGGATGGAGGAATTGTCACTCACCATCACATCGGCGCGATGCAGGAGTTCAATCACGTGTTCGGTGCCAAAGAAACTCAGGTTGGCATTTTCCAAAGCCTGGTATTTGGCAATCGTTGCCTCGGCCATCTTGGGGTGCAAGGTGATCAACCATTGCCAGCGATCGCTTTGGCTGAGTCTGTGGATTTCGTCGTACAGGGCTTCCGCGCTTGATAGCCGCGGTGTGAAAGTGGACGCATAGAGGATTTGCGGCCGTTCGTAGCGGGTCTCATTGGCTGGAAAATTCAGGATGGAATCCAGCTTCATCCAACCGGTTTCAACCACACGAAAATAGCCGCGTCGCGCCTCCAGCGGCCGGAGCATCTGCGTTTGACTGCTGCTTTGCGTGCAATACAAATCGACCATGCCACGTTCCGGAATCTGATTGCCGCGTTTATCTTCGTTGATGCCATGAAAAACCTGCACTTTCAGACCGGGCAGAAACCCCGGAACCCTATCACCCGGAATAAACACGGCATCCGGTGCAAAGGCTATGGCGGCACGAATATCTGTTACCGTTTGCTCGTCCGGCAACAGCAGGGCAGGTGATGCATTACCAATTACCAGCCACCGTACCTCGTGACCCGCGGCAAGAGCTACCGCCTGCAGCGGCCGTAGCACCGCAAAGGAGTAATCCTGCGATACATAAAACAGAAAGCGTAATGACGAATGTGTTGTCATAACCACCATGGTACTGGAACGTAGCGCCGATGGTAACTTTGTATTCGGGGTGGTGATATCGACTTTATGCAGGCAATCGTTCGGGTTGGGTCAGGCGGTTACGTTGACTGCTTCAGTTGTCGAAGTCGGGAAGGGGATTGCATTTCCTTGATTCTGTAGGGCTTGAAGATGAAGCTCAATGGCTTCCTGGATCAGTTGAATAATTTCAGTTCGTGACTCGCCAACGGCAACACAACCTGGCAGATCTGGTACGTAGGCGCCAAAACTGGTTTTGCCTTCTTCGATGACAACTGCGTATTTCATGATTCAAGTCTACTTCAGTCCGGTCTGTTTTTGGATGTTTTTGAGTGTGCCAGTTGGTGTTTCTAAACTGAGTTTGCCCGCTACGGTTATGGTCCCAGGCTTCTTTGGGTGTGGGAATTGGCAACGGCTGCCCTTCATCCTGACTTGCTCCCAGCCGTCAACCTTGAGTTGCCTGACTATTGCGCCAACTTTCACCTCGCCTTTGTAGCAAGAAATGATTCTGCTGTATGTCAGCCGTTAGCTTTGTTGTTTGTATTCAATTGGCTAACCGTTGAATCGCGAGCAAGGCCCGCTCCTGCAAGGCTGTTAGCTTTCTTGTGTAGGAGGTAGCCTCGCTGCCGACCGGGGTTCAGCCTGAGGTGGTCCAATAAATTTATGAAGGTGCCAAGCGACCCCGGGCCTGACCCGGGGTCTATTTGCCTGAGCATTCAACCTGGCAATTAAAACATCAGAATTACGGAATCTCCACAACAGTGGCTTGCCCTGGCACGGCACCGTTCCAGGTTGCCCACAAGCTGCCATTTTTACCAAAGGTAATAGCGGTAATGGCTGGAATCCCGTCTTCGACCACAATGCAATCCAGTGTATCCAGGTCGCAGGCATTGATTGTTCCACCCACACCCGAGCCATTTTCCACCGTAAACCAGCTGAGTTCATCAAGTTCAACCACATAGAGCAGACCTTCGGGTCCGAATGCCAGGTCTATGATTGAGGTAAAACCGCCGTCGTATACGATCTCGCAATCGGGGCTGGAGCCGCAGCTTGCCCATGAAGCCCAGGGTGCAATGCGCCAGATCCTCGATTCATTCAGTGGTGCAGGAAAGCCTTTCAATTCACCCACGTAATAATAACCATCCGGTCCAACGGCGATACTGGTGGGAACCGGCTGGGCAGGTATCGCAGGTGGCAGATTGCATGGAGGGGCGCCTGACCCGGGGCAGCCCAGCAAAGTTTTGATATTTCCTGTCGAAACAACTTCATTGGGAAATACGGCCACGACCTCAACATGACCCTTATTGTCTACCCACAAAAGATCATTAGCCGCTGCATCTGCAATCAGTGCCGCGTCACCACCCAGAGATTGCACGTCAAAAGGATTTGACGCCGGGTTCCCCGGGCCTGGATGCGGATTATTGGCAAGTTCAAACTGGAAAAGGTTGGCCAACAATTTTGCTTTGCCACGGGAAACCCGATACACACCCTGGCCGGTGTCGGTTTCGCCTGCAGGGTGAGTTCCCGTGCGAACTACCCACATTGAGCCTCGGCCGATAGGGCTGATATCCGTAACCCCAGGCATGGCAGTTTCGAACGTGGCATTGCCGTTTTGAGTATTGAATTCTGCAATACCCGCCGCTGTGTCAGCAACCATGATGTCACCATTAGGGGCGGTGGCAATACCAAAAACAGGACCTGTCAATTCACCTGCAAATAGTGGATTTGACGAAAAAGACAATGAAATAAAACAGATATAAATCAATAATTTAATCATGATCTCTTACTCCCTGTCTGGTTGAAAAATTCTTTGTTCCCAACCTTGCCAGATTGCTTACACACGAATTCATTGGGTTGGCAACGCAAGTATAGAAGTTGATTTCAGATTTGCACGGGAGAATTCATTACCTAAAAAAAGTTGACAAAGCAGGATTAGGGGCTATACTTACCTGCAAGTAAGTAAGGAGATGCAAATGACTGCTCCAACCAACACCAGAGAACAGATTATTGATCGTGCGTATCAGTTGATGCTGCAACGTGGGCTCAATGGCTTCAGTTATCGGGATATCTCCAAACCGTTGGGTATCAAGAATGCCGCCATTCATTACCATTTTCCCAACAAGATGGACCTGATCCTGGCTCTGGTGAATGATAATTTTGAGAGCGTGCGTCGCCGCACAGCCCAGTTTATGGCCGAAGGGGGGGATGCGCGCTTGCAGTTGGAAGGTTTGTTCGATTTTGCCCGGTATCAGTGTAAATGCGGCCGCCCCATTTGTCTGGCAGGTGCTCTGGCTATTGATTACGGGGAACTGCCGGATCAAATCAAAGCGGCCAATAACCGATTTTTCGATTATTCGCGTAAATGGTTGACCAAGGTTTTACTCCTGGGACGCGAACAGAATATTTTCCACTTTGATGGCGATTGTGAAGTCAAAGCGATGACCATTCTGGCAACCATACAGGGTGTCCGGCAAATGGCGCGTGCCATGGGCCAGGACATACTGGAGCCCGTGTTCCAGCAAATCCGTCTGGGTCTGGGCATCAGTTCTTAAATTATTTTGACTACTAAACTTACTTATCAGTAAGTATATTTGGGAGAGCACATCATGAAATCAAATTGCATCAATTGGGAAAACGGAACGGTAGAATTGCAGACATTGCAGCAACAAACAGCAACTGCGAGCAGCAATCATGTGTTACTCGACAAGGCCGTATTGGGTGCCGCTTACAGTGCAGCAAAACACCACGTGCTCAGGGCCAGTGCGGCCACGTTGCTTATACTGACCATTCTGGTCGGTACCATCTGGGGCTCACAGGATCCGGTAGGAAGTTACGTAATTGAAGCTGTATTTTGGGCCGGTGGATTTGTTTTTCTTGGCTTGGCCGTGGACAGCAGTATGACGATGTTCAAATGGTTACTCGCTACCGGTCTGGCATTGCCCACCCTGGCTCTGTTGAGCTCCGAACAAGCTATTGAGTTCAGTATCATCGCTGCAGTCCTGGTTGCTGTTTGGGTTGGCTACGCCATTATTACCGGCTGGAAATTGAAATGAGTCACCTTTGTCCTGGGCAAAGATCGGATATTCAATTTTTGCCTGGAGTCTTGCCGACATCAAAGCGAATGCTCGACAGTTGTTCGGGGGACTTGCCGATGGAGGTCAGGAATTGCAGCCAACGCGGGTCGCCGTGTAGATTCTGGAATAAGGGCTCGCCGAGGATATCGACCAGGCCAGGATCGGCATAGGTCCTGGCCTTTTCCAGCCATTCGAATGCGGCATCGATCTCGCCTCTGTGCGCCAACACGTGGGCAATATTGTAGGCCGCATCCGATTCATGCTTGCTGAACAGTTTGTTCAGCAAAAGGTTTGAAGACTCGGTATGACCCAGTGAGTAATTGACCATGCTCAACCCCAACAGCCGGAGCAGTTCATACGGTTCCTGCTGCATGGCTTGCAGGGCATTTTCAGTCTCGCCTTTGAGCAGCAGAGCGATGCCCATAAAGTAGTGTGCACCGATGCGGTCGGGGCTGAGCCGCAAGGCCGACTGATAGGAAGCAATGGCCGCGTCCCATTCACCTACCGCAAGGTAACCTTTGCCAAGGTTGGCATAGCCGGTTGGGTTTACCGGGTCGCGGGCGTTGACATATTCATCCAGCGCAATCGATTCTTCCCATCGGCCCAGGTTGAACAACAGGGTTGCAGCATTGCCGATGATACTCAGATTATTGGGTTCAAGCTCCAATGCCCGTTCCAGGTGGCGGGCGGCCAGGACCAGATCGTTGTCCTCAATCATTGCCATCCAGCCGAGTCGTGCGTGTCCGGGTGCGTAATCAGGGTCGATGGCCAGCGCTTGCCGAGCGGCTTCGCGAGCCAGCGCATAGCCTTCAGCAAAAGGCCGCAAGCCTTTGTTCGCCTGGTTGCTGTAATTGGCTGAAAGGCCGTCCAGTGCAGCCAGCAGGGCAGGGTCAATTGCCAGTGCCTGCCGGTACAGATCAATGGAATCATCGTAACCCTCGGCCGTGCCCAGTCGGGCCAGGTGGCGCGCCTGCAAATACAGCGCATAAGCACGTGGATCGATTCGTTCGCGCTCCAGAGCATCACCCAGCAAGGTGACTTTCAATTGCTGTACCACTGCTGTTGCAATATCTTCCTGTAGCATGAAAATGTCATCCAGGGTTCGGTCATAGGTTTCGGACCACAGGTGAGTGTCGTTGCGGGCATCGATCAATTGCACGGTTACCCGTACGCGGTCGCCGGATTTGCGCACCGAACCTTCGAGGATGTGTGCTACGTTCAGCTCGCGGGCGATTTGCGCCAGTTGCACATCTTTATGTTTGTAGGAAAAAGCCGATGTACGGGAAATCACCCGCAATTGTGGAATCCTGGCCAACAGGTTGAGTAATTCCTCCGCAATGCCATCTGACAGATATTCCTGATCGCCCGTCTGCGACATATCTTCAAAGGCGAGCACTGCGATGGACAGATTGCCATAAGACTCTACCAGTGCCTCGCTGCGCCCCGCTTTACGTGCATTCTCCAGCTGCAAGGCGGCTTGTTGCTGCAGGGCCGCTGCTTTTTGTGGATAAATTATGAATTTATCAATGGCGAAGTAAGCCAGTGCCAAAACCAGGGCCAGGATAATGATACGGTCCATGGATTTGTGCGTTTCGGGTATTTCCGGTAGCGTCGGATCAACATCCGCTTCCTTCATCAGGCCGCCGGGAGTAAGTCTGAACACCCAGCTGAGGATCATGGCAGGAATAAAGCCGATAGCCAGTACGATCACTATGATGCGGACCGGTGTCGTGCCGAATTCGAACAATGGAAAAAGGGTTTCCGCTACCTGGATCAGTAACCAGGATATTGCTCCATAGGCCAGCGCCATACGAATGACATTACGACGTTTGAGCTCATTTAAAAAAGCCACGGACAACCTGCTTTAGACTCCCAGCGAAAGCTGATTGTATTACGTTGCCCGGATCGGAAATAGCGCTTGCACAGACCCTTATCAAGGTTATTGTTTGCCGGTTCCGGAGGAAAAGCCAGAACAACCAGATCATCGGTAATCCGATGATCTGGTAGTTCTAAATGGAAAATACCTTAAGGAAGCTCTGAATAATTCATCCATGAATTCTCAGAGCACGCCAAACAAAAA